>NZ_CP070950.1:2847483-3163870 GCF_017084525.1 Conexibacter sp. SYSU D00693
AGGTCATCGCCGAGCGCCCCGACGTCTTCAACCACAACGTCGAGGTGGCGCCGCGCCTGTACCCGCTGGCCCGCCGCGGCTCGACCTGGTCGCGCTCCCTGCGCGTCCTGCGCACGGCCAAGGAGCTCGGTGGCGACGAGGTCGTCACCAAGTCGGGCTTCATGGTCGGCCTCGGCGAGTCCTTCGACGAGATGGTCGACGCGATGGGCCAGCTGCGCGAGAACGACGTCGAGGTGGTGACCGTCGGCCAGTACCTGCGCCCGACCGAGCGCCACCTCCCGGTCGTGCGGTGGTGGACGCCCGAGGAGTTCGACGCGCTGGCGCGCGAGGGCGAGCGGATGGGCTTCCTGCACGTCGCGGCCGGCCCGCTCGTGCGCTCGAGCTACCACGCGGACGAGCACGTGCGCCAGGAGCGGCCCGGGGTGGGGCCGCTGGCGGCTTCGGCCTGAGGGTCGGTCGCGGTCGCGTCGGCGGCTGTGGCGTTCCGCGCGGTGCGGTCGCGGTGGCCGAATCCGTCGCTGTCTCGCACTGAGGGAGGGGAACCGGCCGGCCGGCGCGTGGATCGCGAGGCGTCGGGCGGGCTTCGGGCCGTCCTGGGCGAGGTTCGGGCGGTCCTGGGGGTTCGAAGGGTGGTCGCACCACACCGCCGTGAGGGTCCGCGCGGCTGACTGCTCGTCACCCTGCAGTTCGGCCCCCTATAGGGCCGGAGACGACAGGGTCACGGACGGACCGCACCCGTCGGTGTGCCCGGGCACCAGATCCGCCCCTCCGACCGCCGGGCGGCTCAGGCCTCCCCCTCCTTCAGTGCAGAACGGCGACCGCTTCGGGCCCGACGAGCGCCGGAGCGGAACGCCACCGCCGAACGCCACCAACGCCCTAGCGCCGGTTGCGCTTCCGCGCCGCCTTCGCGCTCTTGCGCTTGTCCTTCTTCACCGCCCGCGGATCCCGGCGCGGCGCCCCCGCCGCGCCGCGCGGCACCGCCGGCCGCCGCAGCACCGGCAGGGCCGGCCACGACCCCGGGGGCAGCCCCAGCGCGCGCGCCACGAGGGGGCCGTCCAGCGCGAGGCCCTCGTCGACGCCCGCCTGGAGCTCGACCGCCTCGGCCAGGAGCGTGCGGACCTCGGTGATCGCGGCCGCGCGGGCGATCTCCTCGCCCTCGGGCGTGAGCTCGAGCATGAGCGCCTCGGCCTCGACGGCGGCGCGGTCGTCGCCCAGGCCGCCGGCCAGGCCGTTGGCGTCGGCGGCGAGCATGAGGGTGAAGTGCGCGCCCTCGGCCTCGAGCTGGCCGGCGAGGACCCACGCGCCCTCCTCCTGGTCGCGGCGCAGGCGGCGCAGCTCGAGCTCGGGCGCCGCGGTCACGGGCGCGACGCCGGTGGCGGCGAGGCGCTGGAGGGCGGCGTCGGCGAGCGGGCCGAGCGGCTCGGCGAAGAGCCGGCGCAGGCGGTCCAGGACGTCGGCGGCCTCGCCGGTGGCGCGGCGCTCGAGCTCGTCGACGACGACCTCGGGCGCGTCCTCCACGTCGAGCAGGAGCCCGAAGAACGCCGCGACGCGCTCGGCCTGCAGGGGGCGGCGGGCGCCCGCCAGGCCCTTCAGGGTCTCGTCGGCCAGCAGCCGGGCCTGCTCGCGCAGCTCCTCCCTCGACACCCCGCCATCTTGGCGCAGCATGGCGGCGGGTAGCGTCCGCGCAGCGTGTTCCCGCTCAAGGACTCCATCCCGACCGACCGCTTCCCGGTCGTCACGGTCGCGCTCATCCTCGCCAACGTCGTCGCGTTCTTCCTGTCGCTGCGCGACGGCGGCGACCTGTGGAACGGGCCCTCGCCGACCTTCCTCTACGACTGGGGGTTCATCCCCTACGAGGCCTCGCATCTGGGCGACCAGTGCGTCGTCCAGGGCGACCAGGTCGGCTGCGGCGACGTCAGCGGCCAGCCGAGCCTCGTGGTGACCGCCTTCTCGTCGATGTTCCTCCACGGCGGCCTGCTGCACATCGGCGGCAACATGCTCTTCCTGTGGGTCTTCGGCAACAACGTCGAGGACAGCATGGGCCGCGTGACGTTCCTGGCCTTCTACCTGCTGGCCGGGCTCGCGGCGCTCGTCGGCCAGTACCTCGTGGGCAGCGGCGAGACGGTCCCGCTGGTGGGCGCGTCGGGTGCCGTCGCCGGCGTGCTGGGCGGCTACCTCGTGCTCTACCCGCGCGCCCGGGTCGTGACGTTGGTCTTCATCATCCTGTTCGTCACGATCCTCGAGCTGCCGGCGCTCTTCTTCCTGGGCTTCTGGTTCCTGCAGCAGATCGCCTTCGGCTACTTCGACCTCGTCGGCTCGGCCGGCGACGCGGGTGGCGTGGCGTACTTCGCGCACATCGGCGGCTTCGTCTTCGGCGCGCTGCTCGTCAAGGTCTTTGCAACGCGCGTGTCAGGCGGCGCGGACCGCGGGCGCCGCCCGGTTTACTGAGCCGGGTGGACCCCGCCCACCGGCCGATCCTCGTCGCCGCGCTCGTCTTCTGCGGCCTGCTGCTCGGGTTGACCGTCTACGTCGCGGTCGACACCGGGCCCGACGTGCTGACGGTCGTCAGCGCGCTCGTGCTGGCGATGTTCGGGTTCGGCGTGCTGGGCGCGCTGCGGGAGCCGCCCTCGTCGTGAGCGGGCGGCCGGCCCGCCTCGTCGCCGCGGCGGTGCTCGCCGCGGCCATCCTCGCCGGCTGTGGGGACGACGGCGGGTCCGCCGGACCCTCGACCCAGGCGCCGGTCGCCGTCGCACCCGGCCCAGCGCGCCCGCCCACGCAGGCCGCCAACGGCCCGCTCTACGTCGACGCGAACACGCGGCCCCTCGCGGTGAAGCTCGGCGACCCGCGCGACCCGGTCCACCAGCGCTTCCGCCAGCCGCCACGCTCCGGGCTGCTGTTCGACCTGGACACCGGCGAGGTGCTGTGGCGCAAGGACCCGACGCGGATCCTCCCGATCGCCAGCCTCACGAAGATGATGACCGCGACGCTCGTGGCCGAGCGCCTCGCGCCCGACGACAAGGCGCGGATCTCCAAGGAGGTCCTCGGCTACTCGGGATCGGGCGTGGGCGTGCTGCCGCGCGGCAAGCGCGTGAGCGTCGAGAACCTCCTCAACGGGCTCATGCTGGTGTCCGGCAACGACGCGGCCATCGCCCTGGCCCTGCGCGCGGCGGGGTCGCAGAAGGCGTTCGTCGCGCGGATGAACCAGCGCGCGCAGGAGCTGGGGATGTCCTGCACGCACTACGCCTCGCCGAGCGGGATCGTCGACGCGCACAACCACTCGTGCGCCTCGGACCTCGCGGCGCAGGCCCGCATGGTGCTCGACGTCCCGCGGCTGGCCGCGATCGTCAAGCGCCGCCGCGTGCGCCTGCGGTTCCCCATCAAGGGCGGCCGGCTCGAGCTCTACAACACCAACCCGCTGCTGCGGCGCGGCTACCCCGGCGTCATCGGGGTCAAGACGGGCTACACGGACGCCGCCGGGCGCTGCCTCGTGGCCGCCGCGCAGCGCGGCGGACGGCGCCTGGGCGTCGTCCTGCTGCACTCGCCGGACCCCGAACGTCACGCCCGAGTGCTCCTGAACCGCGGCTTCCGCGTACTGGCCCATGAGGGCCAGTGACAGCGAGACCAGACGCCGAGACCACAGCAAGCGCGGGCGCGCGCAAGGCCGACCACCTGCGGATCGCCGCCGGGCCGGGGGTCCTGCACGCCCGCGGGTCGGGCCTGGAGGAGCTGCGCCTGCGCCACCGCGCGCTGCCGGGCCGCGACCTGGAGGACGTGGCGCTCGAGACGTCGTTCGCCGGCGCGACGCTCGCCGCACCGCTCCTGGTCAGCGCGATGACCGGCGGGACGGCCGAGGCGGGCGCCGTCAACGGCGCGCTGGCCGCGGCCGCGGCGCAGCACGGCGTCGGCCTGGCGCTGGGCTCCGGACGGGCGCTGCTCGACGACCCGTCGCTGCTGGAGACCTACCGGCCCGCCGGCGCGCCGCGCCCGCCGCTCGTGCTGGCCAACCTCGGGGCGGTCGCCCTCCAACCCGACCGCGCCGAGCGCCTGGTCGAGCTCCTGGACGCCGACGGGCTCTTCGTCCACCTCAACCCGGTGCAGGAGGCCGTGCAGCCCGAGGGCGAGCCGTGCTTCGCCGGGGTGCTCGAGCGGATCGCCGCCACCGTGCAGCGACTGTCTCCGCGCCCGGTCCTCGTGAAGGAGGTCGGCTTCGGCATGGACCCCGAGGATGTGGGGCAGCTGGCCGCCGTGGGCGTCTCGGCGGTCGACGTCGCCGGCTCCGGCGGCACGAACTGGGCGCTGGTCGAAGGACGGCGCGACGGCCGCGCGGGCGCGGTGGCCCAGGCCTTCGCGGACTGGGGCGTCCCGACGGCGGAGGCCCTGCGCGGCGCCCGGGCCGCGGCGCCCGGCCTGCCGCTCGTCGGCTCGGGCGGCGTGGGCGACGGCGTCGCCGCGGCCAAGGCGCTCGCGCTGGGCGCCGACGTGGCCGGCCTCGCGCGCCCGCTGCTCGTCGCGGCACAGGACGGGCGCGCCGGGGCCGCGCTCGGGACGGTCGTGCGCCAGCTGCGCATCGCGGTGTGGGCCGCGGGCGCCGCGTCGGCCGCACAGCTCGGCGAGGAGCACCTGGCGTGACCCGGCGGGCCGTCGTCATCGGCGCCGGGCTCGGCGGGCTGGCCGCGGCGTTGCGCCTGCAGGGCGCGGGGTTCGAGGTCTGCGTGCTCGAGCGCGGCGAGCGGCCGGGCGGCCGCGCGGGCCAGCTGCGCGACGCGGGCTTCACGTGGGACACCGGGCCGTCGCTCGTGACCATGCCGTGGGTCCTCGAGGAGGCGTTCGCCGCGGGCGGCCTGGACCTCCACCGCGAGGTCGACCTGCAGCCGCTGGACCCCTACTACCGGATCCACTGGGCGGGTGAGGAGCGCCACCTCGACTTCGTCGCCCGCGAGCGCATGCCCGACGAGCTCGCGCGGTTCAGCGCGCGCGACGCCGCCGCGTTCGAGGGCTTCATGGAGGCGCTGGCGCCGATCTACACCGACGGCATCGTCGCCGCCGGCCGTCGCGCCTTCCTCTCGCCGATGGACCTCGTCCGCTTCCTGCCGCGCATGCTGTCGCTGGGCGCGGCGGTGCCGCTGCACCACATGGTCGCCCGGCACTTCCGCCATCCGCGGGTCCGCGAGGCGATGAGCTTCCACTCGCTGTTCATCGGCGGCGACCCCTTCCGGGTGCCCGCCATCTACGGCGCGCTGGTCTACCTGCAGTTCCTCGACGGCGTCTGGTACGCGACGGGCGGCGTGCACGCGATCGTCGAGGCGATGGCGCGGGCGCTCGACGTCCGCTGCGACACCGAGGTCGAGCGCATCGAGACGGCCGGCGGTCGCGTGACCGGGGTCGTGACGCGCGGGGGCGAGCGGATCGCCGCCGACGTCGTGGTGGGCAACGGCGACGTGCTGGCCACGCACGAGCTCCTGGGCCGACGCCCGCCGCTGCGCCGCCTCAGGCCGACGATGTCGTGCTTCCTGCTCTACCTCGGCACGGACCGCCCCTTCGAGCAGCTGCACCACCACACGCTGCTGGTGGGCGAGGGCTACAAGGACTTCATCGCGGACGTGACACGGCGCGGCCGGCTGCCGCGCACGTCGTCGACGTACCTCCACGTCCCGACGCGGACCGAGCCGGCGATGGGCGACGGCCGCGGCGACTCGATCTGCGTCCTGCTGCCGGTCCCCAACCTCCGCGGCGGCCAGGACTGGGCGGTCGAGGCCGATCGCGTGCGCGACTGGCTCGTGCGCGACCTCGAGACGACCTTCGGCCTCGAGGGGCTCGGCGCGGCGACCGTGGTCGAGCACCGGATGACGCCGCAGGACTTCCGGACGCGCTTCGGGGCGGTCGACGGCAACGCCTTCGCGACGGAGCCGACGCTCCACCAGTCGGCGTGGTTCCGCCAGCACAACCGCGACCCGAAGGTCGCCGGGCTCTACCACGTCGGCGGCGGCGTCCATCCCGGTGCGGGCATCCCGGGCGTGGTGCTGGGCGCCGAGGTCACGGCGGGGCTCGTGCTGGAGGACCACCCCCACCTGCCGGCCACGCGCGGGAGGGCGGCAGATGCTGCTGCCGTCGTCTGAGGACAGGCTCGTGGCGGAGGCGCGCGCGACCACCGCGCGCGTGGCCCGCACCTTCTCGCTGGCGTGCCGGCTGCTGCCGCGCGAGGTGCGCGACGACGTCCACCTGCTCTACCTCGTCCTGCGCACGCTCGACGACCTCGTCGACTTCGGCGACCCGCGGGCCGCGGCGGAGGTCGAGGCGGTCGAGGCGTGGTGCGCGACCGGCGCCGTGCGCTCGCGCGAGGCGGCGATCCTCGCGGCGCTCGACCGCCGGCACGGCCTGCCGCGCGAGGCGGTGGAGGACTTCTGCCGCGGCATGCGCGACGACCTCGCGGCCCGGCCGATCGCGACGGAGGAGGAGCTGGACGTCTACTGCCACCGGGTGGCGGGGACGGTCGGGCTGCTGATGGCGGCGGTGCTCGGCGTCGTGCCCGGGCGCGAGCGCGAGGCGGCGCGCGCGGCCGCGGCGCTGGGGTGCGCGATGCAGCGCACGAACATCCTGCGCGACATCGACGAGGACCGCGAGCAGGGCCGGGTCTACCTCGCCCAGGAGACGCTCGCGCGCTTCGGCGGCGACGCGCTGCCGGGTCACCGGGAGGCGCTCGTGCGCGACCAGATCACGCGGGCCGACGCGCTGTACGACGAGGGACTGGCCGGGGTCGCGCTGCTGGCCCGTGGACGCTTCGCCATCCGCGCGGCGGGCGCGATGTACCGGGAGATCCTGCGCCAGATCGAGCGCGACGGCTACGGGGCGCGGCCGGGTCGCGCCGTGGTGCCGACCCGACGCAAGCTCGCGGTGGCGGCCCGCGCCCGCGTGGCGGCCTGAGAGCCTTCGGGCCGTGCGGTCCTCCCGGCTCCTCGCGGGCGCCGTCGTCGGCGTGCAGCTCGTCTACCCCGCCGTGCCGGCGCGCTGGCGGGTGCGCGCGACGCAGGCCGTGATGGGCGTCGTCGCCGCCGCGGCCGTCCAGTCCCTGCGCGAGCGCGTGGGTGGCCGGCGGGCCGCGGCGATGGTGGCGTGCAGCGCGGGCGTGGGGACGGTCGCCGAGGTCGTCGGCGTGCGCACCGGCCGGCCGTTCGGCCGCTACGCCTACGGCGATGGCCTGGGCCCGAAGGTCCTCGGGGTACCGCCCGGCGTCCCGGTCGCGTGGACGATGCTGTCCCCGGCCGCGTGGTCGGTCGCCGGCCTCGTGGCGCGGTCCCCGGCCGCGCGGGTGGCGACGGCCGCCGGCGCGCTCACGGCGTGGGACGTCCACCTCGACCCGCGGATGGTCCGCGAGGGTCACTGGCGCTGGCCCGGCGGCGGCGCGTACGCCGGCGTGCCGCTGTCGAACTTCGGCGGCTGGTTCGTCACCGGGCTGGGGCTCTTCGGCCTGTGGGCGCTGCTCGACGGCGACGGCGAGCCCGACGACGCCGACCTCGTGCTCTACCTCTGGACGTGGGTCGGCGAGACGGTCGCCGGCGTGCGCTTCTGGGGTGCGCCCGGCGTCGCCGCTGCCGGCTTCGCCGCCATGGGCGCGTTCGCCGTGCCCGCCCTGCGCGCCCGGCTGGCGCGGGGCTGATGCGCGTCGTCGTCGTGGGGGCCGGGGTCGGCGGGCTCGCGGCGGCGGTCCGGCTCCAGCACGCCGGCCACGACGTCACGGTGCTCGAGCAGTCGGGAGCCGTCGGCGGCAAGTGCTCGCTCGTGCGGCTGGCCGGCCACCGGTTCGACGCGGGCCCGTCGCTGCTCACGATGCCCCACGTCCTCCAGGACCTCCTGCGCGACGTCGGCGCCGCGCCGCTCGAGCTGCTGGCGGTCGAGCCGGTCACCCGGTACCGGTTCGCCGACGGCACCGCCGTCGAGCTCAGCGCCGACCGGGACGCCAGCGCGCAGGCGCTCGAGCGCTGGTCGCCGGGCGCGGGCGAGGACTGGCGGCGCTTCCTCGCGGTCTGCGACGGGATGTGGCGGGCGAGCGAGCGCTTCCTCACCGGCCCGCCGCCGTGGCCCCCACGGCGACCGGGACCCGGGGAGGCGGCGCCCGACCCGCGCGACGGCCTCGCGGTGCGGCCGTGGCAGACCCTGCGCGGCCTGGCCCGCGCGACGGTGCGCGACCCGCGCCTGCGGATGGTCGTCGAGCGCTTCGCGACCTACGCGGGCTCGGACCCGCGGCGGGCACCGGCCGCGCTGGCGGTCGCCGGCTACGTCGAGCACGCCTTCGGCGCCTGGCACCCGCGCGGCGGCCTGTTCCGCGTCGTCGAGGCGCTCGTCGCCCGCTTCGCCGAGCTGGGCGGGGAGCTGCGCATCCACACGCGGGCGACCGGCCTGGTGCGCGCGGGCGCCAGGGTCGACGGGGTCCGGGTGGGGGGCTCCGCGACGGTGGTGCCCGCCGACGCGGTCGTCTGGGACGGCGACGCGCTCGCCCTCGCGCGGCTCCTGCACGGCGGCGCCGGTGCGTGGCGCGTGCCCGAGCGCTCGTCCAGCGGGCTCGCGGTCCTCCTCGCGGTGCACGGCCGGACCGACGGCCTCGCCCACCACGAGCTCCGCTTCCCCGCGGACCTCGACGCGGAGTTCGACGACCTCTTCGTCCACCGCCGGCCGGTGCGCGACCCGACGGTGTACGTCAGCGCGCCCGCGGCCACCGACCCCGCCAGCGAGCCGGAGGGCCAGGAGGGCTGGTTCGTCCTCGTCAACGCGCCGACCGGCGTCGACGCCGACTGGGAGGCGCAGGCCGACCGCGTCGTCGCCCGCCTCGGCGTCGCCGACCGCGTCCTGGCCCGCCACGTCCGCTCGCCGCACGACCTCGCGACCGAGACCGGCGCCGTCGGCGGCGCGATCTACGGGGCGGCGACCCACGGACGCCTCGGCGCGGTGCGCCGCCCCGGCCACCGCGTCCGCGGCGTGCGCAACCTCCTGCGCGTCGGCGGCACCGCCCACCCCGGCGGCGGCCTGCCGCTCGTCATGCTCGGCGGCGCCCTCGTCGCCCGCGAGCTCGGGCCCGCCTGATGCAAGGTGCCAGGCACCTTCCACCCCGACGGGGCCGTCCGCGCCGCAGGACGGGCGGAATGTGCCTGGCACCTTCCGCCCTCGGCGGAATGTGCCTGGCACTTTCCGCCCTCGCCCTGGCCGGGTGCGGCGGCGTGGAGCTGCGGACGGAGGGCTCGGAGCCGCTCGTGCGCGAGGTCGGCGTGGGTGCCCGGGCGGCGTACGTCCTGCGCCCGCCCGACGCGCCGGCGCGCCGGCCGCTGCCGACGGTGGTCTTCCTCCACGGCTGGACCGCGGTGTCGCCCAAGCAGTACGGCGGCTGGCTGCTGCACCTGCTCGCCGGCGGCCACCAGGTCGTGTTCCCCGTCTACCAGGAGCCGCCGTTCATCGGCCTCGACGGGGTCCTGGCCGACGCCGCGGAGGGCGTGCACGCGGCGCTGCGCCGCGCCCCGGCCGACCAGGACGACGTCGTCGTCGCGGGCCACAGCGCGGGCGGCGCGCTGGCCGCGGACCTCGCCGCGGGCGCCCGCGCGCTGGGCCTGCCCCGGCCGCGGGCCGTCTTCGCCGCCTACCCGGGCCGGTCGATCCTCGGCCTGCCGGCCCTCCTGCCCGAGCGCGACCCGCGCACGACGCCGCGCGGCACGACGGTCGTCGCGCTGGCCGGGACCGAGGACGTCGTCGTCGGCACGCGCTGGGCACGCCGCATCGCGCGGGCCGTGCCGGGCGGCCGGTTCGTGCTCGTGCGAGACCCCGAGGTCGCCGACCACCTCGCGCCCCAGCGCGAGGACGCCGCGGCGCGCCGGACCTTCTGGGCGCGCCTCGACGCGCTGCTCAGCCGCTGACCGGCGCGAGCGGGTCGGTCCCGTCCCACGTGCCCTCGGCGTCACGCGGGCGGAAGCGGGCGAAGAGCTCCTCGCTGTACCAGCGCTCGTCGCGCGTGCGCCGGACGACCCGGGCGTGGTCGGCGCGGCGGTAGGCGTAGGCCTGCAGGTCCGCGGTCGAGCGCCAGAGGGAGAACGTCGCCTGGCGCGCGAGCGGCCACTCGCCGACGCCGACGGAGGCCAGGAGGCCCTCGCTCCCCAGCAGCGCGCGAGCCGGCGGCTCGATGGCACGGTAGAAGGGCACGAGGGCGCCGGGACGGATCGTCGCCCGCGTCAGGACCGCGACGGGGCCGCCGTCGGGCACGCCACCGCCCGCCGCGACCGGGACCGGGTTGGCGCCGCCCCACGCCCCGTGCGAGCGCCGGACGTCGAGGCGCACGTGGAAGCGCTCGCGGGCGGTGGCGCGCCAGCGCGCGGCGACCTCCGACGAGGCCAGGAAGGCGTCGAGCGCCGCGTCGTCCTCCCAGACCGCGAAGAGCGCCCAGCGGCGCAGGTCGGCGCCGAGCGTCATGGTGCGGCCTCGGCCGGTCCCCAGCAGCCGCCAGAAGCGCAGCCCGGCCTGGCGGCGCAGGAGCGGGCGGTCCAGGCCCATGCGCGAGAGCGCCTCGGGAGCGTGCTCCCGGCCGAACCGGTGCAGGTGGAAGGATGCGACCACGGTCTTGGAGTACGTCCTCACCGCCATCTTGGGCTACCTGCTGGGGTCGGTGCCCGCCGCCCTCTGGGTCGCGCGCCGCCACGGCGTGGACCTGCGCCAGACGGCCGACGGCAACCCCGGGGCCTGGAACGCCCTCGAGCAGCTGGGTGCCCGGCGCGCGTGGCCGGCCTTCGTCGGCGACGGCCTGAAGGGGACGCTGGCCGGCGTCGCAGGGTGGCTGCTGACCGGCGACGCGTACGGCGCCTACACGGGCGTCGGCGCCGCCATGGTCGGCCACGCCCTGCCGCTCTTCGCCCGCTTCCGGGGCGGCAAGGCGGTCATGACCTTCGCCGGCGGGATGTTCGCGGCGGCGGCCGTCCCCGCCCTCCTCGCGCTGGCGCTCTGCCTGCTCGTGACCGCCGTGACGCGGTCGTTCGCCCGCGGCGCGCAGGCCGGCGTCTTCGGCGTGGTCCCGCTCCAGCTCGCCCTCCAGCCCGTCGAGCGCGTCGCGGCGACCGGCGCGCTCATGTGCCTCATCGGGGCGCTGTTCCTGTGGCGCTCGGCGTCTCGTCGCGGCTGAAGCGCCGGCGCTGGGGCAGGACGAAGGCCACCGTGGTCCCGCCGCCCTCGCGCGGGGTCGCCGTGATCCAGCCGCCCTCCGCCGCCACGAGGCTGCGGGTGAGCGCGAGGCCCAGACGGCCGTTGGAGACCGCCGGTCCGCGGGCCTCCAGCGCCCGCGCGACCGCGTCGGGCATGCCCGGCCCGTCGTCCCGGACCTCGACCACCACCCCGTCGGTGGTCACCTCGAGCCCGACGGCCACGTCGTGGGCACCGTGGCGCACGGCGTTGGCGACGAGGTTGGCCAGGACCTGGCGGACGACGAGCGGCCGGCCCCACAGCTCGTGCGCGGCGCCGTCCCAGCGGATCGCGGCGCGGCGCTCCTGCACCAGCGTCCGCAGCTCGGCGGCGACGTCCTCGAGCATCGCACGGACGTCGACGCGGCTGCGGCCCTCGGCGGCCGTCGCCCGCGCGTAGTCGAGCGTCTGGCGCACGATGTCGGCCGCGCGGCGCGAACCCGCCTCGAGCTCCACCAGCAGCTCGAGCGACTCGGCGCCCAACCGCCGCTCCTCGCGCATCCGCAGCACCTCGGCGAGGCCGGCGGTCGCCGTCAGCGGCGTCATCAGGTCGTGGGCGAGCAGCCCGAGCAGGTCCGGGCCCGCCGGCGTGGCGCCCCGGTGGTGGTCCCCAGCACCGTCCACGCCCTCAGGATCCTCCGGATGGTCGGGTCGCGACCACCTCTCTTTGCAGGGTGTTCGCGACGCCCTGTCTCACCTGCGGGGCGCCGCGAGCGTCCGCCCGCGCCACCGGCGGTCCGGACGCAGCACCGCCCACGTGAAGCGCGCCGCCACCGCCGGGTCCGCCAGCGGGGCGAGCAGGACGAGCGGCGAGCGCGGCCGGTAGCCCGCCCCGACCGCGGCCGCCAGGCCGAAGCGCACGGCCAGCAGCGCCCGGTCGACCCGCGTCGTCCGCCGCGCCAGCAGGCGCAGCACCGGCAGCGCGCACAGCAGCCAGAGCGCCGCCACGTCGACGGCGAGCTGGCCGGGCGGGGTGACGTCGCGTCCCGCGATCGAGCGCGACCACCCGGTCCACGTCCCGCGCGCCGACGGGTACATCTCGACCTCGGCCAGGGCACGCGCGTCGACGAAGCCGATGCGCCAGCCGTCGCGGACGAGCTCCCGCGCCAGGGCGACGTCCTCGACCTGGTGGCCGCGCACCCGCCCGTAGCCGCCGGCGCGCTGGAAGCGCTCGCGCGGCAGCAGGACGACCTGGCCGTTGAGGATCGCGCGCCCCGCCGGGGGCCGCCAGCCCTCCGCGTCGACCGGCCCGGCGCGGTACGGGATCGTCGCGGTGAAGGACGGATGCAGGACGAGGTCGGGCGCGGTGGCGCAGCGGAAGGGGACGGTCGCGCTCAGCAGGTCGTCCCCGTGCTCCGTCGCGGCGGCCACCAGCGCCCGCGCCAGGCCCGGCCGCGGGCGGACGTCGGCGTCGACGTGCACGACCCAGTCGCCGCGGGCGGCGCGGATCCCCTGCTCGAGCGCCCACGCCTTGCCCGCCCAGCCCGGCGGCGGCTCCTCGCCCTCCAGCACCGTCGCGCCCGCCGCGCGGGCGAGCGCCGCCGTCCCGTCCGAGGAGCGATCGTCCACCACGAGCACCTCGAGGAGGTCCGGGTCGTCGACCAGCCCGGCGAGGCACGGGCCGAGGCGGTCCTCCTCGTCGCGCGCCGGGACCACGACGGACACCGTCCCGCCCGGCTCGGGCGCACCGGGGCCCAGCGGCGCGCGCCGCCGTCGCCCGTGCGAGAGGCGCTCGAGCACGGGCAGCGCGAGCGCCGCCTGCGCCACGGTCACGAGATGGGCTCGACGCAGCGTCAGACCTCCATATGATGCGCGGTCGACTGGCTGGTCAGCCAACCCACCCGGGAGAAGAGCACAGCGTGGATCTGAACGACACCCCAGAGCAGGCCCAGTACCGCGAGCAGGTCCGCTCGTGGCTGGAGGAGCGCAAGGCGCAGGCGCCGCCGGCGCGCGGCGAGATGGACGACGACGGGTACCTCGACGCCCGCCGCGCCTGGCAGCGGACGCTCGCCGAGGGCGGTCTCGCCGGCGTGAGCTGGCCGAAGGACGTCGGCGGTCAGGGTCTCGGCCCGATCGAGCAGGTCATCGTCAACCAGGAGCTGTCCCGCGCCGAGGTGCCCGGCATCCTGGACGTCATCGGCATCGGCATGCTCGGGCCGTGCATCATCGCCCACGGCACCGACGAGCAGAAGTCGCGCTACCTCGGGCCGATGCTCCACGGCGACGAGGTGTGGTGCCAGCTCTTCTCCGAGCCGGCCGCGGGCTCGGACCTGGCCGCGGTGCAGACCCGTGCCGTGCGCCAGGACGACGGCTCCTTCCGGCTCAACGGCCAGAAGGTGTGGACGACGAACGCCCAGTTCTCCTCCTACGGCCTGCTGCTCGCGCGGACCGACCCGGACAAGCACAAGCACAAGGGCCTCACGATGTTCATCGTCCCGATGGACGCCGAGGGCGTGACGATCCGCGGCCTGCGCCAGATCTCCGGCGAGGCGGAGTTCAACGAGGTCTTCTTCGACGACGTCGTCGTCGGCGAGGAGAACGTCGTGGGCGGCATCGACAACGGCTGGATGACCGCGCTCACGGTCCTCATGTACGAGCGGGTGACGATCGGCCTGGGCTCCGAGGGCTTCGGCTACCGCGGCGACCGCTTCGCCCGCGCGCTGGTCGACAGCCCCGAGGCGCGCAAGGACAAGGAGGTGCGCAAGCGCCTCGGCGACCTGAGCGCCGAGCTCCTCGCGGTGCGCTTCACCGGCTACCGGACCCTGACCGCGCTCCAGCGCGGCCAGATCCCCGGTCCCGAGGCGGGCCTGTCGAAGGTCACGACCGTCAACGCGGCGATCGCCGCCGGCGAGCTCATCGCCGACGTCCGAGGGCCCGACGCCCTCGACGAGTCGACGGAGTGGGCGTACATGATCAGCTTCCTCCCGGGCCTCAAGTCGGCCGGCGGCACCGAGGGGATCCTGCGCAACACCATCGGCGAGCGCGTGCTGGGCCTCCCGCCCGAGCCGCGTCTGGACAAGGGCATCCCGTTCAGCGAGCTGCGGGCCAAGGAGAAGGAGGCGGTGGCGTCGTGAACCTCGCGCTGTCGGACGAGCAGGAGTTCCTGCGCGAGGCGGCCCGCGGGGCCCTGTCGCGCTTCAAGACCTTCGAGGCCGCCCGCGAGGGCCTCGAGGACCCGTCGAAGCTGCCGGACCTGTGGCCGACCGCCGTCGAGGCCGGCTGGCCCGGCCTGCTGGTCGGCGAGGACCAGGGCGGCGCCGGCCTCGGCGCCTTCGACGCGATGCTCGTGGCCGAGGAGCTCGGCCGCGTGCTGGCCGGCGTGCCGTTCCTCGGCGTGATCCCGGCGACGGCGATCCTCGACGCCGCGGGCGACGAGGCCCTCGGCGCGGTGGCCTCCGGCGAGGTGCGCCCGGTGTACGTGCCGGCCCGCCCGCCGTCGGACCTCGACGAGCCCGCCTGGACCGTCGACGCCCCGGGCGGCGTGCGCGGTCCCGCGCTGCGCGGGCAGGTCGAGGGCGACCAGGTCGCCGTGAGCGGCCACGCCGCCTACGTGGTGGACGCGCCCGGTGCCGACCTCCTGGTCGTCGTCACCTGCGTCGACGGCTCCGACGAGCCGGTCGCGGTCGCGGTCGACGCGGGTGCCGAGGGCGTCGCGATCGAGGACGTCCGGCGCTACGACGCCACCCGCTCGCTCGGCCACGTCGCGCTCGAGGGCGCCCGCGGCCGCCGGCTGGACTGCGGCCCCGACGCGCTGGCCGACGCGTGGTTCCTCGCCCACGCGCTCGTCGCCGCCGAGGCGATCGGGACCGTGCAGACGACGCTCGAGATGAGCGTCCAGTACGCCAAGGAGCGGTTCACCTTCGGGCGCGCCATCGGGTCCTACCAGGCGGTCAAGCACGAGATCGTCGAGATCCTGCGCACGCTCGAGAACGCCCGCTCGCTCCAGTACTACGCGGGCTGGGCGCGCGAGTCGGCCCCGGACGAGTTCGCCCTCGCGGCGAGCGCCGCCCGGTCGGCCGCCGGCAAGGCGCTGGACTTCTCCAGCCGCGCGGTGATCAACGTGCACGGCGGCATCGGCGCGACGTGGGAGCACGACGCCCCGCTGTTCTTCCGCCGCGCGCAGCTCACGCGCCGCCTCCTGGGCGGCCACGGCGAGGCGACCGACCGCGTCGCCGGCGAGCTCTTCCTGCTCGCCGACGCGACGCCCGCCTAGCCCTAGGCGGATCCCCGATGCACCCGCGGGCGGGTGGCGCGATCGTCTGCGCCACCCGTCCGGGGGGACGGTCCGACCGGTCCCGGCCCGGCGCTCCCCCGCGTACCCCGGGGGCCGGGACCGGTCGCTCACCGCTCGTCGCCGCGCCCGTTGAACGCCCGCCCGGACGGCTCTAGGGTCGCCGCCATGGCCGGCCGCTTCGAGGGGACGACGGTCGTCGACCGACCGATCGCCGAGGTGTTCGCGTTCCTCGCCGACGGCGAGAACGACCCCAAGTGGAGTCCACGCGTGCAGGAGATGCGCCAGCTCACCGACGGCCCACCCGGCGTCGGCACGCGCTTCGCCAGCACCGTCAGGGACGCGGGCATGACGACGACGCGCGAGTTCGAGCTGACGACGTTCGAGGCCCCGACGACGATCCGTTGGCAGGAGCGGTCCAAGAACCTCGTCACCGCGCGCGAGGGCGGCTACGACCTCGTCGACGAGGGCGACGGCCGCACGCGCGTGACGATCTTCAACGAGCTCGAGGGCCAGGCGCCGGCAAGCTCCTGGTGGGCCTGGCGGTGCGGGCGGCGCGCAAGGGCGCGCCGGAGATGGCGGCGTCGATCAAGCGCGCCGTCGAGGCCGAGCCCGCGGCCTGAGGGGGGCGAACTTCGGCGCCTGCGCCCTACAGGGGGTGATGGCGCCGCTCAAGCAGAAGGGCGACCTGGCCGAGCTCGCGGTCGCGATGGACCTGCGCCGGCGCGGGCACAAGGTCGCGTTCCCGTTCGGCGAGGACTGGGACTACGACCTGGTCGTCGAGCGCGAGGGGCGGCTCGAGCGGGTGCAGGTCAAGCACGTCCGCTCGGACGGTCGCGTCCTCGCGGTCCCCTGCTACTCGCTGTCGCTCACGGCGGGCAAGGTGCGAGCGAAGAAGCGCTACACCGCCGCCATCATCGACTGGCTGGCAGCGTGGGACGCGACGACCGGACAGTGCTACTACCTCCCCGCCAAGGCCCTCGGCGGTGGCCGCAGCGTCCTCACCCTCCGTCTCGTGCCGTGCGCCAACGGCCAGCGCGCGGGCATCCGATGGGCCGAGGACTACGTCGACCTCGGCCGAGTGGACCCTGCCGGGATCGAACCGGCGGCCTCCGCCTTGCAAAGGCGGCGCTCTCCCAGCTGAGCTAAGGGCCCTGGGACGACGGATTGTAGGCGCCGGCTAGCGCCGCCGCATGGCGCGGTACTCGTCGAGGACCGCCTGCTCGCGCGCGGCGTGGACGGCGGTGGCGTCGACGTCGAGGTCGTGCGCGGCGTCGGCGCACCAGAAGGCCGGGTGGCGGTCCAGCCAGCGCTGCGCGTCGCGACGGCCCTGCTCCAGGAGGCGCCCGGTGAAGACCTCGTCGAAGAGCAGGAAGCTCAGCAGCTCGCCGCGGGCGCCGGAGCGGTCGCCGCCCAGCAGGCGCGAGATCAGCGGGTAGTCGGGCGCCAGGAGGCCGCGCAGGCCGGCGTAGCGCTGGCGGAAGACCTCGTCGGCGAGCTCCGCGAGCTCCCCGCGGCGCTCCGGCGCGACGAGGGCGTAGGCGACCTTGCGGTAGGGCGCCCGGCCGCGGGCATGGCGGTAGGCGCGGGCGCTCGAGGAGATGCCCGAGGCCGCGCCGTCGGCGAAGAACGTGTTGATGGACGCCAGGCGGTGGACGTCGTCGGCCACCTGGTCGACGAGCAGGCCGTCGAGGATGTTGGCCGCGACGTCGGCGAAGCGCGGCGTCCCCGGGCGACGCGCGGGCTCGGCGCGGGCGGCGAAGGGCTCGAAGCCCAGGACGACGACGCGCTCGGCGCCCAGCGCCAGCGCCGGGGCGATCGGGGAGTTCAGGCGGGTCCCGCCGTCGATGTAGTGCCCCGCGACCGACGCCGGCGTCTTGACCTCGACGGGCGGGAAGAGCATCGGGATCGCGGCGCTGGCGCGCACGTGCTCGGGCTGGAGCGTGACGCGGACGTAGCGGGGGTCGTCCCCCGGCAGCGCCGGCGAGCCGCGGCGCGGCGCGTGGACGAACGCCACGGGACCGCCGTGGGCCAGGGAGGTCGCCACGACGCACACCGCCTCGAGCGCGCCCGAGCGCGCGTTGCGGTGCAGCGCCAGCCAGTCGATCCAGCGCTCGAGCGAGCGCTGCAGCGGCGTCGGGTCCAGCAGCGCCGCCAGGCGGATGCCCGGGACCTCGAGCACCTCGCCGAGCAGCCGCGCCAGCATGAGCGGGATGCCGGGACCGACGACCGGCCGCAGGACGTCGCCCTTGCGCATGTCCGTCCAGCGGGCGACGAGCGCCTCGGCCACCTCGGTGGCGGGACGGTCGGCCAGGGACCCCAGGAGCGCCGCGTTGATCGCGCCCACGCTCGTGCCGCAGAAGATCGTCGGCCGCTCGCCGCGGGCCTCGAGCTCGGGCAGCAGGACCGACAGCGCGCCCGCCTCGTAGGCGCCGCGCGCACCGCCGCCCGGCAGGACGATCGCGATCCTCGGCATCGCGACGATCGTCGCCGCCGCGCGACGGCCGGGCCATGGCCGCCGGGTCCAGCCGCCGGGGGCGGCGCTGTCCTAGAAGTCGAAGTCCTTCGGGGGCTTCTGCTCGAACCAGAGCCGGTCGTGCTCCGGCGTCTCCTGCAGGAAGTCCGGCGTCTCCTCGAGCTCGTCGTGCTCGCCGGGCTCGACGTCGGGGTCGGCGGCGCCCGCGGCGTCGGCGACCTCGTCGGCGGAGAACTCCTGGGTGCGCTGCAGGTCGTCGACGACGGGCCGCGGGTCCGCCGCGGGCGCCGGCGGCGCGGCGGGCGCCGGGGCCGGCGGCGGCGCGGGCGGCAGGCGGGTCTCCGCCGGCGGCGCGTACTCGGCCTCGGGCGGCGCGGGGGCGACGACGTCGTCGATGACGCCCGCCTCGCTGACCGCGCCCGGCACGTCGCCCGGCGCGACCGGGTCGTCGAAGTCCGTGGCCGGCGCGGGGGTGGGCTCGCGGCCCACGGGATCGTCGAAGGACGAGGCGACGGCCCCTACGGCAGCGTCGGCGTCGTCGTAGGCCGTGGCCGGCTCGTCCAGCGCCGGCTCGGCCACGTGCGCGGCCGGTGCCGGGGGTGCCGCCTCGGCGGTCCCGGCGGCGGCCGCCGGCGGGGTCAGCGCGGTCGCGCGCTCACCGCGGCGGGCGGGGCCGAGGGCCTCCGCCTCCTGCTGCGCGACCTCCTCGGCCGAGGCACCACGGCGGCGCTTGAGCTCGAGGTGCTCGCGGATCGCGTCGTCGAGCAGTCCCATCGGGGCAGATGCTAGCGGGGGCGGTCCCCGGAGCGGCGGGCGTCAGCCTGCACGCACGGTGCGGTTCTTGCCCGTGCGCTTGGCCTCGTAGAGCGCCTCGTCGGCCGCGGCGACCAGCCCGCGCAGGTCCTCGGCGCTCACCGGCAGCGCCGCGACGCCGAAGCTCGCCGTCACCCGCAGCGCGCCGTCCGCCAGCGGGAAGCGCAGCGCCTCGATGCCCGTGCGCACGCGCTCGGCCAGGTTGAACGCGCCCTCGAGGTCGGTGCCCGGGAGGACGACCGCCAGCTCCTCGCCGCCGTAGCGCGCCGGCTCGTCGATCTCGCGCGAGCTCTCGCGCAGGACGCGCGCGACCTCGCGCAGGACGACGTCGCCCTGCTGGTGGCCGTGGGTGTCGTTGACCTTCTTGAAGTCGTCGATGTCGAGCAGGACGAGCCCGACGTCGGTGCCGAAGCGCTTCGAGCGCTCCGCCTCGCGCTCCATCGCCTCCTGGAAGCGCCGGCGGTTGGACAGGCCCGTGAGCTCGTCGGTCACCGCCTGGCGCTCGACGGTCTCGTGCAGCCCGACGTTCTCCACGGAGACCGCCGCCTGGCCCGCGAGGTAGTGGAAGAGCTCCACCTCCGCCGCGCTGAACGTCGCCCCCTGGCGCCAGGCCGAGACGACGCCCGAGACCCGGCCCTCGTCGGCGCCCGGCGCGCCGCGCAGCGGGTGGGCCAACGCGGTCGCCCCGCCCTCGGAGGTCTGCGCCGCGTGGCCGGTGCGCAGGACCTCGCGCTCGGCCGCCACGACCGCGTCGGCCGAGGCGCCCGCGGGGGCGCCCGCCGTGGCCACCTGCTCGAGCGGGCCCTCCTCGTCGCGGCGCACCGACGCGCGGCCGCCGTCGGCGCCGACGCCGTCGACCGTGGTGGAGACCACGACCTCGAGCAGGCCGTCGCGGTCGAGGTTGGACGCGAACGCCTCGCCCGTCCGGCGCAGCGCCGTCTCCAGGCGCGCGCGCTCGCGCTCGAGCTCGGCCAGCCGCTCCTCCAGCTGGGCCGACATCTTGTTGAACTCCTCGCCGAGCGCCGCGAACTCGTCGTGGCCCGTGGTGGGCACCTGGGCGGAGAAGTCGCCCGTCCCGAGGCGCCGCGCGGCGTGCAGGAAGCCCTCGATCTGGCGCTGCAGCGACCGGGAGACGAGCACCGCGAAGGTGAACGCCAGGATGAAGAAGCCCGCGAGGATCCCGGCGGCCAGCAGGCGGCTGTCGCCGACCTCCGCGTCGGTCGCCGCGCTGGGCTCGAGCACCGTCACCTCGACCTGCGCGCCCAGGAAGCCCCCCGCGGTGAAGGTCGCCGCGCGGTACTCCGCGCCGCCGACCTCGACGTCGCCCACGGTGACCGCGTCGCGCGAGGGCGCCGGCAGCTGCGCGCGGCCCGAGCCGTCGAGCGTCGCCGCCAGCACCTCCCCGTCGCGGCGAACGACGACGTCGAGCTGCGTGACCTGCCGGACGAGCTTCGCGTAGGCGACCGCGTCGGTCGTCGCGACCTCGAGCCGGCCCACCCGCTGGTCGCCGTCGGCGAGGTTGCGCACCCCCGGGAAGACGCCGCGCGTCGAGCCGACGTCCGCCCGCAGCCGCCCGGCGTTCAGGACGATCCGCGACGCGCCGACGTCCTCGCGCAGCCGGCGCAGCCGGCGCTCGACCTGCGTCGCGCTGCCGGCGCGCACCGCGCTGGCGAGCCGCACGTCGGTCCCGACCACCTCGACCGCGTCGTTGCCGCGGCGCTGCGCGTCGTTGGCGAGGCCGATGGCCGCGTCCTGGCGGGCCGCGATCCGCGCGTCGGCCTTGCCGGTCTCGTTGTCGGCGATGAGCCGGAACAGGACCACCGCCACCGAGACCATCGGCACGATGACGATGAGGACGAAGAAGAGGGTGAGGCGGCTGCGGAAGCTCATCCGTGGCGCGGCGCTGCGACGGGGCAGGCTACACTTGGTCCCGCACGCGGGGCTATAGCTCAGTTGGGAGAGCGCCTGGATCGCACCCAGGAGGTCGGGGGTTCGAGTCCCCCTAGCTCCACCTCGTGGTGAAGCCCCCGCCCAGCGGGGGCTTCGTGCTCCGAGGACCGAGTCCTCCAGCCGGACCTCAGCGCTGCGCGGTCGGGCGCACGACGACCTCCCCGACGTCGACGTCGTCCGGCTGCTCCACGGCGAAGTCGATGGCGCGGGCGATCGCGGCCGGGGGGATGCCGAGCCCGTCGCCGCCCGCCGCGATCTGCGCGCGGATGTCCGGGTCGGTGACGGAGTCGGCGAAGTTCGTGGCGACGTAGCCGGGCGAGACCACGGTCACGCGCACGCCGGGGACCGCCTCCTGGCGCAGGCCCTCGGCCACCACGTTGACCGCGGTCTTCGTCGCCGCGTAGACGGCCATCGTCGGGAGGATCCGGTGGGCGGCCGTGGACGACGTGATCACGAGGTGGCCACCCTGCTGGTCCTCGAAGACCGGCAGGGCCGCGGCGATCCCGTGCAGCACGCCCTTGAGGTTCACGTCGACCATGGCCTCCCAGTCCTCGACGCGCAGGGCGTCCAGCCGGGAGATCGGGCCGACGCCGGCGTTGTTGACGAGGACGTCCAGGCGGCCGTGGCGCTCGAGGGCGAGGTCGACGAGCGCCTGCACGTCCTCGCGGTGGCGTACGTCGGTGACGCGGTAGGCGGCGTCCGGCCCCAGGCGCCCGGCGAGGTCCCGCAGCGGCGCCTCGCGCCGTGCCCCGAGCACGACCTTGGCGCCGCGCGCGGCGAAGAGCTCCGCCGTCGCCTCGCCGATGCCGCTGCTGGCGCCGGTGATGGCCACGACCTTGTCCCTGATGTCAGTCACAGACATCACCGTAGCACCGACATGTCAGTGGCTGACATCAGCCGCTAGGCTTCGGTCTCGTGGCCCGCTGGGAGCCAGACGCCCGTCGACGCCTGCAGGAGGCGGCGCTCAGCCTGTTCGCGCAACGCGGCTACGAGCAGACGACCGCCCGGCAGATCGCTGAGCAGGCCGGGCTCACCGAGCGCACCTTCTTCCGCCACTTCAGCGACAAGCGCGAGGTCCTCTTCGGCAACGAGGCGGCGCTGACCGACGCGCTGGTCGCCGGCGTGGTCGGCGCTCCGGCACGGGCGTCCGTGGCCAAGGCGGTCGAGGCCGGCGTCCGCGCCGCCGCGCGCCACATGGAGCCGCGCAAGGCGTTCCTGCGGCGCTTCGCCGACGTCGTGGCCCAGCACCCCGAGCTGCGCGAGCGCGAGCTCGCCAAGCAGCAGGCGATGGCGGGCGACGTGGCCGGCGCCCTGGCCGGTCGCGGGGTGGGGGACGTCGAGGCGCGGCTCGCCGGCGAGCTGACCATCGTGGTCCTGCGCCTGGGCTTCGAGCAGTGGCTGGCCCGCGGCGAGCAGCGCGCGTTCGAGGACGTCGTCGCCGACGTCCTCGCGCGGCGTCCGCGCTAGGCGCGCGGCAGGCGCACCACGGCGCGCAGGCCGCCCTCGTCGCGGGGGCTCAGGAGCAGCCGGCCGCCGTGGGCGTCGGAGATGCTCCGGACGATCGCCAGCCCCAGGCCGACGCCGGCGTGGTCGCCGCGCACGCGCGCACTGCCGCGCTGGAAGGGCTCGGCGAGCGTGGCGACGAGCTGGGGCGTCAGCGGCGCCCCCGTGCTGTCGACCGTCAGGACCACCGCGTCGGGCCCGGCGCTCGTGGTCGCCGTGACCGTGCCGCCGTCCGGGCGGTTGTGGACCACCCCGTTGTGCACGAGGTTCGTCACGAGCTGGAGCAGCAGCGCGTGCGAGCCGGTGGTCGGCGCGACGTCGCCGGCCGCCTCGAGCACGACGCCCCGCTCCTCGGCGAGGGGCACCAGCGTCTCGACGGCCTCCTCGACCAGCAGCGAGAGGTCGACGTCCTCGCGCGGGAAGGAGCGCTGGTCGGCGCGGCTGAGGACGAGCAGCGCCTCGGTGAGGTCGATGGCGCGGGCGTTGACGATGCGCAGGCGCTCGACGAGCTCGCCGCCGTCGCGGTCGGGGTCCTTGCGCGCGACGTCGAGCAGCGTCTGGGTGATGGCCAGCGGCGTGCGCAGCTCGTGCGACGCGTTGGCGGCGAAGCGCTGCTGGGCCGCGACGTCGGCCTCGATGCGGGCGAGCATCGCGTCGAAGGCGTCGGCGAGCTCGCGGAACTCGTCGTGGCGGTCGTGCAGCCGGATGCGGTGCGAGAGCACCCCGCCGGCCGCCACGCGCGTCGCGTCGGTGATCCGGTCCAGCGGGGCGAGCATGCGTCCCGCCAGCACCCAGCCGCCGACGAGGCCGACGACCAGCAGGCCGCCCATCAGCACCGCCGCGGCGGTCGCGAAGTCCCGCTGCAGGACCGACCGGTAGATGATCCCGCCCGGCACGGGCGCGACGTCGGGGAGGTTGCGGAAGACGAAGAGCCAGACCGCGAAGAGCAGCAGCGCCCCCGCGACCATGAGGAACCCGGCGTAGCTGAGCGTGAGCTTGAGCCGGACGCTCACGGGGCGTCGATGCGGTAGCCCACGCCCGGCACCGTGGCGATGACCCCGGGCTCGCCCAGGCGCTTGCGCAGCCCCGAGATCGTGATGCGCACGGCGTTGGTGAACGGGTCGGCGTGCTCGTCCCAGGCCTGGCGCAGCAGGTCCTCGGCGCTCACGACGCCGCCCTCGGCGGCGACGAGGACCTCGAGCACCGCGAACTGCTTGCGCGTGAGGGCGATGTAGCGGCCGTCGCGGAAGACCTCGCGCCGGAAGGGGTCGACCCGCAGGCCCGCCACCTCACGCACCGGCGGCCGGCTGTGCGCCCGGCGGCGGTCCAGCGCGCGCAGGCGCAGGACGAGCTCCTGCAGCTCGAAGGGCTTGGTCAGGTAGTCGTCGGCACCCAGCTCGAACCCCGAGGCCTTGTCGTCGAGCCGGTCGGCCGCGGTGAGCATGAGGATGGGCATCCCGCTGCCCGACGCGACGATCCGCCGGGCGACCTCGTCGCCGGAGGTCCCCGGGACGTCGCGGTCGAGCACCGCGATGTCGTAGTCGTTGACGCCCAGCAGGCGCAGGGCGCTGTCGCCGTCGTGCGCGACGTCGGCGGCGATCGCCTCGAGGCGCAGGCCGTCGCGGATCGCGCCCGCCATGAGCGGCTCGTCCTCGACCACCAGCACCCGCATGCCGCCCGACGCTAACGCGCCGGGCATGTCGTCCGTGTATCGGGAACGCGATACGCGTGGGCAACGCGCGGGCCCGTTCACTGCCCGCCGTGACCTCCGGCGCATCAGCACGAACGACGACCGGCCACGTCCGGATCCGCTGGCTCCGTGTGGCCCTGCTGCTCACCGGCCTCGCGGCGGCGGTGGCGGCGCTCAGCCACCTGCAGGTCCCCGATGCCGCGTCGTCCCTGACCTCCGGGACGCCGCTCGAGGCGCTGCGCGAGGACGGGCACGACGATGCGCACGGGACGGCCGCGGGCGCGGTGCCCGACGGCACCTCGGCCTTCGACGACCACGTGCCGGGGGTGGCCAAGCTCGACCCCGAGCTCCTGGGCGCGCTGCGCCAGGCGGCGAGCGCCGCGCAGGGCGAGGGCGTCGGCCTCCTCGTCGACAGCGGCTGGCGCTCGCCGGCCTACCAGCAGCGGCTGCTGGAGGAGGCCGTCGCCAAGTACGGCTCGGCCGCCGAGGCCGGGCGCTGGGTCGCGACCCCGGCGACGTCCGCGCACGTCGCCGGCGAGGCGGTCGACGTCGGCCCGCCCGCGGCGGCGGCGTGGCTGGGCCAGCGCGGAGCGGCGTTCGGCCTGTGCCAGGTCTACCGCAACGAGCCCTGGCACTTCGAGCTGCGTCCCGGCACGGCCGACCACGGGTGCCCGCCGCTGTACGCCGACCCGACCGAGGACCCGAGGATGCAGCCGTGAGCCGCGCGCTCCACGGCCTGGCCGCCACCGTGCTCGCCGCGCTCGCGGTGGCCGGGTGCTCGGGCGGCGGCGGGCAGGACGACCCCGTCACGGTGAGCGGCTCGCCGGGGGGCGGCACGGGCGGCGGCGCGACGGCGCCGAGCCAGGACCGGGCCGTGCGCTTCGCCACGTGCATGCGCGAGCACGGCGTGCCGGACTTCCCGGACCCCGACCCGTCGGGCGAGCTGACGCTCGACGGGGTCGTCAACGGGTCGTCCATCGACACCGACAGCCCGGCCTGGACGGGCGCGCTGCGGCGCTGTCGCGACCTGCAGCCCGCCGGCTTCGCCGGACGCCGGCGCAGCAGCGAGCAGCAGGAGGGAGCGCTGCGCTTCGCGCAGTGCATGCGCGAGCACGGCGTCTCCGACTTCCCGGACCCCACGCCCGGCGCCCCGCTGATCGACACGTCGCGCATCCCCTCCGCCAGGGGCCGCGGCGCGCGCGAGATCCCGGGGTTCACGGCCGCCACGGACGCCTGCATGACGACGTTCGGCGACCAGGTGGGGCTGCGGCGGCCGTGACGCGCGGGAGGTGGGCCCTGACCGGCGCCGCGACGCTCGTCGTCGCGGGCGCCGGCGTCGCGGGGGTCGCGGCGTCCGGCGGCGGCCAGACGCCACGAGCGGGCGAGCCGGGCCCGGTGGCCACCGCGACGGTGCAGCGCGGACGGCTGTCGGAGACCGTCTCGCGGCCCGGCACGCTGACCTACACGGCGCGCTCGGACGGCGCGCCCTACCGCGTGCGCAACCGGGCCAGCGGCACGTTCACCCGCCTGCCGCGCCTCGGCGCCCGCGTGCGCTGCGGCGACGTGCTGTACCGCGTCGACGAGGAGCCGGTCCTGCTGCTGTGCGGCGCGGTCCCGGTCTTCCGCGACCTCCGGGAGGGCGACGAGGGCCGCGACGTCCTGCAGCTCAACCGCAACCTCCAGCGCCTCGGCCTCGGGACCGACCGCCACGAGCGCCGCTTCACCTGGCGCACCCTCGCGGCGCTCGAGCGCCTGCAGCACCGGCGCGGGATGGAGGAGACGGGCGAGCTGGCCGACGACGACGCGGTCGTCCTGCCCGCCGCCGCCCGCGTCGCGAAGGTCACCGCCCAGGCGGGCGACCCCGCGCGCGCGGGCGCCGAGGTGGTGCAGGCGACGTCGGCCACGCTCGGGGTGCGCCTCGAGCTCGACCCCGCGCAGCGGGGGAGCCTGCGCACCGGCGACCGCGCGCGGGTGACGCTGCCAGGGGGCCGCTCGGCCACCGGGCGCGTCGTCCGGGTCGGCCGGGTCGCGCAGGCCCCCGACGAGGAGGACGCCGGCAGCGGGGGCGCCGCGACGATCCCGGTCACCGTCCGCCTCGACGACGCCGGCGCGGCGGGCGGGCTCGACCGCGCGCCCGTCCAGGTCGAGGTGCGCACCCGCGGCGTGCGCGACGTGCTGAGCGTCCCCGTGACCGCGCTCGTCGGACGGACGGGCGGCGGCTTCGCGGTCGAGGTGGTGGGCGCCGGCGGCCGGCGCGCGCTCGTCGCCGTGCGCGTCGGGCTGTTCGACGCCGCCCAGGGGCGGGTGCAGGTGCAGGGCGGCGTGCGCGCGGGGGACCGCGTGGTGGTGCCGGCGTCGTGAGCGCCGAGCCCGTCCTCGAGCTCGACGACGTGACCAAGGTCTACGGGCAGGCGCCGCCGGTGCCGGCGCTGCGGGGGGTGTCGCTCACGGTGTGCCGCGGCGAGCTGGCGGCCGTGGTGGGGCCGTCCGGCTCGGGGAAGTCGACGCTCCTGCACGTCATGGGCACGCTGGAGCGTCCGAGCAGCGGCCGGCTGCGCGTCGGGGGCGTCGACGCCGCGGGGCTCGGCGACCGTGCGCTGTCGCGGCTGCGCGCCCGCGAGATCGGCTTCGTCTTCCAGCAGTTCTTCCTCGCCGAGCACGCCAGCGTCCGCGAGAACGTGGCCGACGGACTGCTCTACGCCGGCGTGCCCGCGCCCGAGCGCCGCCGGCGCGCGGAGGAGGCGCTCGCGCGCGTGGGCCTCGCCGAGCGCGCGGGAGCGCGCCCGACCCAGCTCTCGGGCGGCGAGCGCCAGCGGGTGGCGATCGCCCGCGCGCTGGTGGGGCGCCCCGCGATCGTCCTCGCCGACGAGCCGACGGGCAACCTGGACAGCGCGACCGGCGCGGCGATCGTCGAGCTCCTGCGCGAGCTGCACGCGGGCGGCGCGACGATCGTCGTGATCACCCACGACGCCGCACTCGCCGAGCAGCTGCCCCGCCGGGTGCGGATGCTCGACGGCCGCGTCGTCGACGACGCCGGCGCCCGATGAGCCCACCGTCCGGACGGCTCGGGCTGCGCGACGGGCTGCGGGTCGCGAGCGTGGGGCTGCGCACCCGGCGGCTGCGCGCCGCGCTGTCGGCCCTGGGCATCGCGATCGGGACGGCGGCGATCGTCGCCGTCCTCGGGCTGTCGTCGTCCTCCCAGGCCGGCCTGCTCGAGGAGATCGACCGGCTCGGGACCGACCTGCTGACCGTGGAGGCCGGCCAGCGCCTCACCGGCGGCAAGGCGACGCTGCCCCACGAGGCCATCGCGCGCCTGGGGCACCTCGCGGGCGTCGAGCGCCTCGCGCACACCGGCCTGGTGGACGACGCGCGGGTGTACCGCAGCCCGCTCGTGCCGGCCGGCAACACCGGCGGTCTGCAGGTCCGTGCCGCCAGCCTCGACCTGCCGTCCGTGCTCGGCGTCCCCGTCGCCCACGGGGCGTGGCTGGACGCCGCCACCGCCCGCGTGCCGGTCGTCGTCCTCGGCGCGACCGCCGCGCGGCGCCTGGGGATCGACCGCGTGGCCCCGGGGCTGCGGATCTGGCTGGGCGGCGCGTGGTTCGACGTCGCCGGCGTGCTGGCGCCCGCGCCGCTGGCGCCCGACGTCGACGTCAGTGCCCTGGTCGGCTACCCCGCCGCGCAGCGTCACCTCGGCTTCCGCAGCACGGTCCGCGGCCACGTCGTCGCCGGCCCGCCGAGCACGGTCTACGTCCGCACCGCCACGGGCGAGGAGTCCGCGGTGCAGGCGGTGCTCGCGCCGACCGCCAGCCCGGAGGCGCCCAACGAGGCCGACGTGAGCCAACCCTCCGACGTCCTGACCGCGCGCGCCGCGGCGGCCGGCGCGTTCGACAGCCTGTTCCTCGGCCTGGGCGCCGTCGCGCTGCTCGTGGGCGCCGTCGGCGTCGCCAACACCATGCTCATCTCCGTGCTGGAGCGCCGCTCGGAGATCGGCCTGCGCCGGGCGCTCGGCGCCACGCGCGGGCAGGTCCGCACGCAGTTCGTCGCCGAGTCGACGCTCCTGGCGGTCCTCGGCGGGGTGACCGGCGTCCTGGCCGGCGGGGCGGCGACCGCCGTCTACGCGAGCACGAAGGGCTGGACGGTGGTCGTCCCGCCGGAGGCGTGGGCGGCCGGCATCGGCTCGGCGGTGCTCATCGGCGCGCTCGCCGGGCTCCTGCCGGCCGCCCGTGCCTCGCGCCTGTCGCCCACCGCGGCCCTGCGCACGGCCTGAGGGTTCGCGTTACCATCGGCAACGCGAATGTCGCCGAGGACGTACGAGAAGGCCGCCCGGGCCGTCGGCGAGGAGCGCACGCGCACCGCGCTGCTCGACGCGGCCGAGCGCGCGTTCCTCGCCGGCCGCTGGTCGGCTGCGTCGCTCACCGCCCTCGCGCACGAGGCCGGCGTGACCAAGCAGACCCTCCTGCGGCACTTCGGCTCGAAGGACGGCCTGCTCGAGCGCGCCGTGCAGCGGGCCCTCGACCGCACCGCCCGGCAGCGCCTCGGACCACCTCCGCCCGACGTCGCCGCGGCCGTCGACGACCTCCTCGACCACTACGCCCGCGACGGGGAGCGGGCGCTGGCCCTCGAGGCCCTCGAAGGCACCGGCGCGGTGGCCGTCGTGCGCGACCGCGCCCGTGCCCTGCACCACGCGTGGGTCGACCACGCGTTCGCGCCGTGGCTCGCGGGCCCGGAGCGCGAGCGCCGCCGCGCGGCGACCATCGCCCTGTGCGACGTGCGGGCCTGGGCGGTCCTGTCCCGCGACCTCGGCCTCGGCCGCGACGAGGTGCACGCGACGCTCACGCTCGCCCTGGACCGCCTCCTGGGGCCGGCGCCGTGAGGGTCCTGGCGTACACGTCCCCGGCCCGCGGCCACCTCTTCCCGCTCGTCGCGATCGCGCAGGAGCTCCGGCGGCGAGGCCACGACGTCGCGGTCCGCACGCTCGCCGCCGAGGTCGACCGCCTGCGCGCGCTCGGCTTCGCGGCCGCGCCGATCGCCCCGGCGATCGAGGCCCTCGAGCACGACGACCACGCGGCGCGCTCGCCGATCGGCGGACTGCGGCGCTCCCTGGCGACCTTCGCCCGCCGCGCGCCGCACGAGGTCGACGACCTCCGTGGGGCCATCGCGCAGCAACGGCCCGACGTCGTGCTCGTCGACTGCGCCGCCTGGGGCGCGAGCGCGGCGGCGGAGGCGTGGGGCGGGCCCTGGGCGCAGTGGTTCCCCTACCCGCTGCCGCTGAGCGCGCCGGACGTCCCGCCGTTCGGCCCGGGCTTCGCGCCCGCCGCCGGCCCTCTCGGCCGGCTGCGCGACCGCGTCGTGGGTCCGCCGCTGCTGCGGGTGCTCGAGCGCGCGAGCCTCCCGCGCTTCAACCCGGTGCGCGTCGCTGCGGGCGCGCCGCCGTTCCGCCGCGCCGACGACATGTGGACCGCGGCGCCGCTGCTGCTGCACCTGTCGGCCGAGCCGTTCGAGCACCCCCGCGCCCACTGGCCGCCGAACGTCCGGCTCGTCGGACCGTGCGCGTGGGACCCGCCCGGCGAGGACCCGCCGTGGCTCGCCGCCCTCGGTGACCGGCCGCTCGTCCTGGTGACCACGTCCTCGGAGTTCCAGGACGACGGCCGCCTCGTGCGCACCGCGCTCGACGCGCTCGCCGAGGAGGACGTGGACGTCGTCGCCACGCTGCCCTCCGCGCAGCTCGACGGCCCGATCCCGCCCAACGCCCGGGTCGAGCGCTTCGTCCCGCACGGCCCGCTGCTCGGTCGAGCGGCGTGCGCGGTCACCCACGGTGGCGCGGGCGCGACCCAGAAGGCGCTCGCCGCGGGCGTGCCGGTCTGCGTCGTGCCCTTCGGCCGCGACCAGCTCGAGGTCGCCAGCCGCGTCGAGGGCTGCCAGGCCGGCGTGCGCCTCCCGCGGCGGCGCCTCGGCGCCGCACGGCTGCGCGCCGCGGTGCACGAGGCCATCGCGCGGCGCGACGGCGCCGCGCGCGTCGCCCGGGCCTTCGCCGACGCCGGCGGACCGCCGGCGGCCGCCGACCACCTCGAGGCGCTCGCCGCACGGCACGACGCCCTCTAGGCTCCTGCCCGTGGGGGACGCCGGGGGGCGCTCTGACGGGCCGGTGCTGCTGGTCACCAAGCTCCACCCTCCCGCCGTGCCGCCGCAGGCCGTGGACCGCCCGCGGCTGTTCGACCGCCTCGCCCAGGGCCGCGGCCGGCGGCTGACCCTCATCGCCTGCCCGGCGGGCTTCGGCAAGTCGACGGTGCTGGCCGGCTGGTGCGCGCGCGAGGCGGCGCGGGGGCCGGTGGCGTGGGTGACGCTGGACGAGCGCGACGGCGACGCCGTGGTGCTGTGGCTGCACGTGGTGGAGGCGCTGAGCCGCGCGCTGCCGGCGCTGCCGCGCGAGGAGCTGGTCGCGCAGGTCACGACGGCGCCGCTGCTGGAGATCGCGCTGCCGCGGTTGGTCAACGCGCTGGCCGAGCAGGAGGGCGTGCTGCTCGTCCTCGACGACCTGCACCGGGTGACGAGCGCCGCCGTGCTGGCCACCATCTCCTGGGTCGTCGACCACCTCCCCGCCTCGACGCAGCTCGTCCTCGCCACCCGCACGGACCCGGCCCTCGAGCTCGGCGCCCTGCGGGCCCACGGCCAGCTCCTCGAGCTGCGTACGGACGACCTGCGGTTCACGCGCGCGGAGGCCGAGCTCTTCCTCAACGACCGCCTCGGCCTCGGCCTGGACCCCGAGGACGTCGACGTGCTCGTCGCGCGCACCGAGGGCTGGCCCGCCGGGGTCTACCTCGCGGCGCTGACGGTGGCCGGCCGGCCGGACCCGAGCCGCGCCGTGCGCGCGTTCCACGGCACGAGCGCCCACGTCGCCGACTTCCTCACCAGCGAGGTGCTCGGCGGCTACGACACGGCGCTCCAGACGTTCATGCTGCGCACCTCGGTCCTCGAGCGCCTGTGCCCCGGGCTGTGCGCGGCCGTCGCGGGCGACAGCGCCCCCGACGGCGCGCTCGCGCAGCTCGCCCGGTCCAACCTCTTCCTCCTGCCACTGGACGACGAGCGCCGCTGGTACCGCTTCCACCACCTCTTCGCCGAGCTGCTGCGCAGCGAGCTCGACCGGCGCGAGCCGGGTGCGGCCGCGGAGCTGCACCGCCGCGCCGCCGCCTGGCACGCGGCGCGCGGCACGACCGACGAGGCCGTCCACCACGCGGTCGAGGGCGGGGACCACGCGCTCGCCGGCGAGCTCGTCGCCGCCAGCTGGGTGCACTACGTCAACGCCGGGCGCACCTCCTCGGTCCAGGACTGGCTCGAGCGCCTGCCGCGCGCCGTCGTCGCGCACGACCCGCGCCTGGGCCTCGTGCGCGCGTGGGTCGCCGCGCTGCGCGGTCACGAGGCGCAGATGCGCGAGGCGCTGGCCGGCGTGGCGGCCGTCGGCGACCAGGACGACGGCCCGCTGCCCGACGGCTTCGCCTCGCGCGCCTCGAGCGTCGCGGTGCTCACCGCCGCCTTCGCGTGGGGCGACGTCGGCCGGGCGCTCGCGGCGGGCGAGCGCTCGGCGCGGCTCGAGCCACCGGGTTCGCCGTGGCGCCCCGTGGTCACGTGGTCGCTGGGCTGGGCGCACCTGGTCGACGGCGACCTCGACCGCGCCGAACGTTGGCTGACCGAGACCGTCGAGACCGCCCCGGCGGCCGAGCAGTGGGTCGTCGGCGTCGGCGCGGCCGCCGACCTGTCGCTCATCGCGGGGATGCGCGGGCAGCGCGCGGCGCAAGCTGCGCCAGGCGGAGGCGACGGTCGCCTGGGCGGCGGAGGTCGGGCTCCTCGACGCCGCCGAGGTCGGCGAGGTCCACACCGCCCACGGCGTCGCGCTCGCCGCGCACGACCGCTGGGACGAGGCGCTCGAGGCGCTCGAGCGCGGAGTGCTCCTCCGGCGGATCTGGGGCCAGCCGCTGGACCTCGTCGACGGGCTCATCCCCCTCGCCGCCGCCGCCGCGACCGTCGGCGACCGGCTCCGGGCCCTCGAGCTCTTCGACGAGGCCCGCGCGGTCCTCGCCCGTTGCCCGGACCCCGGTCAGCTGCCCGTGCGCCTGCAGCAGGCGATCCGCGCCGCCGGGCTGCGCCAGGCGGCGCAGGCCGCCGACGAGCGCGCCGCCGTCACCGCGCGGGAGCTCGCCGTCCTGCGCCTCCTGAGCGGCGACCTGTCCGAGCGCGAGATCGGCCGGGAGCTCTTCGTCTCGTTCAACACGGTCCACAGCCACGTCAAGTCGCTGTACCGCAAGCTCGACGCGTCGTCGCGCGCCGAGGCCGTCGCCCGCGCGCGCGAGCGCGGGCTGCTCTGAGCGCCCGGGTCACCTAGGTGAAGTGCCCGGGAGGTGATGACAGGCCACCCACCCCGCGCGCAGGCTGCCGGGCCATGTCGCCCGTCACGCCGGACACCATCGTCCTGATCCACGGCTTCTGGGTCACGCCCCGCAGCTGGGAGCACTGGATCGACCGCTACGAGGCCCAGGGCTTCCGCGTCCTGGCCCCCGCCTACCCCGGCTTCGAGGTCGAGGTCGAGGCGCTCAACGCCGACCCGTCGCCGATCGAGGCGGTGACGGTGCCGCAGATCATCGACCACCTCGAGGCCGTCGTCGGCGAGCTCGACCAGCCGCCGATCATCATGGGCCACTCGGCCGGCGGCGTGTTCACCCAGCTCCTGCTCGACCGCGGCCACGGCGCCGCCGGCGTCGCCATGAACTCCGCGCCGACCGAGGGGGTCAAGCGCGTCCCCCTCTCCCAGGTGCGCGCGACGTTCCCCGTGCTGCGCAACCCCGCCAACCGCCACCGCGCCGTGGGCTTCACCGCCGACCAGTGGCACTACGCGTTCGCCAACACGTTCAGCCAGGAGGAGTCGCTGGCGCTCTACGAGCGCTACCACGTGCCCGCCTCGGGCCCGATCTTCTGGGGCAGCGCCCTGGCCAACGTCCATCCGGGCCCCGACGAGACGCACGTCGACTACCACAACGACGACCGCGCACCGCTGCTGTTCGTGGCGGCCACCGACGACCACCTGATGCCGCCCTCGATCCAGCGCTCGAACGCCAAGCACTACAAGAGCGACACGGTGACCGAGGTCATCGAGGTCCCGGGGCCGCACCTGATGCCCGCCGCCCCGGGCTGGGAGGACGTCGCCGACCGCGTGCTCGCGTGGGCGATGGAGCAGGCCGGCGCGCGCGCCGGGGCGGTCTAGCCGCCGATCGTGAAGTCGCGCCGCAGCTGGTCGGCGACGAGGCCGGCGGCGATCTTGCCGCCGGTCTCGTTGAGGTGCACGCCGTCGGGGTCGCGGATGATCTGACGGCGCCCGCCGATCTCGAGCGCGTCGTCGTACTTGCCGCCCGGCGTGATCCGGGCGGCGAGGTCGACGAGGCGCACCTCGGCCCCGAAGGCGCCGGCGGCGACGCGGTTGGCCTGGTTGACCGACCGGATGTTCGCGTCGGCCGAGCGGTCGCGCGCGACGGGCAGGACCATCCAGTAGACCTTGCCCTTCCCGCCCTGGCCGTAGCTGGCCATCATCGCCCGGGCCCGCGTCGCGTACTCGGCCGCCCACGCCGGGCCGCAGCACTTGACCTCGCCGGCCGGCGTCTTCATGGGGAAGGTGTCGCCGGCGCCGAGGAAGACGACCGTCGCGTCGGGCTTGTCGCGCTTGGCCTGGACGCCCGCGTACTTGCCCCAGTCGACGAGCCCAGGCTTGGAGATGCCCGTGCCGAACTTCGGGTCGCGGATGGTCTTCACGCCCTGGTCGGCGAACATCCGCGCGAGCTCGGCGTCCATCGGCTGGGTCATCGAGTCGCCGGTGATCAGCAGCGTCTTGAGCGCGGGCTTGGCGGTCGGGCGCTGGCCGAGCTCCTCGGGCGTGAACGCGCTTGGCGCCACGCGGCTCGTGCCGCCCCCGCCGGCGGCGGTGAAGGACCCGTCCTCGGAGGAGACGTCGTCGTCGGGCGACAGCCACCCCGTCATCTCGTCGACGGCCGACGAGACCGGCAGGTGGTCGGCGATCCAGCCGGCCGGGTGGCCGACCCCGGTGACGAGGTCCTTCTCCCAGCCGGGGTTCATCTTCTGGCCCTGGCGCAGGATGCCGTCGCCGTCGATGACGACGAGCAGCGCGAGCGCGACGAGGACGGCGACGATCGCGCGCTTGGCGGTCATCGTGCGCCCACCGGGCATGTGGTCGTCCAGCGTGGGCTCAGGGGCCTGGGGTGCGGTGACGGACATGGCTCAGAACTGGAAGTAGATGAACGGCGGCACGCCCTGCGAGGGGATCGTGGCCGCCACGACGACGACGGTCGCGGCCAGGCCGGCGCTGAGCGCCGGGACCGGGAGGTCGGCGACCCACTTGCGGACGCGGAAGACCGCGCGCAGCGGGAGCAGGTGGCTGCCGATGACCGCGACGATCATCAGCACCGGCACGGGCGACCACAGCGTCGCGGGTCCCTCCGCGAAGAGCTGGCCCCACAGCACGAAGACGTCGTTCATGTCGGGCGCGCGGAAGGGGACCAGCGAGAAGCCCAGGAACAGCAGGACCAGGACGTGCTTGCCCCAGGTCGGCGGACGCCAGCGGAACTTCTGCGTCCACACCCGCTCGGCGCCCATGACGAAGCCGTGCATCGCGCCGAACACGATGAAGCCCCACGCCGCGCCGTGCCAGAGGCCGACGAGGACCATCGTGATGAAGTTGTTGATGAGCCCGCGGGCCGGCCCCTTCCGGGCGCCGCCGAGCGGGATGTAGATGTAGTCGCGCACGAACCGCGACAGCGTCATGTGCCAGCGCCGCCAGAACTCGCCGATGGACTGCGAGGCGAACGGGCGGTCGAAGTTCTTGGGGAACGTGAGGCCCATGAGCATCGCGATGCCGATGGCGATGTCCGTGTAGCCCGAGAAGTCGCAGTAGATCTGGACCGCGTAGCCGTAGAAGGCCAGCAGCGTGTCGGCCGACGAGTAGGCCTCCGGCACCGCGAAGACCGGGTCGACGACCTCGCGGGCCAGCGTGTCGGCGATGACGACCTTCTTGACGAGGCCGACGACGATGAGCAGCACGCCCGTGCCGACCGCGACCCGCTTGGGGTCCAGCGGCCGCCGCAGCTGGGGCAGGAACTCGCTGGCGCGGACGATGGGCCCCGCCACGAGGTGCGGGAAGAAGCTCATGTACAGCGCCAGGTCGACGATCGGCGGCGGCTGGAGCTGGCGCCGGCCGACGTCCACGACGTAGCTGATCGCGTGGAACGTGATGAAGGAGATGCCGACCGGCAGCGCGATCGACAGCACCGGGAACGGCGCGCCGAGGCCCACGTCGTCGAGGGCGGCGTCGGCCTGCTCGACGAAGAAGCCGTAGTACTTGAAGACGCCGAGCAGCAGCAGGTCGAGCGTCACGACGATGCGCACGAGCCACTTGCGGCGCTCCTCGTCGTCCGCGCGGTGGATCAGGTGCGCGAAGAGGTGGTTGCCGAGCGTGACGCCGCCCAGCAGGAACAGGAACTTCCAGTCGGCCGCCGCGTAGAAGACGTAGCTCGCGACGACGAGGAACCACTTCCACGCCCCGGGGGTGCGCACGAGCGCCCACGACACCGGCAGGACGACGGCGAAGAAGACCGCGAAGGTGATGGTGGGGAAGACCATGGCGTGAGGTGGCGGGTGCGATCAGGACGCCCGCCGACCAGCCGCCGGCACCCCCGCCGGGGCCTGCATCGGCCGCGCGGCGGGGGACCTTGAGCGGGGCGGCCCTACGAGGGGCGCTGCGTGAACTGCGTGTAGGCGTGCTTGATGGTCGCGCGGCCCTTCTTGCACGTCACGTTCGCGTCGAACTGGATCTTCGCGACGTTCGAACGGCGCTCCGAGCAGCGGTAGCCGTTGACCTTGCGGGTGCAGCGGCCGGCCTTGCCCGAGGAGGGCGGGGCGACGCGGCAGTTGTAGTAGTCGCGGATCATCTTGTGGCCCGCGGCGCAGCTGGCGCCGCCGCTGACGCTGAGGCTGCGCGTGTAGGTCGGGCCGTTCTTGGCGGAGCGGTTGTACTCCTCCGAGGACTTCAGCTTGCAGTTGGCGGCCTGCGCCTGCGACGGGATCGCGGCGAGGACGAGGAGGGCCGCAGCGCCGGCCAGGAGACGGATGAGCGTGGTCATGGGTGTGGGTGGTGGGTCGGGGACACGGCGGGGCCGGCTACTTGCCGGCCTTGGCGATCGCGTCGGCGAAGGCCTTGGCGGCGATCTTCTCGCCGGCCGGGGACAGGTGCACGCCGTCAGGGTCACGGACGTTCTGGCCGTCCACCTCCTGGCGGTACTCGGGGCCGAAGACCTGGTCGAGGCGCACGAGCTTGACCGTCGGGACGGCCGAGGCCATCCGGATGATCGCCTCGTTGACGACGTCGACGATCTCCTTCTGGTCCTTCAGCTTGGGCGGCGGGATCGTCGCCCAGAAGACCGAGCCGCGGTCGCCGCGGCTGTAGGTCTCGGCCATGTCGGTGATGCGGCGGGTGTACTCGTCGCGCCACGGCTGCTCGCAGCAGGCGACCTTGGCGCCGAAGGGCGTGGTCATCTCGAAGCCGTCGTTGCCGCCGAGGAAGACCACGGTGACCGTCGGCTTGTGGTTCTTGACCTGCGTGCGCGCGGTGGCGGTCCAGGGCTGGCCGAGGTCCTTCGAGACGCCGGTGCCCGGGCGCGTCTGGCGCACGACGCGGTACTTCGAGCGGTAGCGCTCGGCCAGCAGGGCGTCGATGCCCTGGACCTGCGAGTCGCCCGTGACGACCATGACGGGCAGCGCGGCCTTCGGCGCGGGCTTGCCGACGCCCACCTTCTTGTGGGTGTGCTTGCCGGCGATCTTGAGGTCGATGTCCAGGAGGCCCTTGCGCTTGCCGATCGTGCGGGTGACCGAGGCGGTCGTCTGGCCCGCGGCGAGCTTGACGCGCTTGCACCAGCGCGCCGTGCCGGTCTGGTTGAGGCAGACCTTGAGGAGCTGGTTGCCCAGCTGCCAGGTGTCCTTGAGCCCGATGGTGATCCGGGCGCCCGGCTTGACCTGGCTGGGCGAGGTGATCTTGATGCGCGTGTCGCACGAGGGCGTCTGCGCGTCGACCTCGGCCTGGAGGTCGCGGCCGTCCTTCGTCTTGATGGCGGCGCGGAACCTGCGCTCGGTGCGGTCGCAGCGCCACGGCAGCGCCGGGAGGCTGGCCGCGCCTGTCGGGCCCTGGCCCTTGGGATCGACCGAGGTGGCCTCGCCGAGGACCTCGACCTGGTCGCCGACGAGCTCCTGGAAGGTGACGATGGAGTCGACGGGCGAGAGCGCGAGCAGGTTGATGTGCGCGCCGTCGACGTTGACCGACAGCAGCGGCGCGGGCTCGTCCGCGGCGGTCGCCAGGCTCACCGGCAGGCCGATGGCGGCGAGGGCCGCCACGGCGATGAGGAGGCGCTGGACCACGCGGCGCAGGACAGGGGTGGTCGACGGCTTGCGGGACGGCATCCGGAGCAGTATCGGCCAAAGCGCCACCTTCTTGATGCAGCATGACCAGGAGGTCAGCACGAGGACCGTCACAGGAGGGGGCGCCGGAGCGATCTGGGGACGTGCGCCTCGACGATGCCGACGACGCCGCGCTGCTGGCCGCGACCGACCTGGTCGCGGAGCGCTTCGCCGTCTTCTACCGCCGCCACGTCGACACGGTGCTGCGCTTCCTGGCGCGGCGCGGGGTCGACGCGGCGACCGCCGCCGACCTCACGGCGGAGGTCTTCGCGACCGCCTACCTCCAGCGCCGGCGCTACGAGCCGCGGCGGGGGGACGCACGGGCGTGGCTGCTGACGATCGCCGCGCGCCGCCACGCCGACCTCGCGCGCCGCTGGAGCCGCGAGAAGCGGGCCGTGGCGGCGCTGGCGCTGCAGGTCCCGGCGCTCACCGAGGACGACGTGGCGGGCTGGTCGGCCCTCGTGGCCGCCGTCGAGGAGCTGCCCGCGGGCCAGCGCGAGGCGGTCCGCGAGCGCGTGCTCGAGGACCGCGCCTACGACGACATCGCCGCGCGCCAGGGCCTCAGCGAGGCCGCGGTGCGCCAGCGCGTCAGCCGTGGGCTGGCCACCCTGCGAACCCGACTGGAGGACGACCGATGAAGGACTTCACCACCGCCCTGGAGCACGACCTCGTCCGGGCGATCACCGCCCACGAGGCGACGGCCGCGACCGGCAGGCGTCTGACACCTGCCGCCCCGGCAGCTGTCAGCCGCCGGCCGGGGAGGTGGGTGGTCGGGGTGCCGGTGGCGGCGCTGGCGGCCGTCGCCCTGGTCGCGCTGCTGCCCGCGGGCGGCCCGGGCGCCGGCACGAGCGCCGCGTCGGTGCTGCGAGCCGCGGCGGCGTCCGCGGCGACCGGGGGCGAGGAGGGCTTCGGCGGGGTGCGGTGGGTGCGCTACACGGTGCGCCGCACGCAGCCGGTGATGGCGTTCGTCGCCGAGGGCCAGCCCTGGCGCCAGGAGGGTCGCGTGACCGACGAGCAGGACGCGGCGACGTGGGTCGACGCCGACTGGCAGGGCGTCACGCGCCACGAGCCGGGCCGGCTGGTCGAGGCGTCCGGGACCGGCAGGGCCGTCGACGACGCCGTCGCGAGCCCCGGCGTCCCGGCCGGCGAGGAGCCCTACCGGCGCGCGGAGGACGCGATCGACCGCGTCGACCTGCGCCGCCTGCCGCGCGAGGCCGCCGGGCTCGAGGCCGCGCTGCGCGCCGCCCGGCGCCCGGGCCTCGACGCGGCCACCGCGCGCTGGGACCTCGTCGTCTCCGTCGTGCGGCTCCTGTCGTTCGCCAACGCCCCCGCCGACCTGCGCGCCGCCGCCTTCGGGGTCCTGGGACGTCTCGAGGGCGCCCGGGCGCTGGGCGAGCAGCGCGACAGCCGCGGCCGCGCCGGCCAGGGGGTCGAGTTCGACGTCACCCCGGACCAGCGCGTGCGCCTCGTCGTCGACCCGGGCAGTGGCGACCTGCTCGAGACGACGACGTCCACGCCCGGCGGCTACGACACGCGCGTGACGTTCGACGCCAGCGCGCGCGTCGAGCGCGCCGGGCAGACGCCCTAGGGCGCGGCGGCCGGCGCGGGCGCGGCCGCCGCGAGGTTGGCGGCGGGCTGCGGTCCTCCGCCGGCCCCGGCCGCGCCGCCGCCGGCGGCCCCACCGACCGCGCCGGCGCCCGCGGCGGCAGCGCTCGCCTTCGGGGTGCCGGAGATGCCCGGAGGTGCCGCCACCTTGCTGTCGGACCAGTCGGCGTGGTCGGTCCCCGCCCGGGCGCCGGTGCGCAGCGACCAGGCCTCGAAGCCCAGCGTCGGCGAGAACAGCACGTCCTTGACCTTGAACGCGCCCTGCGTGCGGATGTCGAACAGCGGCTTGGCCTCGAGGTGCGAGCCGAGGCGCGCGACCGAGACGCCGGGACCGTCGATGGCCGACAGCAGGCGGATGCGCACGCGCGAGTCGGGCAGCGCCACCTGCTGGGTCGTCGCCTGCCCGGAGGCCTGGCCCGCCGGTGCGCCGGGCGCCGGGCCCGCCGCCGCGGCCTGCTGGGCCGCCGGGACGACGCCCGCCACCCAGCCGCCCTGGGCCTGCTGGCCCGCCGCGCCCGCCGGCCGCGCGCCGAGCAGCGTCTGCTGGGCGGCGCCCGCCGCCGGACGGGCCGGCCGCCACGTCGGCCGCGCGGCGACCCACGGCGAGGACGACACGTCGCGCTGGACGCCGAGGCCGCCCGCCTGCGCGTCCTGGATGCTGGCGCTCTGCCGGCCGCTCGGGTCGACGAGCCGCACGGGGTTGTCCTCCGCGTAGCTGTAGGCCGGCAGCAGGGCCGGGTCGTCCAGCACCGCCTCGGGCTGCTCGTCGAGGACCGGGTCGGGCTCGTAGAAGCCCTGGTCGCGCGGGTCGTACCAGCGCGGGCCCAGGCGGGTCACGCCGAGGTCGGCCTCGCGGAACGACGCGAGCGGGCCGAAGGGCGCCACGGGCGTCTGCGGCTTGTTCGGGGTGATCCACGGCTCGCCGCTGACCAGCCACTCCGTGCGCTGCACGAGCGCCCCGCCGTCGCCGGTGACGACCTCGACGTTGCCCTGCAGGTCCCGGCTCAGCCACTGCCGGCGCAGCGCGCCGGTCTCGTCGGTCGAGCTCGTCGCCAGGAGCTGGCCGCCGGCGAAGATCGACTTCGTCTTCGTCGTCCCCGCCTGCACGAGGTAGCGGTCGTCGACGAACCACTGCTCGGCCCGGCTGCCGCCGCCCAGCACGTTGGGGTCCAGGACGATGGCCAGCCGGCCGTCGGCGTCGTAGGTGAGCTCGCGTGTCTTCTGCGCCGGTCCGGTCATCGACCGCGCCTGGCCGTCGGCGTAGCGCGCGATCGCGCGCCGGTCCTGCGGCAGGGCGCGCACCCAGCTCGTCAGGCGGCCGTCGGCGTCGTAGGTGAACGTGCGGTCGTTGGCCCGCGTGACGCGGTGCGACCCGCCCGGGGCGTAGGTGAAGGCCGTCGTGTAGGTCGTGGCGGCGACCGGCGACGCCGAGCGGTCGTTCGGCCCGTCGTACTGGCCGTCGAGCTGCGCCTTGCGCGCGATGTTGCCCGCCGCGTCGTACTCGAGGGCGATCGACGCCTCACGCCGGTTGCCCGCCTTCTGCTGGCGGACCTCGAGCGCGGAGGTGAGGCGATGCAGGCCGTCGTAGCCGTAGGTGTCGGTGCCGGGGCTGCCCGCACCGCTCTCCTGGACGACCGGGAGGTCGTGGTCGACGCGCAGCGGGTTGCCGACGCCGTCGTAGGTCACCGCCAGGTCCTGGAGCTCCGTGGTCCCGGACGTCGTGACCTGGCGCTTGAGGCGCTGGACCGTGTCGTAGTCCCACGTCGTGCGCACGCCGTTGCCGGCGACCTGCACGCGCTTGTGGTGCAGCTCGTCGTACTCGAGCGCGTCGAGGTACCGCGTCGTGCGCGAGCCGAGCTTGCCCTCCATCCCGCGCAGCAGGCCGCCCGCGTCGTGGTCGTGGCGCAGCACCTCGCCGTCGGGGTAGGTCAGCTCCTGCAGGCGGCCCAGGCCGTCGAAGGCCGCCGTCGTGAGGAAGGTGCGGTTGACGTGCTCCTCCTCGCGCCCCGGGCCCACGCGCATCGTCGTGCGCTGGCCCGCGACCTCGCCGACGGGGCCGTAGGCGAAGACCCGCTCACCGGCGCCGTCCTTCACCGACGCCACGCGGCCCGCGCGGCGCTCGGGCGCGCCCTGGTCGCCGTAGGCGTAGGTGACGTCCGGCGTGCCCGTCGGGTTGTCGACCGCGACGAGCCGCTCGGCGTCGTAGCGCATCGCGATCTCCTGCCCGCGGGCGCGCAGCGTCGGGGTGACCTTGGCCACCTCGTTGCCCGCGGCGTCGAAGCGGTGCTGGACCAGGCCGGTGTCGGGCCCGCGCGAGGCGGTCCGCCGCCCGGCGAGGTCGTAGGTGTGCTCGGTCGTCGCGCCGCCCGGCTCGTCGACGCGGGTGAGCTGGCCGAGCGCGTCGTAGCCGAAGCGCGTGCGCCGCGTGCTGCCGTCGGCCGGCAGCTCGTCGGAGGCGCGCAGGTTGCCGCGCGCGTCGGCGTACGAGCGCTGGCGCTTGCCCGCCGCGTCGGTGACGGTCTCCTGGCTCAGCGTGGCGCCGAACGCCTCCGCGCCGCCGAAGCCGTACTCCGTCGTCGTCGAGGTGCCGTCGGGCCGCTGGAGCTTGGTGACGCGGTCCAGCAGGTCGTACGTCGTGGCCGTGGGCGCGACGGACGACCGCGCGGGGTTCAGCACGTGCGCGGTGCCCAGCGGCTCGGTCGTGGGACGCCACTGGCGCACGATGCGCCCGAGCGCGTCGCGCTCGCGCGCGCCCGAGACCACCATCACGTCCTGCGCGCTCTGGCCGGTGCGCGCGACCGTCGCGTCCTCCTTGGTCTGCACCTCGCGGCCCAGGCCGTCGACGAACGTCGCGGTCTCGATCGGGTCGTTCGGATGGTCGACGTCGTGGTGGCGGGCGAACGCCATGGGCGTGTCGGCGCCGAGGCGGTACTCGTAGCCGATGGTCGCCGTGCCGCCGCCCTGCTCGTAGGGCCCGGTCATCGACGCGAGGCGCCCCACGTCGTCGTACGTGTAGGTCGTCCTGTCGCCCGAGGCGTTCGTGCGCGAGGCGACCCCGCCGAAGCGCGGGTCGTAGGTCGCGCTCGCGGTCACGCCGTGGCCGTCGGTGACCTTGGCGACCTGCGCGTGCTGGTGGTCGTCGAACTCGTAGGTGACCGACTGGCGGCCGCCGTCGGCGCCGACCGGGCGGTCGAGCTGGGCGAAGTTGCCCCAGTCGTCGTAGCCCTGCTCGGTGACGGCCCAGTCCCCCTCGCCCAGGCGCTCCTTGAGCTCCGTGTAGCCGCCGTTGATGCAGAGGTCCTTGGCGCCGTCGCGCTCGCGCAGGAGCTTGCCGGTGCCGTCGCGGACGGTCATGCGCGCGGGCATGGAGACCCACGTCGCGCAGCGGTCCGGGTCCCACAGCGGCGAGATGCGGCCCTCCGGCGTCGTCGTCGGGCAGCCGCTGCCGTCGTTGTCGCACGAGGAGGGCGTGATCTCGAGGACGAGGTCGTCGGCCGGGTCGTCGGGCTCGCCGACGTCGACCTGCTTGACGACGTTGCCCAGGTCGTCGTAGTCGAACGTGTTCCACGTGCGCTTGCGCTCGGCGCCCGAGGCGTCGAAGCGGCGCTCCTCGAGCCTCGCGCGCTGGGGCGAGGCCGCCAGCGACAGGAGGTCCACGCCCGTGCGCCCGGTGAAGTCGATCGGCTCGCCGTCCTCGAGGTCGACGACCTCCCACTCGCTGCGCGACTCGCGCAGCGGCTTGTCGTCGGCGTCCGTCACCCGCTCCTTGCTCAGCAGGCCGCCGACGAAGACGTTGTCGTTGAGGTACGTGCGCTCGGTCTTGCGCAGCACCGGGTCGTCGAGCACGTCCCCGTCGCCCTGGAAGTCGCGCTCGACCTCGGTGACCTTGCCGTAGTCGAGCTGCTCGCGCTCGAGCGGGTCGTAGGTCGAGTCCTCGTAGCTGAAGGTGCTGAGCTGGACGTCCTTGCCGTCCCCGGGCCGGCCGTCGTCGACCTCGACGGACGCCAGCGCCCACTGCGACAGCGGCTGGTCGACCTGGTTGCCCTCGCGGCGGTAGCCGAGGCGGACCTGGCCGCCCAGCGTGTTCGTGACCGACTTGAGGAGGTTCGTGCGCCCGCGGCGGTTGAGGCGCACCTCGAGCTCGGAGTCGCTGTCGGAGCGCACGGAGTCCGGGTAGCCGTCGCCGTTGACGTCGGTGACCTGGACGTTGGCGTTGGAGACCTCGCGGTTCACGTGGACGCCCGGGTTCACGATGATGTAGCAGAGCGGCGAGGGCAGGCAGAGCGGCCCGATCCCGTAGGTGAAGTCGAAGCCGCCGCCGAGCCCGCGGCTGTGGCTCTGGGCGATCTGCTCGCCCGTGCCGACCTCGACGCCGCTCACCCCGACCGACCCCTCGAGCCAGTCGCCGTAGTCGATCTCGTCGAGCAGCCCGGCGCCCGAGCCGAAGGCGACCTTCACGTCCTCGCCGTCGCGGCGCAGGCGGTCCAGCACGCCGTCGCCGTCGAGGTCGACCCAGGAGGTGCCCTGGATCGTCACGCCCTCGTTGTAGGCCAGGCCGCCCGAGAACTCCTTGTTGTTGTACTGGAAGCCCACGGACGCGCCGAGGCTGCCGGAGAACGACTGGCCGATCTCGAAGCCGCCGTCGGCCCACGGGATCGCCCCGGCGAAGTCGTAGCCCTTGTTGAGCTTCACCGACACGCCGTCGCCGTCGACGATGACCTTGTCGGGCAGGCCGTCGCCGTTGACGTCGGCGAGGTCCTCCTCGAACTTGGGCAGGTCGCCGGGCATGTCGTCCAGGCCACCGCCCCACGCGGCGTTGGGCGGGCCGTTGGTGACCGACGTCTCGATGCCCAGGGAGCCGCCGATGTTGTAGCCCCACTCGGCCTTGTCGGCGTCGCCCGCCGCGGGCCCGCCGCCGGCCGCGCCGGTGCCGCCGGGCCGGCCCGCGCCGATCTTCGGCGACGAGCCGCCCGCGCTGGAGGACGCCGCGCCCTGGGCGGTGTTCGACTCGCCCTTCGCGTTGGCCTTGTGGCCCACCGGCGAGCCGGAGAAGCCGGCGTTGGCGGTGTAGGAGACGTCCTGGCCGACGGGGTCGACGCCGCTGCCCTCGGGCTCGTCGCTGTAGGCCCCGCGCGGGCCCGTGTACTTGACGTAGTCGGGCGAGACGATGTCCGGGAACCCGTCGCCGTTCATGTCGAGGTAGTCCAGGAGGCTGAAGCTCGGCCCGGCGCCGATCGACACCGTCGCGCCGGCCACGCCGGCGGTCAGCGCGAAGCCGGGAGCGGCGAGGCCGACGCGGCGCACGGCGCGCACGCCCTCGCCGGTCTGGTCGGCGCCCGGCTGCTGCACGGCCTCCGGGTCGTCGACGCCCTTGCGCGAGGCGCGCATGAAGCCGGCGCCGCCGACGATGTTGTCCTTCGCCCCGCGCCACACCGGGGCGAGGCCGGTCTGCCGGCCGTCCTGGTCGAGCAGCGGCAGGAGGTAGGGCGTGAACGGGAAGGCCCGGCCGCGCACCGGGTTGATGTAGCTCTCGTCGGCGCGCTCGAAGTCGGTCGGCGCGCGCTCGGGGAAGTCCGTGCGGCGGAACTCGAAGGCCTGCTCGTTGATCGGCGCCGTGGCGGGGTCGTCGACGCTGTCGTAGCCCGCGTAGCCCCAGCCGCGGTAGGGCAGCGGGAAGTAGCCCTGGACGCCCGCGAAGCGCCGGCTGTGGGGCAGCGGGTCGAAGCCGGGGATCGGGAACGGGCCGTAGGTGACCTGCGTCGACTTGACCACCCGCTCGGCCATCGGGTCCGGGAAGGTGAGCTCGAGGAAGACGTCCTCGAAGTCGTCCTTGTCGAACTCGAGCGTGCCCACCGTGATCGTGTGGGTGTCGCTGGACTCGATGGTCATCCAGCGCTTGCCCAGGAGCTTGCCGCGGGCCTTGGCCGAGAGCAGGACCTTCGTGCCCGGCCGCGCGCCGTCGGTGATGACCTCCGCGCGCACGCTGGCCTCGTCGCTGCCGTCGGACTCCCAGGGCACGGGCGGGGCGCTCGACGCGAGGTTCGGGTAGAGGCTGATGTCCGTCGGGACCTGCAGCTCGAAGGCCGGCTCGGTCGAGCCCGGCTTGGTCACCGGCAGCTGCTGGCCGTCGCGGACCGCCCGCGTGTAGTAGAGCCGCGGCGTCCAGCCCAGGGCGCTGACGTCGATGTCCGTGTCGCTCTCGAGCCGCACGGTGATCAGGTCGGCCGCCGTGTCGGTCGGCGCCTGGACGTCGAAGGAGGTGGAGACGTCCAGGCCCTCGGGGTAGGTCTGCTGGTCGTCGACGAGGTGGTCGATGATCGGCTGGCCGTTGCGCTCGACGATGATCCGGACGTCGTCGGAGGTCGGGCGCAGCTTGAAGAGCTTGGCGTCGAGCCGGACGGTGCCCTCCAGGGGCATGACGATCGAGCGTGTCGGGCGGCCGGCGAGCGTGAAGTCCTGGGAGGCCTGGAAGGTCCGCTGGCTGCGCCCGTTGACGTCGGCGGGCGGCGTGTCGTCGCCGAGGTCGAAGTCGGTGTAGGTGACCTTCGGGTCCCAGCGGACCTGGTCGAGCACGCCGTCGTCGACGGACTGCAGGCGGAAGTAGACGGCGTCGCCGCGCTCGACGTGGACGCTGGAGACCTCCGTGGGCGTGGCGGTCTGGCCCGGGGTCTCCAGGCGCCCGACCCACCGCTGCTCGTCGCGGACCTGGACGGTCGCGCGCACGCCGTCGCCGTCGTAGGGGCGGCGGGGCTTGCGCGTGTCGGGCTCGGGGTCGAGCGTGATCGGCGCGTCGACGTCGATCGTGCCGTCGAACGGCGCGACCCACCGGCGCACGGTGTCCTGCAGCGGCGAGGCCTCGCGCTGGTCGTCCTGCACCTGCTTGATCCCGGGCAGGAACGGCAGCGACTCGTCGCCGGTGCCGATGGGCACCTCGGTCCTGCCCGAGTCGCGCGAGAACGTCGGCGTGTCGCCGTCGAGGTGGTTGAAGAGCACGCGGCCGCCGCTGACGAAGTCGGGCAGGCCGTCCTGGTTGACATCGGTGAAGTACTGCTCGCCGACGTTGACGTCGGCGCCGACGCTGAACTGCACGCTCGCGCCGAGGTACGCCTCGACCGCCCCGCCCACGTTGACGTCGAAGTCCGTGGAGAGGTCGCTGAGGTCGACGGCGGTGCGCTTGTCCTCGCTGAAGCGGGGCTCGCCGGTCGGGCCGGACTCGTTGAGGCGGAACTTGATGTCCCCGCCGTCGCGGAAGACCTTGTCGGGCAGGCCGTCGCCGTTGATGTCCAGCAGCTCGGCCACGGACTCGGTCGCCGAGCCCGAGACGCTCACCGAGCCGCCGGCCGACGTGCCCTTCGTGGGGTTGAGCGGGTTGAAGCCCAGGTAGGCGTGCGCGTCGCCGCCCGTCGAGACCGACGAGCCCAGCGCGCTGGCCCCGAACGGCGAGAGGAGCTCCTGGCTGAGGCCGTCGGAGTGCGCCTCCCAGTCCTCGCTGCCGTCGAAGCCGTCGTAGTCGCCGTCGTCGTCGCGGACGTCGTCGAAGTACTCCATCGTGTTGCCCGCGAAGACGCTGCCGTCGGCGTCGACCTGGTCCACGCGGTCCAGCAGGGCCTTGCCGAACGCGCCCGTCCGGTAGTGCAGGTCGTAGCTGCGGACGGTCTGGGAGTGCTGGCGCGGCGTGGTGTCGTCCGTCGGCCCGGTCTTGACGACGATGCGGCGCAGGAGGTCGGAGGTGACCTCGAAGAACCCGCCGCCACCGTCGACGAGCACGTCCTTGCGCGGCTCGGGCGCCGGGCTGACGTCCTCGTCGCGCAGGAGCTCGACCTTGTAGGCCGGGTCGTCGGGCAGCCCGCCGCTGTTGGCGGGCAGCATCCCGGTGTAGAGGATCTCGGAGAGGTAGAGCTGGCGGCCGAGGGCGCGCTTGTCGGCGCCGACGCGCTTGCCGGCCACGCGGTCGTAGCGGTAGCGCACGACGTTCGTGTAGACGTCGCGCTGCGCGCTCAGCGCCCAGCGGAAGATGTTGCCGTCGTCGTCGCGCAGGACGGCGTCCTCGTCCAGGCCCGACGTCTCGCCGGCCGGGCGCTCGCCGTCGGGGCCACCGAGGTCGGGCTTGCCGCCGTACCAGCGCACGCCGCCGGACTTGTCGTGGACCTCCCACCAGTAGTCCTTCGGGCTGTCGCCGTGGCGGATGACGAGCTCGTGCTCGGTCTCGACGCGGCGGGTGAAGTCGGCGCGCCCGTCGACGCGGTCGCGGAAGCTCGAGCGCACGGCGGTCGGCGCGAGCTCGGCGCCGTCGAGCGTGTAGGTCTCGGACTCCTTGTCGGGCAGGTAGCGCGGGACGCCCCAGCGCTTGTCGACCTCGATCGCGCCGACGGACAGGTCCCAGCCGGTGCCGACCCAGCTCGAGCCGGCGGTGGAGCTGTAGGTCAGCGTCAGCTCGGGCTCGACGCCCGCGCGGCCGGAGGGCAGCCACAGCGGCAGCTCGAGCGCGGCGGCGCCGGCGTTGCCGCGGTCGGGCACGCGGACCATGCCGATCTGCTCGGCCGGGTCGGCGTGGCGCAGGCCCTCGACCGGGTCCTCGCCGAGGCCGGCGGGGAGCACCAGCGGCTCGGGCTGGATGAGCGACTGCTCGGCCCCGAGCAGCTCGGCGCCGTCCTTGGCGACGGCCGGCGTCGCGCCCAGCCCGGCGGCGACCGCCGCGACGATCGCCGCGGTCGTCCGGGTCGTGCTGCCCCTGCTCCAGCCCATGCCCGCGCCCCCCGCGGTCGAACGAAGTGCGACACGGTACAACGGACGGCAGGCGCGACGCGCCGGCGCATGTCCGGCGCGGGACGGCCTCAGGCGGGCTCGAGCACGACCACCGGGATCCGGCGGTCGGTCTTCGTCTGGTACGCGTCGTAGTCGGGCCAGACCTCGGCCATCAGGCCCCAGAGCCGCTCGCGCTCCTCGCCCTCGGCCACGCGGGGACGGACGGCGAGCTCGTCGGCGCGGACCTGGATCTTCGCCTCGGGGTCGGCCTGGAGGTTCTTGAACCAGCCGGGGTCGTCGGGTGCGCCGCCCTTCGAGGCGACGATGACGTGGTTGCCGTCGACCTCGCGGAAGATCAGCGGCGTCGTGCGCGGGTCGCCCGACTTCCGGCCCGTGGTGGTCAGCAGGAGGATCGTCGTGCCGTTGCGCCAGTGGAAGCCGCGCTCGCCGTCGGTCTCCCGGTAGGCCTGGACGTGCTCCTCGCCGAACAGCTCTTCGTCAGCAGCGCTCATGGCCAGCGTCCTACCCCCTCAGGCAGGACGACGACCTGGCGCACCGCCTCGCCGGACGCGAGGCGGTCCAGCGCGACGTTGACCTCGTCGAGCTCGAGCGTGTGGGTGAGCAGGCGGTCGACCGCCAGCCGGCCCGCGCGGTGCAGGGCGATCATCCGCGGCACGTCGCGCGACGGGACCGCCGAGCCCATGTAGGAGCCCTTGACCGTGCGCTCCTCGGCCACGAGCGAGACGGCCGGGACGGTGAACTGCCGGTCGGGGTGCGGCAGGCCGACGGTGACCGTCGTGCCGCCGCGGCGGGTCATGGCGTAGGCGTCGGCCAGCGCCCGCTCGTTGCCCACCGTCTCGATGACGTGGTGCGCGCCGCCGTGCAGCAGGGCGCGGACCTGCTCCACGGCCTCCGGCCCGGCCTGGACCGCCTCGGCGGCGCCCAGCGCGCGGGCGAGCTCGAGCTTGGCCTCCACGACGTCGACGCCGACGACCGGGTGCGCGCCGGCGGCCAGCGCGCCGAGCAGCGCCGCCAGGCCCACGCCGCCCAGGCCGACGACCGCCACGGACTCGCCGGGCGCGACGTGCGCGGTGTTGACGACCGCGCCGGCGCCCGTCGTGATGGCGCAGCCGAACAGCGCCGCGACCTCGAAGGGCAGGTCGTCGTCGACCTTGACGCACGAGCGCTCGGAGACGACGGCGGCCTCGGCCAGGGCGCTCACCCCGAGGTGGTGGTTGATCGGCGCGCCGTGGAGGTCGCGCAGCCGGCGCTCGCCACCGAGCAGCGTCCCCGCCGTGTTCGCCGTCGCGCCCGGCTCGCACAGGGCGGGTCGCCCGCCGGCGCACGGCCCGCAGTGGCCGCAGCTCGGCACGAAGGCGAAGACGACGTGGTCGCCCGCGGCCAGCCCCGTCACGCCGTCGCCGACCTGCTCGACGACGCCGGCCGCCTCGTGGCCGAGGAGCATCGGCATCACCCGCGGCCGCGAGCCGTCGACCACCGAGAGGTCGGAGTGGCAGAGGCCCGCCGCGCGGATGCGGACGAGCACCTCGCCGCGGCCGGGCCCGTCGAGCTCGACCTCCTCGACGGCCAGCGGCCGGGACCGGGCGTAGGGCGCCGGCAGCCCCATCTCGCGCAGGACGGCGCCGCGCACCTTCATGCCAGGCGCTCCAGCGCCGCGCGGACGCCCGCGGGGATCCCGGCGGGCCGGCGGTCCTCGCGGCCGACGAAGACGTGGACGAACCACCCGGCGGCCGCCGCGTCGTCGGCGCCCTCGGCGAAGAGGCCCAGCTCGTAGCGGACGCTCGAGCGGCCCAGGTGGCCGACCCGCAGGCCGGCGTCGATCGCCTGCGGGAACTCGAGCGCCGCGAGGAAGCGGCAGTGCGACTCGGCGCACAGCCCGATGACGTCGCCGCGGTGGATGTCGAGCCCGCCCTCCCGGATGAGGTACGCGTTGATGACGGTGTCGAAGAACGAGTAGTACTCGACGTTGTTGACGTGGCCGTAGACGTCGTTGTCCTTCCAGCGCGTCGTGATCGGCTCGACGTGCGGGAAGTCCTCGCGACGCGGCGGCGCGGCCGGGGCGTCCTGGGCGGCGGTCACGTGCGCATCCTGGCAGCATGGAGGCGTGGCCGACCCGAGAGGCGACCGCGGCGACGAGGACGACCGGGACGGCGACGCGCAGCGCCGCGCGGCGGCCTCCCGCGCCGCCCGGGCGCTCGAGGCCGCGCGCCGCGCCGCGGGCAGGGCCGACGCTCACCCGTTCTCCGTGCGCGTCGTCGAGGGCCTGCGCCGGCGCCTGCCCGGCGACGAGCGCTTCGGCGACCCGCTCTCGACCGCCGGCCGCGCGCCCGCGGAGGTCGTCGCGCGCGAGGTCCAGGCCTTCGAGCCCGGCCGGCCCAGCGCCGTCCACGGCCTCGGCCTCGGCGCGCTGCAGGTCTGGCAGGCGCTCGCGGAGGCGTCGGGCCGCGGGCGCGGGGACCGGCCGATCGCGCTGCTGCTGACCGACCTCGTGCGCTTCTCGTCCTTCGCCCTGGAGGCGGGCGACACCGCGACGCTCTCGCTCCTGCGCGACGCCGGCGGCGCGCTCGAGGGCGCGGTGAAGACCCACCGGGGGACGATCGTCAAGCGCCTGGGCGACGGGCTCATGGCGAGCTTCGCCCACCCACAGCAGGCGGTGGAGGCGGCCCTGGACGGGCTCGACGCCATCGCCGCCCTGGAGGTCGACGGCTACGACCCGCAGATGCGCGCGGGCGTCCACTGGGGCCGGCCCCGGCGGCTGGGCGGTGACCTCTTCGGCGTCGACGTGAACGTCGCGGCGCGCATCGGCGAGGCGGCGGGGGCGCAGGAGCTGCTGGTCAGCGAGGCCGCGCTGGCGCTCGTCGACGTGGACGCGCTCGACCTCGGCCGCTCCAAGCGCCTCAAGGCCGACGGCGCGCCGAAGGACCTGCGCGTGCGGCGGGTGCGCCGCGCCGCGGGCCCCTGATGCGCACGCTCGTCGTGTCCGACCTGCACCTCGGGTCGGTCGCCCAGCGCGACGTGCTGCGCCGCCCGATCGCCCGGGCCCGGCTGCTCGAGGAGGTCGCCCGGGCCGACCGCGTCGTCCTGCTCGGCGACACCGTCGAGCTGCTGGAGGGACGCCCCCGCCAGGCGCTCGAGGCCGCGCTGCCGGTGCTGCGCGAGCTGGGCGACACGCTCGGGCCGGGCGGCGAGCTCGTCCTCGTGCCGGGCAACCACGACCACGCGCTCATCGCGCCGTGGCTGCGCCGCCGGCGGATCACCGCCAAGCAGCTCGCCCTGACCGACCGCGTCCCGCGCAAGGCGACCCCCGCGCTCCAGCAGGTGGTCCGGGCGCTGTGCACCGGCGGCGGACGGGTGTCCGTGCGCTACCCGGGCCTGTGGCTCGACCGCTGGCGCACCGTCCTCGCCACCCACGGGCACTACCTCGACTGCCTGCTCGTGCGCGGCCTGCCGGGCCAGCCGCCCCAGCAGGGCGCGACGCCCGAGGACTTCGAGCGCGCCCCCGGCCCGAGCGCCGAGTCGGTCCTGCGCGTGCTCGGCGGCCAGCTGCCGCCGGCGTTGCGCTTCGGCGTGGACTCCGCCGCGGGGGTCGTGCGCCGGGCGACGCTCGCGACCCTGCCGCTCGTCATGCGCCTGCCCGCGGTCGACGTCCTCAGCCCGCTGCGCGGCTCGGGCGTCCTGGGCCACCGGCTCGGCACCGCGGGCATCGCCGCGATGGGCGACGCGGTCGGGCGGCTGGGCATCGAGGCCAAGCACGTGGTCTTCGGCCACATCCACCGCGCCGGGCCCCTGCCCGGCGACGAGGACGACCTCTTCGCCGCGCCCTCGGGCCCACGGCTGTGGAACACGGGCTCGTGGGTGCTCGACCCGCTGCTGCTCGGCGGCCCGCGCCGGCCGCACCCCTACTGGCCGGGCGGCGGCATCCTCCTCGAGGACGGCCGCGTGCCGCGGCCCGTGCGCTTCCTCGACGACCTGCGCCCACGGGACCTCGCACCGACCGGGGCTGCTAGTCCGTAGGGGCCCGTGACGCCCCGACTGCGCCTCCTGTCCCTGGTCGCCGTCGTCCTCGTCGCCGCCGCCGGGCTCATCGCCCTGGCCGCGGGCGGCGCGGACGACGACGGACCCCGCCCGCTCGAGCCCGGCCGGGGCGCGACGGCGTCGTCCTCCGACCCGCTGGCCTACCGCTCCGAGCGGCGCGCCGACGTCGAGCAGCGCGCGGCCGCCGGGCTCGCCCACGTCCTCTACGCCAAGTCGCCGGGTGGCGCGGTGGCGACCGCGGAGCGCGTCGACCGCTGGCGGCCGCTCGTCGAGGCGGCCGCCGAGCGCCACGACGTCGACCCGGACACGCTCGAGGCGATGGTCTTCCTCGAGAGCGCGGGGCGCGAGGACGCCACCGCCTCCGACGACCTCGAGGGCGCGGCCGGCCTCACGCAGATCCTCGCCGAGACCGCCACGAACCTCCTCGACCTCCGCGTCGACGTCGAAGCCAGCGAGCGCCTCACCCGCGGCATCCGCCGCGGTCGCAAGGTCGCCGAGCGCGTGGGCGAGCGCCGGCGCGTCGACGAGCGCTTCGACCCGGCCAAGGCGCTGGACGCCACCGGTCGCTACCTGCGCTTCGCCAAGGAGCAGCTCGGCCGCGACGACCTCGCGGTCCAGAGCTACCACATGGGCGTCGGGAACCTGCAGCGCGCGCTGAAGGCCTATGGGGACGACGACGTCCCCTACACCCAGCTGTTCTTCGACTCGACGCCGCTGCGCCACCGGGAGGCCTACGAGGTGCTCGCGGGGCTCGGCGACGACTCGCGCACGTACCTGTTTCGGGTGATGGCGGCCCGCGAGATGATGGGCACCTGGCGCCACGAGCCGGTCGAGCTCGCGACGCTCGCCGCCGCCCACGCGCGCAAGGCCTCGGCCGAGGAGGTCCTGCACCCGCCGGCCCTCACCCCGCCGTTCGCCTCGCCTGAGGCGCTCGACGCCGCCGCGCGCCAGGGCCAGCTGCGCGCGCTGGAGCCCGAGCTCCTGGCCGAGCACGGCCTGCGCGTCGACCCGCAGATGGGCGAGCTCTCGCGGCGGCCGTCGCGCTACCGGCGGCTGCGGCCCGAGGCGCTGGCCCTCGCGCTGTACCTCGGCCGCGGGGTGCAGGAGGTCAGCGGCACCAGCGACCCGCTGACGATCACCAGCGCGGTGCGCGACCTGCCCTACCAGGACCGGATCATCCGGTCGGGCAACCGCGAGGCCACGCGCGGCTTCTCGCTGCACACCACCGGCTGGGCGTTCGACGTCTCGCGCAACTACGCGTCGCGCAAGCAGGCGCTGGCCTTCCAGTTCTGGCTCGACCGGCTCCAGGCCCTGGACCTCATCGCGTGGGTGCGCGAGCCAGGGGCGATCCACATCACGGTGGCGCGCGGCGCGCGCCCGCTCGTCACCTCGGTGCTGGCTACGCCCCGAGCAGCTCCTTGACCGCGGCGGCGGTCGCCTCCGGCGTGATGCCCAGGCGCTCGAGCACCTCGGTGCCGGGCGCGCTGGCGCCGAAGCGGTCGATGGCCACGCTGCGGTCGACCCACCGCTCCCAGCCCATGGAGATGCCCGCCTCGACGCTGACCTTCGGCAGCGCCGGGGGCAGGACCTCGTCCTGGTAGGCGTCGTCCTGCTGGGCGAAGAGCTCCCAGGACGGCATGGAGACCACGCGCACCGCGATCCCCTCGCCGGCGAGCAGGTCGGCGGCGGCGAGCGCGGTGTGGACCTCGGCGCCGGTGCCGACGATCGCCGCCTGCTCCTCGCCGTCGGCGGGCCGCAGGACGTAGGCGCCCTTGGCGACGCCGTCGTGGTCGGCCTCGGCGAGGATCGGCAGGTCCTGGCGCGAGAGCGCGAAGCACGCGGGCCCCTGGAGGTCCTCGAGGACGACGCGCCACGCGGCGGCGGTCTCCTCGGCGTCGGCGGGCCGCAGGACGACGAGGCCCGGGATCGCCCGCAGGGCCGCGAGGTGCTCGACGGGCTGGTGGGTCGGGCCGTCCTCGCCCAGCGCCACGGAGTCGTGCGTGAAGACCCACGCCGTGCGCAGGCCCGTCAGCGAGCCCAGGCGGATCGAGCCCCGCATGTAGTCGGCGAACTGCAGGAACGTCGAGCCGTACGGCCGCACGATGCCGCCGTGGGCGGCCAGGCCGTTGACCGCGCCGCCCATGCCGTGCTCGCGCACGCCCCAGAAGACGTTGCGGCCGGCCTTCGCCTTCGTGTAGCGCTCGTCGTCGCCGCCGGGGAACTCGGTCTTGGTGGACTCGCTGAGGTCCGCCGCGCCGCCGACCATCGTGGGGACGAACGGCGAGAACGCGGCCATGACCTTCTGGCCGGCCGCGCGGGTCGCGAGCTTCTCCTTGCCCCAGTCGACCTTGCCCTTGCCCAGCGCCTCGCGCAGGCCCGGCAGCGGGCGCCCGCCGTACGAGCCGCCCTCCCACGCGAGCTCCCACTCCTGGGCGAGGTCGCCCGCCGAGCCCTTCCACTCCTCGAAGCGGCGCTTCCACGCGGCGTGGGCCTCGGCGCCCCTGTCGGCCTGGGAGAACGCGTCGTAGACGCCGTCGGGGACGAGGAAGTGCGCGTCGGGGTCCCAGCCCAGCGCCTCCTTCGTGGCGCGGACCTCGTCCTCGCCCAGGGGCGAGCCGTGCGCCTTGCTCGTGCCCTGCTTGCTCGGCGACGGGTAGCCGATGATCGACTTGACGCGGATGAGCGTCGGCCGGTCGGTCTCGCGCCTGCCCGCCTCGATCGCGGCCTCGAGCGCGGTGAGGTCGTTGGCGTCGTGGACCTCGAGGACGTGCCAGCCGTAGGCCTCGAAGCGCTTCGTGACGTCCTCGGTCCCGAAGCTCAGCGACGTCGGGCCGTCCAGGGAGATGTCGTTGTCGTCGTAGAGGTAGACGAGGCGCCCGAGGCCGAGGTGGCCGGCCAGCGACGCGGCCTCCGAGGCGATGCCCTCCATGAGGTCGCCGTCGGAGCAGATCGCGTACGTGAAGTGCGACATGACCTCCTCGCCGAAGCGCTCGCGCAGGAAGCGCTCGGCCATCGCCATGCCCACGCCGTTGGCGAAGCCCTGGCCCAGGGGGCCCGTGGTGACCTCGACGCCCGGCGTGACGTGCGTGCGGTCGCGCTCCGGGTGGCCGGGGGTCAGCGAGCCCCACTGGCGGAAGGCCTTGAGGTCGTCCAGCGAGACGCTGTAGCCCGAGAGGTGCAGGACGCTGTAGAGGAGCATCGAGCCGTGGCCCGCCGAGAGGACGAACCGGTCGCGGTCGGGCCAGTCGGGGTCCTGCGGGTCGTGCTGCATGACCTTGGCGAACAGGACGTAGGCCGCGGGCGCCATGGCCATCGGCATGCCGGGGTGACCGGAGTTCGCCGCCTGCACGGCGTCCATGGACAGCGTGCGGATCGTGTCGACGCAGAGCTGGTCCAGCGAGGTCTCGGTGGGGGCGGCCATGGCCGCAACGCTACCCACCGCGCGCCGATGGCCCCACGCCGCGCCTAGGGTCCATCCCGTGACCGCGCTGCTCGTCGCCGTCGCCGGAGCCGCCGGCGTGCTCGCCCGCTACGGGATCGCCACGGCGCTGCCCGGCGCGGGGGCGATCCTCGCGGTGAACGTCGCCGGCTCGTTCGCCCTCGGCGCGCTCGTCGGCGCGGGGACCGGCGACCAGGTGCGCACCGTGCTCGGCCTGGGCTTCCTCGGCGGCTTCACGACGTACTCGACGTTCGCCGTCCAGGCCTGGGAGCGCGTCGACGGCGGCGACCTGGCGGCGGCGTTCTGGCTCGTGGCGGGCAGCGTCGTGCTCGGCGTGGGCGCGGCCGGCCTCGGGATCGCGCTGGGACGGGCGGTGTAGCGTCGCCGCGTGCCCGACGTCCATCGCACGCCCGACGAGCGCTTCGCCGACCTCCCCGGGTTCCCGTACGCGCCCCACTACGCCCAGGTCGCGGGCCTGCGGCTGCACCACCTCGACGAGGGTCCCGCGGATGCGCCGCCCGTCGTCCTGCTCCACGGCGAGCCGACGTGGTCCTACCTCTACCGCAAGGTCCTGCCGCCCCTGCTGGAGGCCGGCCACCGCTGCGTCGTCCCCGACATGCCGGGCTTCGGGCGCTCGGACAAGCCCACCGACGTCGCCTGGTACTCCTACGACCGCCACTGCGAGGTGATGGCGGGCCTGCTGGCCGACCACCTCGACGTGCGCGGAGCGACGCTCGTCGTGCAGGACTGGGGCGGGCCGGTCGGCCTGCGCTTCGCCGTCGAGCACCCGGACCGCGTCGCGCGCCTGGTCGTCATGGACACCGGGCTCTTCACCGGCCACCAGCGGATGAGCGAGGCCTGGACGGCGTTCCGCGACTTCGTCGAGCGCACGGAGGACCTGCCGATCGGGATGCTCGTCCGCGGCGCCTGCGCGACGGACCCGGGCGACGACGTGGTGGCCGCCTACGAGGCGCCGTTCGACACCCCGGCTGCGAAGGCGGGCGCTCGTGCCTTCCCGCTGATGATCCCGCTGGCGCCCGACGCGCCGGGGGCCGAGGCCGGCCAGCGGGTGCTCGCCGCGCTGCGCGGCCTCGACGTGCCCACGCTGATGCTGTGGGCCGACGGCGACCCGATCCTGCCGCTGTCGACCGGCCGGCGCTTCGCCGAGGCGATCGGCCGCCCGGAGCCCGAGGTCGTCCCCGGCGCCTCGCACTTCCTGCAGGAGGACGCCGGGGAGTGGATCGGGCGGCGGATCGCCGCCTGGCTGGCCGGGACGGCCTAGCTCGTCAGCTGCCGGGGCGCGTCGCCCTCTTCGAGCTGGGGGTCGGAGTGCGACGCGCGCAGCTCGTAGTCGCGGCGCTTGGACGCGTCGACCTGCGCGAGGACCTGGTCGGCCTTCAGCGCGCGGCTGATCGCCTCGCGGCCGCGGCGCGGCACGACCTGCATGACCGTCGAGATCGCCTGGACGCTGCGCGGGACGAAGACGTCGAAGCGCGGGACCTTGAGCGCGGCGACGATCTCGTCCGCGACGTCCTCGGGCTGGACCTGCTTGACGCCCCGCGTCTGCTGCAGGCCCGAGGCCAGCTCCGTGTTGACGACCACGGGCATGACGCAGGAGACCTCGATGCCGCTGCCGCGCAGCTCGGCGCGCAGCGCCTCGGAGGCACCGACGACGAAGTGCTTCGTGCCGCAGTAGGAGGCCCCGCCGGGGAAGCCGCCCTTGCCGGCGGAGCTGGCGACGTTCACGACGTGGCCGCTGCCCCGGCGCAGCATCCGGGGCACGACCTCCTTGACGCCGAAGAGGACGCCGTTGACGTTGATGTCGATCATCCGCTGGGCGGTGGCGTCGTCCTCCTCCCACAGCGGGCGACCCACCTGCATGATCCCGGCGTTGTTGACCAGGACGTCCACCGGGCCGAGCTGCTCCTCGACCTGGTCGAGGAAGCCGCGCACGGACTCCCGGTCGGTCACGTCGAGGCGCAGGGCGATCGTGCCGCCGCCGAGCTCCTGGGCGGTGCGCTGGGCGAGGTCGGCGTCGAGGTCGCCGATCGCGACCACCATGCCCTCGCGCACGAACGCCTGGGCGGTGGCGCGGCCGATGCCGCGGGCGGCGCCCGTGACGGCGGCGACCTTGCCGGAGAGGGAACGGGGCTGCTTGGCCATGGCCCGACCCTCCCACCGACGTGACGCCGGCGTCAAGTTCGTGCGGTGCTAGCCCTTGCCGCCGCCGGACGAGCCACCGCCCGACCCGCCCGACGACCCACCGCCGAGCGGACCCTGCTGCGGCTTGTCCGGGGCCGTGGCGCCGGGCACCGGGCCCGTGGCGCCGGGCGTGCCGTCCTTGCCCTCGCCCACGCCGCCGGCCGCGGGGCCGCCGGGCTGCGCCGCGGGCGCGGGCGCCGCGGAGGGCGCCGGCGCGGCGGGCGTGGCCTTCGGCCGGGCCTGGCCGCCCGTCGGGACGATGCGCTTGTTCTTCTTCTTCGCCTTGGCGGCGCCCTCGGAGGACGACGACGGCGGGACGGCCGAACCGGGCCGGCGCGCGGCGGCCGGGTTGCCGTCCTTCTTGCCCCCGCCGGTGCTCCCGGCGGCGGGCGTCTGGGCCTTCGTGTTGACGCGGGCGACCTCCCGGACCGCCGGCGCCGCGGGGGCGGCGGCCGGTGCGGTCGCGGGCCTCGCAGCGACGGCGGGCGCGGCGGTGGCCACCGGCGTCCGGCGCGCGGGACGCCGGCGCGCGGCCCGACGCCTGGCCGGCGCGCTCGCCCGGCGGCGGCTCGCGCGCTCGCTGCGGGCGGCGGGGGCGGGCGCGGAGCGCGTGCTCGCGGGGGCGGGCGCGGCGGGCAGCGCGCCCGGCGCCGCGGCGAGGAGCTTGGAGGACGACGCGGCGCCACGCGCCTGGCCCGAGGACGCCTGGGCACCGCCGTCGCGGCCCACCGAGCCGGCCGACGGCCCGCTGCCGTCGCCGGAGACCAGCGCGCCACCCGCACCGCCGACGAGCGCGGTGGTGACGAGGACCTTCGCGGCCATCCCCTCGAGCGCCGCGGTCGCGCCCGACAGCAGGCCGGCGCCCGTGCCGCCGGCGAGGACCGCGGCACCACCGCCGCCGATGCCCCCGGCGCCGAGCATCCCGAGCACCGCGGCCTTCAGGCCGGCCGCGGGCGCCACGGGCAGGATCGCCGCCATCGCCGCGCGCTGGCGGCGGACCTCCGCGCCGAACGCGGCGCAGGCGGGGCACTGCTCGACGTGGCGGCGCAGCGGGGCGCGGCGCAGGGCGCTGCCGCGCAGCGTCGCGAGCTGCTCCTGCACGTCGCGGCACGCCACGTCACGCGCCTGGCGGCGGGCCATGAGGTTCTCGCGGGCCTGGAACACCAGCGCCTTCACCTTGTCCCGGCGGACGTCGAGGACGTCCGCGACCTCGTCGTGGGACAGGGCGCCGAGCTCGGAGAGGACGAGCGCGGCACGCTGGTCCTCGGGCAGGTGGTGGAGGTCGGCGACGAGCTCGCGCAGGTCGGCGCGGCGCTGGACCTGGGCGCTGAGGCCGTCGAGCGACGCGACGCCCTCCTCGAGCTCGACGGCGGCCTCGCGGCGGGCGCGCAGCACCGAGGTGCAGCGGTTGCGCGCGACGGTGTAGAGCCAGGCGCGCAGCTGGAGCTCGCGCTCGTCGCCGATGAGGTGCCGGTAGGCGGCGGTGAAGACGTGCTGGAGGACGTCCTCGGCCTCGGCCTGGTCGCCCAGCATGTGGCGGCAGAACGCCAGCAGCTGCCGGTGGTGGCGGTCGTACAGGACCTCGAACGCCGCGTCGTCCCCGGCGCGGACGCGGTCGGCGAGCCGCTCGTCCGACAGGGCGCGCCGCAGCACAGCTCCCCCTGGATGACGACGACCTCGCCGCAGCTCGAGAGCAGCGGCCTCCACGCGTAGATGGTGCCAGAAGTGGACACGTCCATGCCACCCAACGCGCGTCCACCCCGGAGGTTGGCCGGTGGGCAGCGGGATCGCCCACTGAACCGGAACTCGGTCCGGTGGCGAACTGCGACAGGGTGAGGTCGGACTACCCCTGGTGACGCAGCGCGCGGACCTCCACGCGGCCCTCCCGCAGCTGGCGGTCGAAGGCCGCGACGACCGCGGGGTCGAACTGGGAGCCGGCGCACGCCGCGAGCTCGGCGAGCGCGACGTCGACCTCGAGCCCGGGCCGGTAGGGCCGGTCGGAGGTCATCGCCTCGAAGGAGTCGGCCACGAAGATGACCCGGGACTCGAGCGGGATGTCGGCGCCGGCGAGCCCGTCCGGGTAGCCGCGCCCGTCGAGGCGCTCGTGGTGGTGGCGCACGAAGCTCGCCTCCTCGTGCAGCCCGGCGTGGGCGAGCATCGTCGACCCCACCTGCGGGTGCAGCTGGACCTGGGCGAACTCCTCGTCGGTGAGGCGGCCGGGCTTCTCGAGGACCGCCTCCGGCACCGCGACCTTGCCGATGTCGTGCAGGAAGGCCGCCCGGCGCAGGCGCACCGTGCGCTCCTCGCGGAAGTCCAGGGCGTTGGCGATCGCCCCGGCGTAGGCGGCGACGGTCACGGAGTGGTCGCGCGTCGCCAGCCGGGCGGCGTCGATGCCGGCCACGACGGCGTGCAGGTGGGCGAGCATGCCCGGGCGCACCGCCGCGTCGCCGACGTCGCGCGCCACCGCGCACAGGTCCTTGCCGTGGGCCTTGACCCAGCCCAGGGCCGCCTCGACGCGGCGCTCGAGGACCTCGACCGTCGCGCCGTCGTCGGGCACGGCGGCGACGCCCGCCGAGACGGTGACCGCGCGACCCGGCACGAGGTCGGCCTTGGCCACCGCCGTGCGCAGGCGGTCGGCCGCGAGCAGGGCCTCCATCCGCGTGGTCTCGGGCAGCAGGACGCCGAAGGCGTCCCCGCCCACGCGAGCGAGGGTGTCCGACGGGCGGACGCGCCCTTGCAGCACGTCCGCCACGGCGCGCAGGACACCGTCCCCGGCCGGCCGGCCGAGCGTCGAGTTGACGACGCCGAGGTCGTCGACGTCGAAGATCGCGAGCGACGCCTCGGTGCCGTAGCGCCGGTGGCGGTCGAGCTCCTTGTCGAGCTGGTGGAAGAAGACGTCCCGGGCGACGAGCCCGGTCAGGGGGTCGCGAAGTCCCCCGCCGCAGGTCGGGCAGGCTCCGGCGCGGCCCGCGTCCGTGCGAGCGAGTGCATCCATGCCTCCGAGGTGGTCGACCGGATCGGCTGGAGCTTGAGGTCCCTATGCTCCGGGCCGCGATGGCCAGTCGTCAGGAGGAGAAGGAGCGCCGGCGCCAGGAGCGCGAGGCGCGAGAGCAGGCCGAGGCGCGCAAGGCCGCAGCGAAGCGGCGGATGCAGCTCGTGGCCGGCGGCGTGCTCGCCGTCGCCGCGATCGCCGCGGTCGTGGTCGCCATCACCTCCGGCGGCGGCGACGGTGGCTCGGGCGACGGCCCGTCGCAGGAGGCCAGCTCGTCGGTGCCGATCCCGCGCCGCGCGATCACCGACCTGTCCGCCGCGGCCAAGGCCGCCGGGTGCGAGGTCAAGACCTTCCCGTCGGAGGGCCGCGAGCACTCCGAGGACGCCTTCAGCGGCTACAAGACCAACCCGCCGACGTCGGGCACCCACAACCCGACGCCCGCGCAGGACGGGATCTACGACCCGGGCAACGAGCCGGCCGCCAACAACTGGGTGCACACCCTGGAGCACGGCCGGATCCTCTACCAGTACCGGCCGGGCACCCCGCGGCGCCGGATCCAGCAGCTCGAGACGCTCTACAACGAGCCGTTCCGCGGGGCCGAGGGCTACCACCAGGTCGTCATGCAGAACAACACGGACATGCCCTTCGCCGTGGCCGGCGTGGCGTGGACGCACTACGTGGGCTGCAACGAGTTCAACGACAAGGTGTTCGACGCGCTGCGCGCGTTCCGCGACACCTACGTCGACAAGGGCCCCGAGCTCATCCCGTAGCGGCGAGGGCCCGCGCGAGCGCCCGCAGCGCGGGCGCCGCGCCGGGCTCCGGGAGGTTGGCGTAGCCCAGCACGAGGTGGGCACGACCACCGTGGCCGTAGCCCACCACGCCCGCGCCGGCCGCCCAGGCGCGCTCGAGGACGCCCGGCAGCGCGTCCGGGTCCAGCCCGGGCAGCGTCGCGTGCACGTGCAGGCCGGCGTGCGCGCCGCGGACCTCCGCCTGCGGGAGGTGCTCGGCGACCGCGGCCAGCAGCGCGTCGCGCCGGCGCCGGTAGCGGGTGCGCATGCGCCGCAGGTGGCGGTCGAGCTCGCCCCGGGTGACGAGGTCGGCGAGCGCGAGCTGGCCCAGGGCCTCGCCGCCGCCGTCGCTCAGCGCCCGCGCCGCCGCGACGTCGGCCGCGAGGTCGGCGGGCGCGACGACCCAGCCCAGGCGCAGGGCGGGCGCGAGGGCCTTGCTCACCGAGCCGAGGTACACCGTGCGCTCGGGCCGCCGGCCCTGCAGGGCGCCCGAGGGCGTGCCGTCGTGGCGGACCTCGCCGTCGTAGTCGTCCTCGAGCACCCACCCGTCCCAGGCGTCGAGCGCCGCCCGGCGCGCGTCGCTGAGCTGCGCGCCGGTCGGCATCTGGTGCTGGGGCGTGACGAGCAGCGCGTCGAGGCCGTCGAGCGCGTCGACCAGGACGCCGTCGTCGTCGACGGGGACGCGGACCGTCTCGAGGCCGGCGCGCCGCAGGACGAGCCGGTGCAGCGGGAAGCCGGGGTCCTCGACGCCGACGCGCGTGGCGCCGCGGTCGCGCAGGACGGCGGCGACGAGCGCCAGCCCCTGGGTCATCCCGGTGCTGACGACGACCTCCCCGGGCACCGCGCGCACGCCGCGGGCCCGGCCGAGGTAGCCGGCGAGGACCGCGCGCAGGGTGGGCGCGCCGGCGGGGTCGCCGTAGGTGAGCGCGCCGTCGGGGGCCGTCTCGAGCGCGCGGCGCAGCGCGCCGAGCCACGCCCGCCGCGGGAAGGCGCCGAGGTCGGCGGACTCCGCGCGCAGGTCCCACCGCGGGGCCGACGGGCCGTCGGCGGCGCCCGCCGCGTCGGCGGGCGCGGCGGCCACGCGCGTCCCGCTGCCGGGCCGCGCCTCGAGCACGCCCTCGGCCAGGAGCTGGGCGTAGGCCTCGACCACCACGCCGCGCGAGACGCCCAGCTCGCGGGCGAGCGCGCGCGAGGAGGGCAGGGGCTCGCCGGGGCGCAGCCGGCCCGCCCGGACGTCGTCGCGCAGCTGGCCCTCGAGCTGCGCGCGCAGGGTCCCGGCGCCGTCGCCCCGGCGCACCGCGACGAGGAGGTCGCGTCCGAGGTGGTCCGCTCGCGGCATCGTGAAGTGGCCCTGTCCGGCCGGGCGGCGCGAGCGTAGCGTGCCCGCCATGAGCCGGATCCCGCCGCTGGAGCCCGCCGACCAGCCCTTCGTGGTGCGCCGCGCCCTGCGGTCGGCCAGGAAGAAGGTCGGCCTCGAGCCCGCGCCGTTCACGGCGCTCGCGCGCCACCGGCGCCTCTTCCTGGCCGAGGGCGGCTTCGAGCTGGCGCTCGAGGGCTGCCACGCCGCGCCCGAGCGCCTGAAGGAGCTCGCGGTGCTGCGCACCGCGATGGTCGTCGGCTGCGAGTTCTGCTGCGACATCGGCTCGGCCCTGGCGCAGACGAAGGCGGGCATCACCGAGGACGAGCTGCGCGACCTCGCCCGCTGGCGCGAGTCGCCGCGCTTCGACGCCCACGACCGGCTCGCGCTCGAGCTCGCCGAGGCGATGGCCCGCACGCCCGAGGAGACGACGGACGAGCTCGTCGGCCGGCTGCGCGAGGCGCTCGGCGACGAGGCGACGATCGAGCTCATCGTCTTCTGCGGCTGGGAGAGCTTCCGCGCGCGCACGAACGCCGCGATGGGCTTCGGCGCACAGGGCTTCAGCGAGGGCGCCTACTGCGTGGCCCCCGACCGCGACGCGCTCAGCGCGGCGCCGGCGGGCCGGGCGGCGTGACGATGTCGCGGCCGGTCGGCCGCAGGCCCGCGTCGAGCTCGAGCTGCCAGTAGTACCGGGTGAAGGTCAGGCCGGTGGCGTGGTCGCCGACGTGCGGCTCCACCGCCTCGCCGTTGGCCATCCGCACGATGAGCTCGGGGTAGGTCCGGCCGGGCCGCGCGGCGTACATCGGGGCGGGGAACGCCCCGCCGAAGCGCGTGTTGACGTCGGTGATGCCGAGCGTCCCGTCCTCCTCGCGGAAGACCTGGATCGTCGCCGGGCCGCGCACCTCGAGCGCCTCCATGAGCCCCTTGGCCAGGTCGCGCAGCTCGGGGTCGTCGATGACCTCGCCCTTGATCGACTCGCCGCCGCGGGACTCGAGCATCGTCCGCGGGATCGCGTTGAGGCAGCGCCCGTCGCGATCGCCGAGGCAGTCGATCGAGAACTCGGGGCCCTGCATGAGCTGCTGGACCATCACCGGCTCGTCGACGTAGCGGCAGAAGAACGCGACCTCCTCCGGCGTGCGCGCGGGATGGATCGAGCGGGCGCCGGAGCCCTGGCGCGGCTTGACCATCGCGGGCAGGCGCGGCAGCTCCTGGCCGGGGAGGACCGTCGGGGGCGACGGGAAGCCCAGGCGCTCGAGCAGCTGGTGGGTCTCGAACTTGTCGAAGGTCGCGCGGGCGACCGCGGAGGACGGCACGAGCGCCTCGGGCAGCGCGCCGTCCTCGCGGGCCTTCGCGAGCACCTCGATGTCGAGGTCGGTCAGCGGGACGATCGCGCCGACGCCGTGCTCGTCGCACAGCGCGCGCAGCGCCGGGACGTAGCCCGGGTCCCTGATGAGCGGCACCGCGGCCCGCACGGTGGCGGCGTACTGCGCCGGCGCCAGCGGGTTCGGGTCGCACGCGACGACGGTCGTGTGCTGGGCGAAGGCGCTGACGATGTCGTAGCGCTTGCCCACGCCGGTGAGGAGGACGCCCTGCTGCATGGGCGGGCGAGTCTGGCAAAGTGGCGGGGCGCATGGTCAGGCTCTGCCGCGCCCTCGCGTCGTCGCCGCGCTTCGACGCCGCGATGCTCGGGGTCATCCTCGCCAACGCCGTCGTCCTGGGGCTCGAGACCTACGACGGCGTCGTCGCCGAGCACGGCGACCTGCTGCACACGCTCAACGACGTCATCCTCGGCGTCTTCGTCATCGAGCTGCTCGTCCGGCTCACCGCCACCTGGCCGGGCCTCGGCGCGTTCTGGCGCAACGGCTGGAACGTCTTCGACTTCGTGGTCGTCGTCGCGTCGTTCCTGCCGGGGCTGCGCGAGAACGCGACGCTCCTGCGGCTCGTGCGCCTCGCGCGGATCGTGCGGGCGGTGCGGTTCCTGCCCGAGCTCAAGGTCGTGCTCGCGGCCGTCGGGCGCAGCGTGCCGGGCGTCTCGTCGCTGGCGGTCATGACGCTGCTGCTCGTCTACCTCTACGGCATGGTCGGCTGGGTCATCTTCGACGAGCACGACCCCGAGAACTTCGGGGACGTCGGCCAGGCGATGATCACGATGTTCGTCCTGCTCACGCTGGAGAACCTGCCGACGTACATCGAGTCGGGCCAGGACCTGAGCGACTGGACGATCCTCTTCTACGTCTCCTACGTGCTCGTCGCCTCGTTCCTGGTGTTCAACCTCTTCATCGGGATCGTCCTGAACTCGATGGAGGAGGCGCGGGCGGCGGAGGCCCGCGGCGGCGGGGAGGCGGCGGCCCGGCTCGAGGACCGCGTGCAGGAGGTCCGCAGGGCGCTCGACGACCTCGAGGCCGAGCTGCGGCGGTCGCGCGGCGGCGGCTAGCCCTCGGGCGGGTCGACCCAGCCGCCGGTCTCGCCCTTGTAGAGCCCGGAGCCGGTGACGACCATCCGCACCGTGCGCACGAGGATGTCGAGGTCCATGCGCACGGTGCGGTGCTCGACGTAGTGCAGGTCGAGCTCGATGCGCTCGGGCCAGGGCAGCGAGGTGCGGCCGTGGACCTGGGCCCAGCCGGTGATCCCCGGCTTGACGGCGAGGCGCCCGCGCTGGCGCTCGGTGTACCGGGCGACCTGGACCGGGACGGTCGGTCGCGGCCCGATGATCGACATCTCGCCCTTGAGGACGTTGACGAGGTTGGGCAGCTCGTCGAGGGAGGTGCGGCGCAGCAGCGCGCCGACGCGGGTGATCCGCGCGTCGCCCTGGTCGACGGCGAGGCCCGCCCCCATCGTCTCGGCGCCCGAGACCATCGTGCGCAGCTTGAGGACGTCGAAGGCCTCGCCGTCCTTGCCCACGCGGCGCTGGCGGTAGATCGGGTGGCCGGGGGACTCGAGGCGGATCGCGACGAGCGCAAGCAGCAGGACGGGCGCGCTGAGCGCCAGCCCGATGAGCGCGACGGCGACGTCGAAGAGGCGGCGCCAGGGCTCCCTCACCGCGTGCCCTCCGCGGCCTCCCAGCCGGCCTGCGTGCCGTGGCGCAGGTGGTCGGCCAGGCCCTGGGCGATCGACGCCTGGGTCAGCACGTAGTAGCGGGCGACGAGGCCGGCGCGACCGGCGCGGGGCCCGGCGGCGGCGAGGGCGCCGAGCGCGGCGTGCGAGCGCCAGGCGCCGGTGAGCGCGGCGGCGACGTGCAGGAACGGGCCCGCGTAGCGCAGCCAGCGGTGGCTGGCCATCATCAGGACGTAGCGCGGCGGCCAGCCGCGCGGGTCGAGCAGCCCGCCGCGCAGGACGATCGCCCAGGCGTGGCTCATCATCCGGCGCTTGCGGGCCGCTTCGCCCTCGACGCTCGGGACCATCCGCTCGGTGGCCCTGGCGTGCGGCGCCTCGACGACCCGCCAGCCGCGGCGCACGAGCTCGTAGGGCAGGCGCAGGTCGTGGCCCATGACGGGGTCGACCTCGACGTAGGCGTCCTTGCGCACGGCGTAGATCGCGCCGTTGCCGGCGGTGACCGACTCGAGGTCGGACTCCAGGCCGCGCAGCGCCATCTCGTAGCGCCAGTACAGGCCCTCCTGGTTCGTGCCGCCGTCCGGGTTCACGAAGCTCACGCGGCCGACGGTCTCGCCCACCTGCGGGTCCGCGAACGGCGCGACGAGGTGCGCGAGCGCGTCGGGCTCCCAGAGCGCGTTGGCGTCGGAGAACGCGACGACGTCCCCCGTCGCGGCGCGCACGGCCGCGTCCTGGGCGCGGACCTTGCCCCCGCGCGGGTTGCGGATGACCCGGTCGGCCCCGGCGCGCTGCGCGAGCTCCGGCGTGCCGTCGGACGAGCCGTCGTCGGTGACGACCACCTCGAGGTGGTCGCGCGGGAAGTCCAGCGCGAGCGCGTTGGCGACCTTCGCCGCGATGACCTGCGCCTCGTCGTAGGCGGCGATGACGAGCGTGACGCGCGGCGGCGGGTCCCCGGGCTCGGCGGTGCGCGGCCGGCGCGGGCCCGTGGCGGCCCTGAGCGCCGCGAGCGCGAGGGGGTAGCCGGCCTGCGACCAGGCCAGGGCGCCGAGCGCGGCGAGGCGGGTGGTGCGGCGCACCGTCACCGGGACAGCGTCGCGTAGAGGTCGAGGTGACGCCGGGCGATCGCGTCCCACGAGAACCGGGTGCGGGCGGCGCGTCCGGCGGCGGCGGCCAGGCGCGCGCGGGCAGCCTCGTCGTCGAGCAGGCGGTCGAGCACCGCGTGCAGCGCAGCGGGCTCGCCGGGCGGGACCAGCTCGATCGCGCCGTCGCTGGCGACCTCGGGGAAGCCGCCGACGGCGCTCGCGACGATCGGCTTGCCGAACGCCAGCGCCGCGAAGAGCACGCCGGACTGGTCGATCTCGCGGTAGGGCAGGACGACGAGGTCGGCGCGGCGCAGGACGGCGGCGACCTCCGCGTCGGTCACGAAGCGGTCGACGAAGCTCACCGCGGGCGGCGCGGCCTGCTTGAGCGGCCGCAGGTCCATCCGCGGCATGCCCACCACCCAGAGCTCGGCGCCCCGGATGCCGCGCCAGGCGTCGAGCAGGACGTCGAGGCCCTTGTACGGGCGCACGAGGCCGAGCTGGAGGACGACGGGGGCGTCGCGGGCGGCGCTGCGCTCGAGCTCCGGCGGGAGCTCGGGGTCGGTGCGCGCCAGGTGCTCGAAGGCGCCGTGGGCGATCACGTGGACCTTCTCCGGGTCGGCCCCGGCCTCGTCGATGAGCCGGCGGCGGCCGTGCTCGGAGTGCACGACGACGGCGTCGACCTCGCCGTAGAGGCGGCGCTGGGCGTCGAGCTGGCCGGGGCGCGGCTCGCGCGGGAGGACGTCGTGGGCGGTGAGCACCAGCGGCGGCGCGAAGCGCCCGAGCAGGCCGACGTCGAGGTGCTGGACGGCGAGCCACTGGAAGTGCACGACGTCGGCGTCCTGGGTCTGGCGAGCGAGGCGGCGCATCGCCGGGACGTGGCCCAGGAGCTTCGTCGCGCGGCGCACGCGGCCGCCGGCCGGGCCGAAGGAGCGGCGGTAGAAGGACTCGCGGACGTCGACGCCGGGCGCGGGCGGGACCTCGCCGTAGGGGAACGCGCTCGTGTGCAGGACCACGTCGGCGCCGGCGCGGGCGAGGGCCGCGGCGAGCGCCCGGTCGTAGGGCGGCGTGAACGCGGACGGGTCGACGAGCTGGACGTCCAACGGCGCGGCGGACCCTAGCGGGGCGTCAGGCGCGGCCGCGGGCGAGGTCGAGCAGGTGGCCGAGCACGCGCTCGCCGTCGGCGCGCAGGCCGTTGTGCTCGAACTCGCTGGTGAGCCAGGGGCGCAGGCCCTTGATGCGCGCGGCGGTCTCCTCGGAGAAGCGCCGCTCGACGTACGCGTCGTTGGCGTAGATCGCGGCGGCGGCCGGGACCTCGTTGGCGGCGAGGGCGTCCTCGTCGTACAGGCGCGGCCACGGGTGCTCGGCGAGGAGCTCGGCGGCGGCCTTGAGCGGCGCGAGCGCGGCGTACTCGTCGAACATCCACGGGAAGATGTGCTCGCCGGTGAAGAGCTCGGGCTCCTCGGCGTACACGTCGGGCAGCACGCGCTGGGCCGACCAGCGCGTGGCGTGGCCGTCGGCCATGCAGGCCTCGTGCAGGACAGCGTAGATCGGGTTGCGCGCGAAGGGCAGCGCGGCGTCGAGGTCGTGGAGGAAGGCGGGCGAGCCCGGCGGCAGCTCGAGGAGGTGGTGCAGGCTCTCGGCGCCGTCGCCCATGCCCAGGCGCTCGCCGACCTGGCGCAGGCGGCGGGGCGTGAGGACGTCGCCGCTCGGGAGCGTCGGGGGGTCCTGCTGGAGCGCGCGGACGCGCTCGCGGTCCTCGGGGTAGCGGTCGTAGTACGCGCGGCTGCGATCGAGCATGCGGGCGAACGTCGCGGCGTAGAGCTCGTCCGGGTGGTGGCCGAGGGGCGCGAGGCCGCCCGTGATGAGCACGAGGTCGAGCGCGTCGGGCGCCGTCGACAGGTACGTCATCGCGCAGAGGCCGCCGAAGCTCTGGCCGAGCAGGCCCCAGCGCCGGACGCCCAGGTGCTCGCGCAGCAGCTCGGCGTCGCGGACGATCGCGTCGGCGCGGAAGTGCGTCAGGTAGGTGGCCTGCTCCTGCGGGGTGCCGGGGAGGTCGGCGCCGACGGGGCTGCTGCGGCCGGTCCCCCGCTGGTCGAGGAGGACGACGCGGAAGTCCTGCAGCGCGCGGGCCAGCCAGCCCGGGCTGACGGGTGCGCCGGTGGGACGGGTCGCCTCGTGGCCGGGACCGCCCTGGAGGAAGAGCAGGCAGGGCTTGTCGGCGCCGCCGTCGGCGTCGGCGACGACGCGGGCGAAGAGCGTCAGCGGCGGGCTCTGGGGGTCGTCGTGGTCGAGCGGGACCTCGAGCTCGTGCTCGGTGAGGACCAGGCCCGGGATGCGGTGCGTCCGCGACGTCACGGCGCGCAGGCTACGGGTGCACGGCGCGCCGGGTCCACGCGCGGCGGGTAGGGAGGTCGTCGTGCTCGAGGCCCTGCTCTACGGCCTGCTCGCCGGCTCGTCGCTGCTCATCGGCGCGGGGCTCGGGCTGACCGTGCTGCCGGAGGGGCGGGTCACCGGCCTGCTGCTGGGCTTCGGCGCGGGGGCGATGATCTCGGCGGTGGCGTTCGAGCTGGCCGAGGAGGCGCTCGACGCGGCGGGGACGGCACCGCTGATGGGCGGGCTCGTCGGTGGGGCGGCGGTGTACTTCGGGGCGAGCCGCGCGATGGGCCGGCGCTTCGGCGGTGGGCGCGGCGAGGGGGGTGGAGGCGCGGCGGTCGGCGCCCTGCTGGCGTTGGGGGCGCTGCTCGACGGGATCCCCGAGTCGGCGGCGCTCGGCCTCGGGCTGGCGCAGGGCGGCGGCGTCGGCGTCGCGCTGCTGGGAGCGGTCTTCGTGTCGAACCTGCCCGAGGCGGTCGGCTCGGCCGCGGCGCTGCGCGCGCAGGGCACGCGGCCGGCCCACGTCCTGGGGCTGTGGCTCGCGGTCGCGCTGGCGGGCGCGGTCGCCAGCGCGGTGGGCTACGCGGTGCTCGGCGACGCGTCCGACGAGCTCGTCGCGGTCACCCAGGGCTTCGCGGCGGGGGCGATCCTCACGATGCTCGCCGACACGATGGTCCCCGAGTCCCACGAGCGCGGCGGGGACGCGGTCGGCCTCGCGACGGTGGCGGGCTTCGCCGCCGCGCTGCTGCTCGCGCAGGCGGGGTAGCGTGCCCGGCCCGGTGGCCGAGCCCGTCGAGCTGACCTTCTGCGTCGTGAACACCGAGCAGCGCGAGCTGCTGCTGCGGTGCCTCGACGCGATCGCGGCCGAGCGTGCGGCGCTGCCGTTCGCGACCGAGGTGCTCGTCCTCGACAACGCCTCGAGCGACGGCTCCGCGGGCGCGGCACGGCGCCACCCGACGGTCGACGAGGTCGTGGCGCTCGAGCAGCGCCACGGCAAGGCGGAGAACGACACGGCCCTGCTCCAGCGCGCGCGGGGCCGCTACGGCCTGCTGCTCAACGAGGACTCCGAGCTGCGGCCGGGCGCGACGGCGGCGCTGCACGCGGCGCTCGAGGCCGATCCGCGGGCGGGCGCGGCCGGCGCGAAGCTCCTGCGTCCCGACGGCGCGCCGCAGGCCAGCGCCTGGCGCTTCCCGACCCCGCTCAGCGCCCTCGCCGCGGCGCTGTTCCTGCACCGGCGGCTGACGGTCCAGAGCCGCGGGACGCGGACGCGCCGCGTCGACTGGGCGCAGAGCGCCGCGCTGCTCGTCCGCCGCGAGGCCGCCGCGGCGATCGACTTCTTCGACCCGCTGTTCTTCGTCTACTCCGACGAGGTCGACTTCTGCAAGCGCCTGCGCGACGCCGGCTGGTCGACGCTCTACGTCCCGGACGCCGTCTGCGTCCACCACGAGCAGCTCTCCACGGGCGCCGTCCCGGAGCGTCGCATCGTCGAGCTCAGCCGCAACCGCGACCGCTACATGCGCAAGCACCACTCCGCGGCGGCCGCGGCGCTCGTCCGCTGGCTCACCGCCTGGACCTACGCCCTGCGCGCCCTCGCGGCCCTCGCCCTCCCCGACCACGACCCCCGCCGCTACTGGCGCCATGTCACCGCGACCCTCAACCCCTCCAAGGGCGAGGGCCTGCGCGAGGCGGCCTACGAGCGCAACCGCGGCGGCCGCCGCCTCTAGCCCCAAGCTGGAATGTGCCAGGTACTTTCCACCCTGCGGCCCCGAGCGATCCGTCGCCAGACCGTGGTCGTCGGCTGGTCGAGGTGCCGGGCGATCTCCGTGATCGCGTGTGCATGCTCGTCGAATGCGCGTGCGACATCCGCGTCCGTGGGAGCGGATCCGAGAGCGGCCGCGACGTCGTGGACCTCGGGGCGAAGCGCCAACACCGTCGGGCGGGACGGGGCGAGCTTCGCCGCCTGACGCAGCCGCTGCACGAGGTCCGGCCGGAGGTCGGCAGCGCCCGACATGAGCTCGAGGTAGGAGGACGGGCCACGGAGGCCGGCCACCGGCCCGAACGCCTCGTAGACCGCCTCGACGTCCAACCAAGCAGGGGCGGGCTCGGTGGCCGCGAGCATGCGATGGCTCGACCACCGCCACGAGGCAGGGTCGTCGCACAGCCCCTCGCGGACCGGGTTGAGCGGGACGTAGCGCAGCACCTCGAGCAGGTGCCGCTCGTCCTCGATCAACCGGTGGCCGTAGCGCTTGGCGAACACCGCGTTGTGGCCCCCGCGTCGCGCGTTCTGCCGACGGGCGAAGTGCCACTGCAGCCAGTGCATCCCCTTGTCGATGTCGGCGTCGGCCGTGCGCACGACCAGATGGACGTGGTCGGGCATCAGGCAGAAGCTCTGGCACGACCACTGCAACCGGACCACGACCTTCTCCAGGAGCGTGACGTAGTCGCGGCGGTCCCGCCCGTCGAGGAACAGGTCCCGGCCGTGGACCGCCTGCCCGGTGAGGTGGTAGGTCGCGTCGGCGGCGATCGGACGAGGAGGACGGCCCATGCCCTCTGTAGGGCAGGGGCACCATGAGTTCGCCCCCCGGGTGGAAAGTGCCTGGCACTTTCCGCCGTGGGCTACGGGCCGAGGAGGCCGGCGGCGCCGGACTTCAGGAGGTCGTTGAGGTCGTCGGTGGCGTCGTAGCGGTCCGAGGCGGGCGGCGGGGAGGTGTCGAGCTTGGCGCCGAAGTCGGAGAGCTCGTACTGGACGCGGAACTCGCCGGCGGGGACGCCCTGGGCCGAGGGGGTCTTGAGGGTCTGGCGCATGCGGCGCAAGACGCCCTGGTCGTCGACCCACAGCTCGGTCGGGATGGCGGTGTCGGCGGAGAACCCGGTGCCGGCGCCCTGCTTGGCGAGCTGGTCGAGGGCCTTCTGGGCCTGCTCGCGCTGGTCGGCGGGCAGGGCGGCGATGAGGTCGCGGAGCTTGAGGGTGCCCGTGAAGTGGGTGGTCGTCGCGCCGGCGACGTCCTCCTCGCCGGCCTCCTTGAGCCCCTTGGCCTTCGTCAGGGCCTGGAGCTGTCCGGCCGGGTCGACGGAGAAGCCGCTGGTGAGGCCCTTGCCGTCGAGGCCCAGCGCGTCGGCGAGCTGCGCGATGTCCAGGCCGACCCAGCTCTTGCCGTTCGGGATGTCGAGGCCCCGCACGCCCTTGGGCTGCACGTAGAGCTGGCCGTCGGCGAGCTTGAGGCGGATCTGCGCGTCGCCGACGGGCAGGCCGATGCTCGACAGCGTCTTGCCGATGTCGGCGCTGAAGTCCATCGCCGGGCGGTCCAGCGACGTCACGCCCTCGCCCTCGAAGCGCAGGGCGCCCGGGAGGCCGAGGCCCGAGGCGCGCACGTCGAGCGCGAAGCGTGCCGTGCCCTTGGCCTTGGTCTGCGTGGCGGCCTGGGCGACGTCGACGCCGCCCGGCGCCTCGTCACCGCAGCCGGAGGCCACGACGCCGGCCGGACCGGCGACGGCGAGCACGGCGAGGAGCGCGGGGAGCTTGCGACGCATGGGACGCAGGCTAGCTCCGTCCGGCGGGCGGGCGCCCCACCTGGACCGTGGCGGGGCGCCCGGTTGACGCGGCGGCGGCGGCCTGCGGGAGCGCCGCCGCCCGGCGCGAGGACGCGTGGCTAGGGGGTAGCCGCCTTGGCGAGGTTGACCCGGCCGAAGCCGAAGGCGGCGTCGCGGCCCGGCGCGCCGAGGTCGTCGACCGACGCGTCGAGCTTCGCGCGCGCCGCCGCCGCGGTGCCGCCGCGCGAGCGGATGAGCGCGGCGACGCCCGCCACGTGCGGCGTGGCCATCGACGTGCCGCTGATCGTGGCGTAGGCGGTGTTCGACGTGTTCCAGGCCGAGGTGATGTCGACGCCCGGGGCCGCGACCTCCACGTCGGCGTTCGCGTTGGAGAACGACGCCCGCGCGTCACGCCGGTCGGTCGCCGCCACCGACACGACCTCGGGGTAGCCGGCCGGGTAGTTCACCGTCGCGTTGCCGTCGTTGCCCGCCGCCGCCACCACGAGGACGTCGTTGGCCGCCGCGTTGGCCACCGCGGACTGCAACGTCGCCGACGCCGCTCCGCCCAGGCTCATCGAGATGACCTTCGCGCCCTTGCCGACGAGGTAGGTGATGCAGTTCGCGACGCCCGCCGTCGAGCCCGAGCCCGCGGCGCCGTGCAGCGCCTTGCAGATCGCCAGCGGCGAGGTGAACGACACGCCCACCACGCCGCGCCCGTTGCCCGCCGTCGCCGCGATGGTCCCCGCGACGTGGGTGCCGTGGCCGTTGTCGTCGTTGCAGCCACGGCTCTCGGACGGGTTGGGGTCGCCGCCGATGATCCCCAGCAGCCCGTTGAGCGTCGCGGCGCACGCCACGACGTGGCCGGTGAGGTCCTCGTGGGTGCCCCGGATCCCGGTGTCGACGATGCCGACCCGCGTCCCGGTCAGCGCGCTCGGGAAGCCGCCGAGGCCGAACGCGTCCCAGCCCTCGGGCGCGTCGATGTCCGCGTCGGCCATGCCGCCGGACTGCCCGGTGTTGTGGAGCCCGTAGAGCTCGCCGAAGCGCGCGTCGTTCGGGACCGCCGACACGCGCAGGACCCGGTCGCGCTCGGCGTACTGCACCAGCGAGGACGCACGCAGCGCGCGCAGCAGCGCGTCGGCGCCCGCCGGGACGCGCACGACGAGCGCCCCGTTGTGGCGGACCGTGCCCACCCGCGACACGCCCGCGAGCAGCCGGTCCACCGTCGGGGAGCCGCTGGCTCCCGGCCGCAGCTTCACGATGAGCTGCTCGTCGGCGGAGGCCGCGGGTGCGGCCGCCATGGTCGTCACAGCGACCGCGCAGCCGACCACGGCTGCGCGCAGGGCATGTCGGGGCAAGCGCTCTCTCTCCCAGAGACGGATCCGCCACCGCCGACCCGGCGGTGGCTGCCCCCCGATCTCCTGGCTCAGCGCCGCCGAACCCTCGTCTGTACGGCGCCGGACAGCTGACGGAGCTCCGCGAGCGAGACGACACGCGCCGCCACGAGCAGGGGCGCCGCGACCCCCAGGGCGACGACGCGCAGCGCCAGTCCGTCGAGGCCGTCGGTGGGCAGCAGCAGCTCGCCCGCGACCGCCACGCCGGCGTACACGAGCACCGCCCCCGCGAGCCGCGCCCGCTCGAACGGCACCTCGAAGAGCGTCCGCGTCAGCCGGTGCAGGACGGCGAGCATCACGACGTAGGACGCGCACAGCGCGATGCCCGCGCCCGCGATCCCCAGCGGCTCGACGAGCAGGACGAGCACGACGACGTTCACCACGAGCCCGGCGGCCGCCGCGGGCAGGTTGCGCCCCGTCGCCTTCGCCCGTCCCGCGATCGTCACGAACACGAGGTAGAGCCCGTAGAGCGCCCACCCGAGCGCGACCCACGGCAGCGCCTCGAACGCCGCGCCGAAGCGGTCGTCGGCCAGCAGGTCGACGACCCAGCGCCCGAGGAGCGTGACCCCGCAGACGACCGCCCCCGTCACCACCACGTAGGCGGTCGTGACCCGTGCGTAGAGCCGTCCCGCCTCGGCCGCGTCGGTGACCGAGTAGGCCAGGGGCGGCCACGCCGCCTGGAACCCGCGCACCGCGACGATCACCACCGTCGCGAGCTTCACCGCCACCGCGTACACGCCCGCCGCCGCCGCGCCCTGCGAGCGCACGAGGTAGGCCCGGTCGACGACGTTGAGCGCGAACACCGCGGCGTCGGCCGGGACCGTCGGCCCGCCGTAGCGCGTCAGCGGCGCCAGGGTCTGCCACCGCGGCGGGACGAACGCGATGCGCCGGCGCTCGCGCCACCACAGCCCGAGCAGGACGACCGTCGACGCCGCGTAGTTGCCCAGCACGTAGCCCGTCGCCCCCTCGTCGAGCACCACGACGAGCACCACCGTGAGCGCGACCGTCAGGACGACGTTCGCGCACGAGGCCGCGAGGTACACCCCGCGGCGCTCCTCCACGCGCAGCAGCGCGTAGGCCACCTCGAGGTTCGTGAAGGCCCACAGCCCGAGGACGCCGCAGGCCAGCAGCCCCGCGTCGCGGACCGTCAGCAGCGCCTCGCTCAGCGGTCCCGCGAAGACGAGCAGGACCGCCGCCGCGGCGGTCGTGGCGGCGAACGTCCAGCCCGTCGCCGCCCGTGCCAGGGCCACCCGCGCCGGCCCCTCCTCCGTGTCGAACCAGAAGCGCACGAGCGCCTCCCCCAGCCCCAGGCGCAGGAGGATCGACAGCAGGATGATCGCCGTCAGCAGCGTCTCGGCGTAGCCGTACTCCGCCTCGCTCAGCGCCGCCGTGTACAGCGGCAGCGTGACGACGGCGAGCGCGCTCGCCAGGAGGCTCGAGGCCTGGTAGGCCGCGGAGCCGGCCAGCAGGCGGCGCAGCTGGTCGCCCATCGGCGCGGCACCGTACTGTGCGCGGCCCGTGCCGTCCGCCCAGCACGCCCGCCCGGTCTGCGTCCTCCTGCTCCCGCGGACCCTCGAGGAGTTCATCCTGCGCGAGCAGGCCGAGGACCTCCTGCGCGCCGAGGCGGTCGTCGCCGCCGACCCGCCGCGCATCCCGTACGGCGCGCTGGGACGCCTGCCGCCGCACCTCGCGCTCACCGTCGCCCGCCGCCAGGCCCGGCGGCTCGTCAAGGGCCTGGACCGTCGCGGCGACGTCCCGCGCGCCGTCGCGATCTTCCACCCGCTGCAGCTGCCGCTCGCCCGCGCCGTCGTCGAGGAGGCGCCCGGCCCCTGCGAGCTCTGGTACGGGCGCTGGGACCGCTACGAGCACGCCTACGACGCCGGTCCCGCGCTGCGCGTGCGCCTCGAGGAGCTCCACCGCGAGGCCGCGCAGCGCAGCGACCTGACGTTCGTCGCCTCCGAGGAGCTGGCCCGCCTCGAGCGGGAGGCGGGACGCGAGGCGACGCTCGTCCCCCTGGCCGCCGACAGCTTCCCGGCGCCCGACCCCGACGCCGCCGTCGTCGCCGTCTCGCTCGGCCACCTCGGCTGGCGCACCGACTGGTCGCTCCTGCGCGCCGTAGCCGAGCGTCTGCCCCAGCTCGTGCTGCTCCTCGTCGGCGCCTGGCACGACGACGAGTCCCAGGACGACCCCGACTACGCGTGGTGCCGCCAGCACCCCGGGTTCGTCTGGCTGGGCCGGCGCAGCGACGAGGAGGCCGCCCGGCTCGTGCTCTGCGCCGACGTCGGGATCGTCCCCTTCAAGGTCGAGCCGTTCAACGACGCCGGCCTGCCGTACCGCATCCTCAAGTACGCCCGCCTCGGCCGCCGCACCGTCACGCCCGACCTCAAGGGCGTGCGCACGTGGGCCGACGCGGTCGACGTCGCGCCCGACGCCGACGCGTTCGCCGCGGCCCTGCGGGCGCAGGCCGGCCGGCGCACCAACCCCGATCGCGACCTGCGCGCCTGGGCGCTCAAGCAGACCGCCGCGAGCCAGAACGCGCCGCTGTGGGAGCGCCTGCGCGCGTTGGGGATCAGCTAGCGCCCGGACAGGCCACGTAGGCGACGAACATCCCGCGGCGCACGGCCCGGACGAACCCGGGCTGGGGCACGACCGTCCGCGGCGACGCCCCGTCGGCGAACCCGTAGCGGCGCAGGGGCTTGTCCCCGACGAGGAACAGCGCGACGCCGCGATCGCGCTCGCGCGCGCTGCGGGCGCCCACCTCGCTGCGCGTCGCGTGCAGGACCCACCGCGTCTCGGGCACGAGCCGGTAGTTCGGCAGCGTGATCGGGCCGCAGCGGCGCCCCGCCGCCACCTCCGGCGTGGCCAGCACCGCCTCGAGGTCGGCCCGCACGTCGCGCGTGAAGTCGAGCTCGGTCCCCAGGCGGTCCAGCCGGTCCAGCCCGTACCAGGCGACGACCGGGGCGGCGAGCACGCACACGCCGACGACGACCCACCGCCGCCACTGCCATGCCGCCACCGCGGCGACGGCGCCCAGCACGCAGAGCACGATCGCCGGGACCGTGAGGTAGCGCGGCAGGACGCTGAGCCCCGCGACGCCGGTCGCCCCGAAGGTCAGCGCGCCCGAGAGGAACAGCCCGCCCAGCACCTGCACCGGCCGCTCGCGCCGGCGGCGCCACAGCAGCGCCGCGCCGCCGAGCGCCAGCACCGCGACCGGCTCGCGCGCCGTCCCGCCCAGGAAGGTGAAGAACGACCGGACCGCCTCGGCCAGCCCCTGCGGCCGGCCGAGCTCGTCGGCGAGGTCCGACGTCGCGTGCAGCGAGAACAGCGGGTCGCCCGTGACGGCGAGGTCGACCGCCGCCCAGCCCAGCGGCGCGATCGCCGCCAGCGCCCACGCCCGGACGTCCCGGCGCGCCGCCCACAGCAGGAACAGCCCGGACAGCACCCACGCCTCGGGACGCAGCAGCCCCGCGAGGGCGAGCAGCGCGAGCGTCCGGCGCGGCCGGGGCCGCTCGACCTCGAGCACCGCCGCCCACAGCACCAGCGCGAGGAACGGCGTGTCGACGTAGGCCCGCGCGGCGTAGAGCAGCAGGGCGAACGACGAGCCCGCGAACGCCGCCGCCAGCACGCCCGTCCAGGTCCCGCCGACCCCGCGGCCCAGCCGGAAGACCGCCCAGACCAGCGCGAGGTGCGCGAGGAGCGTGATGGCGACGAGCACCTGGTCGGCGCCGTCGCCGAAGACCGAGACCAGCGCGCAGACCGCGAGCCACAGCGGGTGCTCGGTCGGCGCGGCGTAGGACTCGAAGCCCGGCGCGATCCCGTCGAGCAGGTCCCGCCCCCAAACGAGGTGGTAGGCCGAGTCGTAGTTCGGCTGGAACGGGCTCATGCGGCCGCCGTGCGGGGGAGGCGCGCGAGCGCGACGCCGGCCCCGAGCAGCGCCCACGTCACCGGGTCCTCGAGGAACGCCGCGTAGGAGAGCGTGTGCACGACGACCGCCGCGAACGCCGCGGCGAGCGCCACCCGCACGAGGTCGCGGGCCGCCGCGCGGAAGAGCCGCACGAACGCCAGCGCGAGCAGCGCGAGGTACAGGGCGAGGCCCACGACGCCCTGCTCGGCCGCCACCGTCACCGGGATCGTGTGCGACGCCGACACCGCCTGCTCGCCCGACGCGTCCTCCGCCCGCCGGTACTCGCGCGAGAACGAGCCCGAGCCGTGACCCAGCAGCGGCGCGTCCCCGAAGAGCCGCAGGCCGCCCTCGACGAGCTCGACCCGGCCGCTCGTCGCGTCGTCCAGCGAGTCGGCGCTGCCGAGGTCCAGGCGGATCGCCGACCCCGCGAGCAGCACGATCAGCACGCCGACGACCACCACCCCGCCGGCGGCCATCGCCGCCCGCCGCGGGTCCCAGCGCAGGCCGCCCAGCACCGCGAGCCCGACGAGCAGCGCCGCGAAGGACGACTGCGAGAGCGTCAGCAGCAGCCCGGGCCACAGGAGCGCCAGCAGCGCCGCGGTCAGCGCGAAGTCGCGCGCCCGCCGCGTCCACAGCAGCACGCACGTCACCGCGAGCATCACGACCGCCAGGAAGCGCCCGTAGATGTTCGGGTCGAAGAACAGCGAGTTGACCCGGAAGTACTCCTCGAACTGGTTCGAGGCGATGACCTTCGGGTTGAGCAGCAGGTGGCGGGTCGCGTACTCGACGAAGCCGATCCCGACGAAGACCACGGCCAGCGCGGTGAGCACCCCGAGGCACTGGACCGCCAGGCGCGTCGTCCACGCCACGCGGCCGAGCAGGACGAAGAGCACCGCGAAGGGCACGAAGAAGAAGACGGTGTTCTCGAGCGCCTTGTCGAAGTCCGACGAGCCGATCGCCTGCACCGCGTAGAGCAGGACCGTCAGGCCCAGCACGCGCTCCAGCCACCCGACCGCGTGCTCCTCCGGCGTCGCGCGGCCGAGGATCCGCGGTACCGCGTAGGCCAGCGCCCCCGCCGCGACGACGAGGTACAGCGGGACCAGCAGGTTGGCCGTCGAGCCGCCCGTCGAGATCGGGACGCGGAACGGCAGCGCGAGTGCCGCCGCCAGCGGGAACGCGACCGGCCTGCGGTGGAAGAGGAGCGCCAGGGCGCCCACCGCCGCGAGGCCCACGGCGGCCGCGCCGGCCGCCACCGCCGGGCGGTCGGTGAGCGTGTCGAGCTGCTCGGAGTCGGCGATGTGCCACAGCAGGATCACCGGCGCGATGACCAGCGCGCCGAGCATGGACCAGGCGCGGCCGCGCGCCCCCGGCAGCAGGATCGCGCCGGCCGCCAGCAGCGCCGCGGCGATCAGCGGGACAGGAGCGTCCACGTGCGCGCCACCAGGGCCTGGAGAGCGGGGTCGGGGGTGAGCCGGACGCCGAGGTCCGGCAGGCCGGGCCGGACGACGAGGCCGCGGCCGAAGCGGGCGGCGACGACGACCTCGCGGCCGGGCGGGTCGACGGTCACGGCGCTGGCCGCGTGCCGGAGCTGCGGGCCCAGCGACGCCGTCTCCTCCCACGCCGGCACGCCGGGGAAGCGCCCGTCCGTGCCGGCGAAGAGCTGGACCGCGTCGGGCTGGCCGGAGACCTCGAGGTCGACGGGGCGCCGCACCACGGGCCGCAGCCGTGCCCCGAAGAGGTCGGCGCGGCCGCGCGGGCCGGGGTCGGCCAGGCGCTCGCGCCGGCCCTGGCGCAGCCGCACGGTGCGCAGGAGGCTGTCGGTCCCGAACGACGCGAGCGCGCCGCCGCGGCGCACGAACGTCCGCAGGTCGCGGCGCACGCGCGGGGTGAGCCAGCGGGTGTCGCCCGGCAGCAGGACGCCGCGGTGGCCGGCGAGCCGCGGGCCGACGCCGTGCTCGAGCGCGAGGTCGGTCGTCACGTCGTAGCGGCGGCCCGTGCGGTCCAGCCACGCGAGGACCGGCGCCTCGTGCGTGGCGAAGCCGGCGGGCAGCCCGCCCGCGCCGACGACCATCCGCTGCGTGCGCGCCGGGCGGCCGAGGTCGAGCGCGTCGGGCAGGCCGTCGCCGTCGTCGTCGGCGCCGTTGCGGCCCTGCCACGTCGTCCACGGCAGGACGGCGAGGACCGGCCGCGGGCGGGCGTCCTCGACGAGGAACGGCGTGGCCGTGGCGTGGCGCCGCGTGCGGACCTCGAGCAGGAAGACGCCGGACGCCACGTCCGCGGGCACGGTCACGCCGAACTGCGCGCGCGTCCCGCTGCCGCGCTTGTAGACCGTCGGCGAGCCCACCCGCCGCAGCCGCCACGAGTACCGCGCCTGCCGCGCGTCGATGCCGAAGACCGCCCGCTCGCCGGCGCGCACCGGCGCGCTCGGTCCCTGCACGCCGAGGTTGCGCACCGTGATGCCGCCGCGGCCCGGCCACGGCCGCCCGTTGGCGGGCACCCGCGGCAGGCCGTCGCGCCCCAGCGGGATCGACGTGCCGATGTTCTCCGCCTCGTCGCGCCACTCGAGCACGGCGACGTACGTCCCGCCCGAGGCGCGCCGGCCGCCGTCGAGCTCGCCGGTCCAGCTCCACGACGTGGTCCCCGGCGCGAGCCGGCGCTCGAGCACCAGCCGGGGGCGGCCCGGCGCCGTCTTGAAGACCATGACCCGCGCACGCTCGAGTGCCGGGCCGAAGCGCACGACGGCCGGCCCGCCGTCGGGCTTGGGCAGGAGCTCGGGGCCGTAGACCCGGTCGGGCGAGATCGACGTGACGCGCGGCGCGGGCGGCGTCCGGTCCACGCGCACGGAGCGCTGCGGGACGATCGTGCGGCCCTGGCCCTGCAGGACGATGCGCAGCCGGTAGCGCCCGTCGGGCACCGGCTCGCCGTCGTCGTCGCGGCCGTCCCACCGCAGCGGGTCGTCGAACGCGCGGTAGGCCGGGCGCGGCAGGTCCTCGACGAGCGTGCGCACGAGGTCGCCGTCGGCGTCGACGACCTCGACCGTGACGTCGTCGGCCTCCTTGACGAGGAAGTTCAGGCGCACGGTGTCCTTGCGCCCGTCGCTGTTGGGCGACAGCACGCCGCTGAAGCGCACGTACTGCACGACCGACGGGGCGTTCTTGAGCCGCTGCGCCACGAAGAACGCCGCGAAGGTCGCGGCGACGAGGGTCAGGAAGGCGATGCGGCGCGCGAGGTTCACGGCAGGTCGAACAGCGCCGCGTTGGGGATCTGGTCGCGCCCGACGGTGTCCGCGCCGGTCGCCCGGGTGAGCGCGAGGCGGATGACGCCGCGGTGGCAGACGACGAGCGCCGGCAGCGGCCCGCCGGCCACCTCCTGCAGCCCTGCCCAGATGCGGTCGGACTGCTCCCGGAAGGACTCGCCGCCGGGGAAGCCCCAGCCGAGGTCGGTGCGCTCGAAGGCGGCGAAGCCGTCGGGGTCCTCGGCCTGGACCTCGGCGAACGCCCGGCCCGTCCAGTCGCCGGTGTGCGTCTCGGCGAAGCGCGCGTCCTCGCGCGGCTCGAGCCCGATGGCCGCCGACACGATCGCCGCCGTCCGGCGGGCGCGCTCCAGCGGCGAGCACCACAGCGCCGCCCACTCGCGCTGCGCCGCGAGCCTCGCGAGCTCGTGGGCCTGCTGGAGCCCGCGGTCAGTCAGGCCGACGGGCAGGTGGCCCTGGAAGCGGCCCTCCGCGTTGTAGGGCGTCTCGCCGTGGCGGGCGAGCGCGACGCCGGCGAGGCTCACCGCAGCGTCCTCATCGTGTCCGAGCGCAGCCCGAGGCGCAGGGTCTCCAGCGACAGGACGTCCTCGGGGCGGATGTTGCCGAGGTTCGCGTCGCGCCCGAGCTTCTCCAGGAACCAGACCTGCTGGGCCTTCTGGGGCGCCTCGAAGACGATCCGCGAGGCGTCGACCGCGTGGACGATCTCGTCGATGAGGCCCATGCGGACCTCGCCGTCGTGGCGGAAGATGCCGGCGGTCCCGGTCTCACGCGCCTCCGCGACGACCTTCCACGCGCCGGCGTCGAGCTCGGCCTGGATGAGCTCGACCCACCGGTAGGGGGCCATGATCGTCGTGTCGTCCTTCGAGCCCACCTCGGAGAACACCGTGAAGCCCTCGCTCGCCAGCCCGCCGATGACCTCGCGCTTGCGCTCGGGCTCGATGGCGATCGTCCCGTCGGAGACCTCGACGTGGGTGATGCCGAGGTCGCGCAGCCAGCCGACGAGGCCGTCGAGGCGCTCCTCGTGCAGCGCGAGCTCGGTGAGCGTCCCGCCGAGGAGGACCGGCACGCCGTGCGCGCGGTAGCGGTCGAGCTTGGGCTCGAGGTTCGCGGTCACCAGCGCGGTGCCCCAGCCGAGCTTCACGACGTCGACGCTGTCGCCGCAGACCTCCATGAGGCCGTCGACCTGCGCGCACGACAGCCCCTTGTCGAGGACGTGCGTGAGGCCCCGGTCGCGCGGCTTGGCGCTGCGCTGGGCGAGGGGGAGGAACGGGGGCAAGCGCCCTACGGGGTCTGCTGCGCCCCGCCGCCGGCGGTGTTCTGGTCGGCGCCCACCGTGACGACGACGTCCTCGTCCTGCGCGAAGGCCCGGGCCCCGGCGTCGACCGCGCTGATGGCGCTCACGCGCACGCCGATGGCGCGGGCGACGGCGACCGCCGCGCGGCGCTGACCCGGGGCGTACTGCACGATGGTCGAGCCGCGCGACTGGTCGGCGGCGTTGGTGACCGTGCCGATGGCGAAGCCGCCCTGCTCGACGCGGTCGGCCACGCCGCGGGCGAGGCCGGTCGTGGTCGTGCCGTTGAGGACGGCGACGCTGACGTCGCTGGGACGCAGCGCGGCGGTCGTGGTGGTGCGCCCGCTGTCCGTGCCGCCCTCGTCGGCGGGCTCGGTCGTCGCGGCGGGCGCGGGGCCGAGGCGGTTGGGCTCGGGCTCGTCGCTGCCCCCGAGGACCTGGGTGGCGACGAAGATGACGGCCGCCAGCAGGACGGCGACGCCGCCGACGATGGCCAGCGTCGAGCGCAGCGGCGAGCCCTCGTCGTCACGGCCGGGGTGGCCGCCCGCGGCGATCTCGTCGGCGCGGCGGCCGTGCGGGGGACGGCGGGGCGGCGTGGTGCTCGCCGTCGCCGCGGGCTGCGGGGCGCGCAGCGGCTGGGCGGGGCGGTTCGCGGCGGCCCCGGCGGCTGCGGCACCCGCGGCGGTGGCGGCACCGGCGCCGGCCGGCGTGGCGGGCTGGCCCGGTGCGGGCGGGCGCGGCGGCTGCGCCGGCTGGCCGGGTGCCGTGGCGGGCTGGGCCTGGCCGGGCTGGCCCGGCGTCGCAGGCTGGCCGGGGGTCGCGGGCTGGGCCGGCTGGCCGGGCTGCGCGGGCGCCGCGGGAGCCTTCGCGGTCGCCGCGGCGGCGCCGGCGGCGGCCGCGGCACCGGCGCCGGCCGCACTCGCGGCGGCGGGCTGCACCGTGGTCGGCTGCCCGGGGGCGCCGTTGGCCTGGCCCGCCGCGGCAGCGGCCTGCCCCGCGGGGGTGGCCGGCACCTGCGCGGGGCGCGGCTGCGCGACGACGCGCGCGGGCTGCGCCGGCTGGGCCGGGGCCTCCGGCGCACGCCCCGCCCACTCGCGCAGGCGCTTGAGCTCGCGCGCCTGGGCGAAGTAGAGGAGGGACAGCACCGCCAGGCCGACGATCGACGCGACCCCGGCGTACGCCCCGAACTTCTCGATCTGCTCGGAGACGGAGAGGGCGACCGGCATGAGGCGGGGATGCTAGACGTCGGTCCGGTCCGTCGCGGCGCCCCCTGCAGGGGACTTCCCCAGGCGGTCTACGCGACGGGACGGGTGGTGCGCAGCTGCGTCAGCTCCGCGACCTTCTGCGCCAGCCCGGCCGCGTCGCCCTCCAGGACGAGCAGCGCGACCTCGTCGAACATGACCTCGACCGCGGCCGCGTCGATCGGCTCGCGCTCGGCGCGCATGATCTTCTCGGCGGGCGTCGGCTGCTTGCGCTCGAACGGGTTGAAGAGCTCCTCGTGGAGCTTCTCGCCCGGCCGCCGGCCGATCTCCTCGATGGCGATGTCGACGTCCGGGCGCAGGCCCGACAGCTCGATCATGTCCCGGGCGAGCTGCTCGATCTTCACCGGCTCGCCCATCTCGAGCACGAAGATCTCGCCGCCCTGGCCCAGCGACCCCGCGCGGATGACGAGCTGCACCGCCTCCGGGATCGTCATGAAGTACCGGGTCATCCGCCGGTCGGTGATCGTGACCGGCCCGCCCAGCGCGATCTGGCGGCGGAAGATCGGGACGACCGACCCCGACGAGCCCAGGACGTTGCCGAAGCGCACCGTGGCGTAGCGGGTCTGCGGGAAGCGCTCCTGCGCGGCCTCGACGGCGTACTCGGCCAGCGCCTTGGACGCGCCCATCACCGTGGCCGGCGTCACGGCCTTGTCCGTGGAGATCTGGACGAAGGCCTGCACGCCCGCCTCGCCCGCGACGCGCGCCATCAGCCGGGTGGCCAGGGCGTTGTTGCGCACCGCCTCGACCGGGTTGAGCTCCATGAGCCCGACGTGCTTGTAGGCCGCGGCGTGGAAGACGATCGTCGGGCGCTGCTCCTGGAAGACCTCGCGCATCCGCTCGCCCTCCTTGCAGTCCGCGAGGACGGCGGCGAGCAGCGACGGGTGGACGTGGCGGTCGTCCTCGAGCTCGCGCTGGATGCGGAAGAGGTTGTCCTCCGCGTGGTCGACGAGCACCAGGCGCCGCGGCCCGACGCGGGCGATCTGGCGCGCGAGCTCGGACCCGATGGAGCCGCCCGCCCCCGTCACCATGACGACCTCGTTGTGGAGGTAGCGCCCGACCCGGTCGAGCTCCATGCGCACGGGCTCGCGGCCCAGGACGTCCTCGATCTCGACCGGGCGCACCTGGCGCACGGCGGTGCCCCCGGCCTGCAGCAGCTCGAAGACCGTCGGCAGCGTGCGGACGGGGATGGCGCGCTCGCGACAGGCGCGCACGACGCGGGCGCGCAGCTCGCCCGGCGCCGAGGGGATCGCGATCGTGACGTCGTCGGGCTCGGCCTCGTCCAGGACCCGCGCGAGCGACTGGGTCGTGCCCAGCACCCGGACGCCGTCGATGCGCATGCCCCGCTTGGTCGGGTCGTCGTCGACGAAGCCGACGGGCGCCAGGCCGAGCTCGGGGTTGCGGACGATCTCGCGCAGGACGAGCCGGCCGCCGTCGCCCGCGCCGATGATGAGGACGCGGCGCGCGCCGGGCCGCGGCCGGAAGCCGCGCAGCGGGCGCTCGTAGACCGTGCGCGCGACGAACCGCGCGCCGCCCACGAGCAGCAGCAGCAGCAGGAGGAACGACGCGAGGACGCCCGTCGGCACGGTCAGGGTGACCAGGCCGCTCTCGCCCGAGCGCGCCGTGACCGGGTCGAACACCGCGACGTAGGCCGGCACGAAGAGCGTCGCGACGAGCACGGCCTGCGCCAGCGCCACGTAGTCGCGCTGACCGACGTAGCGCCACCACTTCTCGTACAGGCGGAAGAGCGTGAAGACGACGACCGCCGCCGCGACGGCGGGCAGGATCGTCTTGTCGCGCAGCTCGGCGAACTGGTCCGGGATCCCGCGGTCGAACCGCAGCCGGTAGGCCAACCAGTAGGCGAGCGCGACGAGGACCCCGTCGATCGCCAGCTGGGGCAGGGAGTGGCGGTGGAGGGGGATCGCCGCGGGGCGAAGCCGCCGGCGCACGGATGGGAGTCTAGAGCGCCGCACGGGGGCTCAACCTCCGGCCCCCGCGGCCGACCAACCTGGTGTGACGCGCGTCGCGCTCCTCGGCTCCGGGCCGCAGGCCGCTGCCCACGCCGCCGCCCTCAAGGCGGTCGGCCCGGCCGCCGTGCTCGCGGGCGTCCACTGCAGCGACGCCGACGCGGTCACGGCGCTGGCCACCCACCTCGGTGCCCCGGCCGTCGGCGACCGCGACGCGCTGCTGCGCGACGCCCAGCTCGCGGTCGTCGCCACCCCCGCCGAGCGGCGCACCGCCGACGCGCGCCGCGCCCTCGAGCTCGGCCTCGACGTCCTCGTCGAGGGACCGCTCCCCGTCGCCGACCTCGGCGAGCTCCACGGGACCGCGACGCGCACCGGGACCCACCCGGTCCTCGCCGTCTCGCACCCCGCCGCCTTCCACCCGGTGCTGCGCGCGCTGCGGACCCTGCTGGGCGACACGCCGCTCATCGCCGTCGAGGCGACGAACCTGCTGGCCTTCGACGACGCGCCCGGGCACCCCGACGTCACCGGCGACCTGCTGCTCGAGCCCCTGCAGCTCGTCCTCGCCCTCGCGGGCCGGCCGCCGGCGTCGACGCAGGCCGCGGGCCGGCGCTTCCGCCGGGGCCAGGGCTACGACCTCGCCACCGCGACGCTCATCTTCGACGACGACCTGATCGGCGTCCTCACCGCCGGTCGTGCCGGCGCGCACGCCGTCCGCCGCCTGGTGGTCGACGCCCCCGAGGCCCGCGTGACCTGCGACCTCACCGCCGGCACGCTCGAGGCCGCCCGCGACCTCCCGGGCCGCGGCGTCGTGGTCGAGCGCATCGGCCCCGTGCCGGGCACCGCCCACGAGCGCCAGCTCGAGGGCGTCCTCAGGGCCTGCGCGACGCGCCGGCCCCCGGAGGTGGGCGTCGGCGTCGCCATGGCGCTCATGGAGGCCGCCGAGGCGATCCACCGCCGCGTGGAGCTCCTCGCCCACCGCCCGCCGGCGGCGCACAAGCGCCCGCCGCTGCGCGCGGCCTAGCGCGCGACGGGCCGGCAGAGCAGGTCCACCAGGACCTGCGGGTCGCGCCGCACGCGCTCCGGGCCCCCGCCGCCCGCGCCACGCGCCGCCACCACGACGTCCTCGGGTCGCGCGAGCTTGCGCAGCCGCCCCTCGGCGATCAGGCGCTCGTCGACCGCGCCGAGGCGGCCCTCGAACGTCGTCCACACGGGCGTGCCCAGGGCGACGGCCTCGCGGTTCATCGTCCCGCCCGCACTCACCACGACGTCGGCCAGCGCGACGAGGGAGGGCGCGTCGATGGCCCGCTCGGGCACGACGAAGCCGCCGGCCCTCGCGAGCTCCGCGCGCTGGTCGGACGTGCGGGGCAGCACGACGGTCTGCGCGCGCTCGCGCAGGTGCTGGAGGACCCCGGCGAAGACGTCGTTCTCGAAGCGGTGGTAGAGGGAGACCGACGGCGGCGTGCGCACGACCGCCAGGGGCTGGTCGGCCGCGACCCCGAGCTCGTCGAGGACCGCCGGGTCGGGCTCGAGGTCGGCGAGGTAGTACTCCTCCTTGAGCCCCGCGTAGGGCGCGAGCTTGCGCCGCGCGCCGTAGCGGTCCAGGCGCTCGGGCGGGATCGCGTCCGGGACGACGACCGCCTGCGCGAGCCGGCAGTTGACCGTGTGCTGCACGGTCGCCCACTCGTAGTCGAACATCGTCGAGCAGGGGATGCGCAGGAGCCGCGCGGCGACCGTCACGTCGTTGGAGCCGTGACCGAGCGCGAGGTCGAAGCGCCGGCCGCGCGCCCAGCGGGCCAGCGCGAAGGACCGGTCGGCGAGCCCGAGCGCCTTCGCCGCGACGCGCCCGCCGCGGTGGTGGCCGATGACCTGCGCGTCCATGCCGTGGCGCCGCGCGAGCTCGACGGTCTGCGCGAAGTCGCGGGCCGTGACCTGCACCTCGTGGCCCGCGGCGCGCAGCCGCTGGACGACCGGGCGCAGGACCAGGACGTGCGGCGAGTTGGTGAGGTCGACCCAGACCCTCATCCGGCGTGCGGCGCGAAGGCCGCCACGACCTCGCCGACCTGCTCGCGCGTGATCGCCGCGGAGATCGGGATGGCGAGGTGGGCACGCGCCGCCTCCTCCGTCCCGGGCAGCTCGACGCCCCCGGCGAACTCGCGCATCGGCGGCTGGCGGTGGACGGGCACCCGGTAGTAGGGCCGGCAGCCGATCCCGGCCTCGGCCAGGCGCTGCGCCATGCGGTCGCTGTCGGGCGCGCGCACGACGAAGAGGTGCCACGCGGGCGTGGCGCCGGGCGTCGGGTCGGGCAGCGCCGCGTGCGCGTCGAGGCCCGCCTCGGCGTACCAGCGCCCGGCCTGCGCGCGGTGCGCGGCCCACGCCGGCAGGTGCGGGAGCTGCACGCGCAGGACCGCCGCCTGGACCTCGTCGAGGCGCGAGTTGAAGCCGACGCGCTCGTAGCCGACCTTGTCGCGCGAGCCGTGGAAGCGCAGGACGCGGATCGTCTCCGCGAGCTCGTCGTCGCTCGTGGTGATCGCCCCGCCGTCGCCGAAGGCCCCGAGGTTCTTCGAGGGGTAGAAGGAGAACGTCCCCACGGTGCCGATCGCCCCCGGGGCGCCGTCCGGGCCGGTCGTGCCCGCCGCCTGCGCCGCGTCCTCGAGCACCGGGAGCCCGAGCGCCTCCACCTCGCGCACCGGCGCGACGTTGCCGAAGAGGTGGACGAGCACGACGGCCTTCGTCGCCGGCGTCAGCGCCGCGCGCACGTGGTCGGCGGTCGCGACGTACGTCCTGGGGTCGACGTCGCAGAAGACGGGCCGCGCGCCCGCGTTGACGATCGCCTCGGCCGAGGCGTAGAACGTGAAGGACGGGACGACGACGTCGTCGCCGGGCCCGACGCCGAGCCCGCGCAGGGCGACGGTGATCGCCTCGGTGCCGTTGGCCACGCCGATCGCGTGCCGCGCGCCGACCGCCCGGGCGAACTCCTCCTCGAAGGCGGCGACCTCCGGGCCGAGGACGAACGCGCCGCCGTCGAGCACCCGCGCGACCGCCGCGTGCAGCTCGTCGCGCAGGGGCTGCAGCGGCGTGCTGGGGTCGAAGAGCGGGACCGCCACGAGGGGGCAAGCTACCGAGCGCGCCGGTACCCTCGCTCGGTGCTCTCGCTGACGAGCTTGCTCGTCGTCGCGTCGGTCACGGACACCCTGGCGGACTGGGTGACCGGCGTCGTCGACGACATCGGCCTGGTCGGGATCTTCGTGCTCATGGCGCCCGAGAGCGCCTGCATCCCGATCCCGTCGGAGCCGACCATGCTGTTCGCCGGCTTCGCCGCGAGCGACGGCGCCTACCCGTGGTGGGCGCCCGCGCTGGTCGCCTCGGTGGCCAACCTCGTCGGCTCGATGGTCGCCTACGCGGCCGGCTACTACGGCCGCCTCGAGCTCCTCGAGCGCCAGCGGTTCGTGCACATCAGCCCCAAGCACCTCGAGTGGGCCGACCGGTTCTTCGCCCGCCACGGCGACAAGGCCGTCTTCTTCAGCCGGATGCTGCCGATCGTCCGCACCTTCGTCTCGCTGCCGGCGGGCATCGCGCGGATGCCGTTCGGGCGCTTCTGCGTCCTGACGTTCCTCGGCGCCCTGCCGTGGAACACCGGCCTCGTGCTCGCCGGCTACGCGGCGCGCGACAACTGGGACGACCTGCGCGACTACCTGCACCTCATCGACTACGCGGTCGTGCTGGTGATCGTCGTCGGGGCCGGCTGGCTGGCGCTGCGCTGGTGGCGCGGCCGGCGCGCCGAGCCCGCGCAGGATGCGGCCTAGCCGCACCGGCCTGCCGCTGCCCCACGCCGTCGCCCTCGGGCTCCTGCACGGGCCGGCCGAGCTGCTGCCCGTCTCGAGCTCGGCCCACGTGACGCTCGTCCCCGGGCTGGCCGGCTGGCCCTACGGCGCCCTGGCGCCGGAGGTCCGCAAGGCCTTCGAGGTCGCGCTGCACGCCGGGACGCTCGCCGGCGCCGCGCACGTCCTCGGCCGCCCGCGCCCGTGGTTCGCCGCGGTCTCGGTCGCTCCCGCCGCGCTGGTGGGCGCCATGCTCGAGGGGCCGGTCGAGCGGCGTCTGGGGTCCCCGCGCGGGATCGCGCTCGGGCTGCTGGCCGGCAGCGCGCTGCTGCTGGCGGGCGAGCGGGCGGGGCGCCGCGCGCACGCCGCGCGCACCGCGGCCGACGCCCGCCCGGCCGACGCGCTGGCCCTGGGCCTGGCCCAGGCCGCCGCCCTCGTCCCCGGCCTGTCGCGCTCGGGCCTCACGTACGCCGCCGCCCGCGCCCGGGGCTTCGGGGCCGGCGGCGCCGCCGCGCTCAGCCGCGAGGCCGCCGCGCCGGTCCTCGCCGGCGCCACCGTCCTGAAGGGGGTGCGGCTCGCCCGGGGCGGCCTGCCCGCCGGCCTCGCCGCGCCGTTCGCGGCCGGGGCGCTCGCCGCCGCCCTCGGCGCCCGCGCCGCCGCGCCGCTGGCCCGCCGCCCGGTGCCCGTGCGCGCCGCCGTCGCCGAGCGCTGCGCGCTGGCCCTCGCCACGCTGGCCCGCCCGACGCCGCCCGCTGTGCTTCGATGGACCGCATGAGCGACGCCTACGCCGCCGCCGGGGTGGACACCGCGCAGGCCGACGCGGGCGTCAAGGCGCTCGTCGGCGCGCTGAGCCGCGTCGAGCCGGGCCGCCCCTCCGCCTCCGTGGTCCCCAGCGGCCACTACGCGAGCGTCCTGCGCGTCGCACCGGGCCTGGGCATCGCGATCTCGACCGACGGCGTCGGCTCCAAGCTCGTCGTCGCCGAGCAGACCGGCCGCATCGACACCGTCGGGATCGACTGCATCGCGATGAACGTCAACGACGTCATCTGCGTGGGCGCCGAGCCGATCGCGCTGGTCGACTACCTCGCCGTCGAGCAGGCCGACCCGGAGCGCCTCGCGGCCATCGGCCGCGGACTCGCCGCCGGCGCGCAGGAGGCGGGCGTGGAGATCCCGGGCGGCGAGCTCGCCGTCATCCCCGAGCTCATCCGCGGCCACCCGTCGCCCGGGGGCTTCGACCTCTGCGCGACCTGCATCGGGACGGTCGCCCTCGACGACGGCCTCGTCCTGGGCGACCGCATCGCGCCGGGCGACGCGCTGATCGGCCTGCCCTCCAGCGGCCTGCACTCCAACGGCTACACGCTGGCCCGCCGGGCGCTGCTCGACGACGGCGGCCTGGCCCTCGACGCGACGCCCGAGGAGCTCGGCGGCGCCTCCGTGGCCGACGCGCTGCTCGAGCCGACCGTCATCTACGTGCGCGCGGTGCTGGACCTGCTGCGCTCCGACGCCGACGTCCGCGGCCTCGCGCACATCACGGGCGGCGGGCTGCTGAACCTCGTGCGCCTCGGCGACCACGTCGGCTTCCAGGTCGACGCGCCGCTCCCCGTCCCCGGCGTCTTCGACCTCGTCGCCCGCTGCGGCAAGGTCGAGGCCGCCGAGATGTGGGAGGTCTTCAACATGGGCTGCGGCTTCGTCTGCGTCGTGCCCGAGGCCGACGCCGACGCCGCGGTGGCGCTGCTCGCCAAGCGCCACCCGGGCGCCGCGCGGATCGGCACGGTGACCGCCGACGGCGGCGCCGTGAGCGTGCCGCCGCTCGGCCTGGCCTACGGCCGCACGTAGCCGAGCGCGCTGCCCGCCGCGTGCGTGCGGCGGATGACCTGGTCGCTCGAGTTGCCCTCGATGGTGCGGACGGTCCCGTCGGGGTCGACGGACTCGACGAGGCCGACGTGCTCGTCCCACACGATGAGGTCCCCCGGCTGGGGCGGGACGCCGCTGGACGCGGCGTTCCAGCGGCCCGAGCGCTGCCCCCAGGACGCCAGGGCGTCGACGGAGGCGAACCCCTCGCCGCGGTCGCCCAGCGGCGTTCCGGCCTCGCGCGCGGCCCAGGAGACGAAGTACGCGCACCACGGGCCGACGCCCGGGTTGCCGGGCATGGCGGCGCGGTACTGCGCGATGCGCGGGGAGTCGTTGGAGCCGGGCGGCTGCTCGGCCTGGCCCACCTCGCCCTGCGCCGCAGTGACGAGCCGCTGCGCGGGTGTGCCGGCGCCGGCGAGGGCGCTGGCGAAGGAGGTCCCCGCGGTGCCGGCGGTGGCGCCCGTCGGGGTCAGCGTGCCCATGGCGTTCGTCGCCGTCGCCGTCGTGGCGGCAGCCTGACGCGGGCGGGAGACCATGGTGTGGATCTCCGCCATGCGCAGGAGCACGGCCTCGACGCTCATCACCCGAGGTGGTCGGACGGCGGGGACGGACCTTGAGCACGACGACGAGGGGCGGTCCGAAGACCGCCCCTCGCCTCAGGTCCAGCGTGCTGCAGGTGGTGCCTAGCCGCGCAGGAGCGACAGGACCGACTGCGGGGCCTGGTTGGCCTGCGCGAGCATGGCCTGGCCGGCCTGCGTGAGGATCTGGTTCTTGGTCATGGTGACCATCTCCTGAGCCATGTCCACGTCGCGGATGCGGGACTCGGCGGAGACCAGGTTCTCGTGGTAGGTGGCCGTGGCGCCCAGAGCGTGCTCGAGGCGGTTCTGCACCGCGCCGAAGGAGGCACGGGTGTTCGAGACGGCGTTGATGGCGGTGTCGACGTCGGCGAGGATCGTGGCCGAGCTCAGCGTGCTGTACGCGGTGCCGATCGTCGTCGAGAGGTTGACGGTGCCCACCGTGATGGTGTCCGAGTCGTTGGCGCCGACCTGGAAGGTCACGGTGCCAGCGGCCGACAGCAGGTTCACGCCGTTGAAGTTCGCCGACGTGGCGATGCGGTCGATCTCGGAGACGAGCTGGTTGACCTCGGACTGGATCGCCGCGGTGCCCGCGCCGGTCGTGCCGTTCTTGTACTGGACCGCCAGCTCGCGGACGCGCTGCAGCATCGAGTGGACCTCGTCGAGGTTGCCCTCGGCGGTCTGGACCAGCGAGATGCCGTCCTGCGCGTTGCGCTGCGCCTGCGCGAGGCCGTTGATCTGGCCGCGCATCTTCTCGGAGATGCCGAGGCCGGCGGCGTCGTCGCCGGCGCGGTTGATCCGGGAGCCCGTGGAGAGCTTCTCCATGGACTTCGTCAGCGCCGCCGTGCTCTTGGCGAGCGAGCGGTGGGCGCTGAAGGCCTCGATGTTGTTGTTGATGCGGAGGGACATGAGCGATCTCCTTGATCTGTGGGTTGTGTCCCGGGCGACTCCCTGTCGCCCTGTTCTGACCTGGGTGGTCGGCGTCCCGCGCGAGGCCTTGAAGGGCCCGCGGACGTCTGTCGTAGCCCGAAGCGGCTAGGCGAGGACGTCGACGTGCGGCAGGCCGTCGTCGTCCTGCCGGCGCGGCGACGGGCGGCGCTGGGGCGGGCGCTCCTGCGCGAGGTCCTCCTCGGGGTCCTGGTGGCGCCGGGTGACGGGCGCCAGGCGCTCGACGGGCCCCGCCTCGAGCGGGCCGCGGCGGCGCCGGACGGGCTCGATGCGGTCGCTCACGCGGACTCAGCCGCGGCGGCCGCCTCGGCGGCGGCGCGGCGCTCGGCGCGCCGGGCCAGGACGCGCCGGCGCGCGACCTCGAGCTCGGCCATGACGAGCTGGCGCCAGACGAGGACCGCGAAGCCCCAGCACACGAGGCTGCCGGCGAAGCCCGCCATGAGGGCGCGCAGCGCGGCGTCGTCGGCGCCGAGGCCGGCGCGCCTGGCGAAGAGGAAGGCGAGGGCGAAGGCGATCAGGCCGCCGAACCCGCGGGCCTTGCGGACGTGCCGGCGGGCCCTGGGGTGGTTGGCCACCGCGATGGCGACCGCGTCGCTCACGGGACGAGCGCCTCGGCCAGGGCGGTCGCGTCAGCCGCCTCGAGGCGCTCGCCGTGCAGGACGACCGACAGCGGCACGCCGGTCTGGACCGCGAGCGCCACGGCGGTGCCCAGCTGGGCGGTCTCGTCGGCGTGGGTGATCGCGACGGCGGTGACGCCGAGGGCGCCGACGGCGTCGAGCAGCTCGCGCGCGGCGCCGAGGCTCATGGTCGCCGGGATGGCGAGGTGGACCTCGTCGGCGCCGGCGGCGCGCAGGTCGACGGCGAGCTGGCGCAGGGCGTCGGCGTCGCGCGGGGCGGCCGCCGGGAGGTCGAGGACGGCGAGGGCGCCGGCGGCGTGGTCGCGCGCCGCGGTGCCGTCGGCCAGCGGGGCCACGGCGACGCCCGCGGCGGCGAGGCGGCGCCCGAGCTCGGCCCCGCCGTCGGGCGCGCGCAGGGCCAGCGCGGCGACGGGCAGGCCGGCCGCGGCGTGCGCGGCGGCGATGGCCGCCGCGAGCGAGGTCTTGCCGGCGCCGCCGGGCCCCGCGAGGGCGACGACGCGCGGGCCGGCGGCGAGCCGGGCGACTGGGATGCGGCGGGCCAGCGCGGCGACGGCGAGCTCGCGCAGGGGGCGGTCGGTGGCCAGCGGCGCGAGGCGCTCGGTGGCCTCGGCGAGGACGTCGACGGCGAGGCGGTGCGGGACGCCCCGGTCCTCGAGGGCCTCGGCGAGCGCCTCGACCTCCGGGTCGACGGCCGGCGCGGCGGCCGGCTGGGGCAGGGCGGCGACCGGCTCGGGGGTGACGACGGGCTCGGGGACGGCGGGCGCCTCCAGGACGGGCTCCGGCTGCGCCGCGACCGGCTCCTCGGCGACGACCTCCTCCACCGGCGGCGGCGCCCAGGCGCGCGGCTCGGGCTGGGCCTCGTCGCCGGGGGCGTCGACCGGCGCGGGCTCGAAGCCCTCCGGCTCGTGCTCCTCGACGACGAGCTGGGGCGCCTCGGCGACGGGCTCCTCGACGACCGGCTCGGGCTGGGGCTGCTCGGCGACGGGCACCTCGACGACCGGCTCGGCCTGGGGCTGCTCGGCGACGGGCACCTCGACGACCGGCTCGGCCTGGGGCGCCTCGGCGACCGGCTCCTCGGCCACGGAGGGCTCGGCGGCGGGCGGCTCGGCCACCGGCTCGCGTCCGGCGGCGAAGAGGCCGGCGAGGCCCTCGTCCTGCGGTGCGGCGAAGAGGTCGTCCACCGTCACGTCGGTCACGCGGGCGTCGACGTGCGGGCGGTGGGCGGGCGCGGCGGGCGGCAGGACCTCCTCCTGGAGGTCGGCCTCGGCGCGCGACAGCTCGGCGGCGAAGCGCTCGAGCTCGGCGGCGGGCGCCGCGTCGAGCTCCAGGACGCGCTTCTGGAAGAAGCCGCCGACGCCGCCGTCGAGCGCCTCGCGGCGGTCGACGATGACGGCGTCCTCGCCCAGCTCGGCCTTGATCTGCGGGACCAGCTCCTCGAGGGAGCGGCCGCGGTAGGTCTTGGTGCCACGGGTGCTCATCAGGCGTTCACGACTCCGATCGTCTCGACAGAGATGCCCGGAGCGATCTCGTTGTAGGCGCAGACGCCGAGCTGGGGCAGGGCCTGCTCGCACAGGCGCCGCAGGTGGCGGCGCACGCGCGACGAGCAGAGCAGCACCGGCCGGCGGCCCGTCGCGACGAGCTGCTCGGACTGGGCGTTGAGGGCGATGAGCAGCGACTGGGCGCGGCTCGGGTCCATCGCGAGGTACTCCCCGTCGGGCGTCTGGGCGATCGACTGGGCGACCTCCTGCTCGAGCCCCGGGTCCAGCGACAGCGCGCGCAGCGTGTTCTCGCCGTCGACGTAGGGCTCGGTGATGGCGCGCGACAGGGCGACGCGGGCGTGCTCGGCCAGGAGCTCCGGGTCGCGCGTGACGCGCGCGCGGTCGCCCGCCGCCTCGACGATGGCGCCGAGGTCGCGGATCGAGACGCCCTCGCGCAAGAGCGCCTGCAGGACGCGCTGCAGCTCGCCCACGCTGAGCAGGTCGGGCACGACCTCCTCGACGACCGCCTGGTTGGACTCCTTGAGGCGGTCGAGCAGCACGCGCGTGTCCTGCCGGGTCAGCAGCTCGGCGACGTGGCGGCGGATGGTCTCCGTGAGGTGGGTGACGACGATCGACTCGGCGTCGACGACGGTGTAGCCCAGCGCCTCGGCCTCGGCCCGCGCCGCGTCGGAGATCCAGACGGCCGGGAGGCCGAACGCCGGCTCGGTCGTGGGCAGGCCCTCGACCTGCCCGACCGCGTCGCCCGGGTCCAGCGCGAGCTGGTGGCCGGCCATGAGCCGCCCGCGGGCCACCACGGAGCCGCGGACCTTCAGGACGTACTCGTGCGAGCCCAGGCCGACCTCGTCGTGGATGCGCACCGACGGGACGATCGTGCCGGTCTCCGAGGCGAGCTGTCGGCGCACCGCGGAGACGCGGGCCAGGAGCGAGCCGCCGCCCCCGCCGTCGACCATGGGCACGAGGCCGAAGCCGATGCAGAGCTCGAGCGGGTCCATGCCCAGCGCCTCGACGACCGCGTCGCGCGGGGAGGCGGGCAGGGCGGGCGCGGTGGCGGCCGCGACCGCGGCGGCCTCCTCGGCCTGCTCCTTGGCCCCGGCCTCCTTCATGAGCTTGCGGCCCAGCAGGATGAAGCCGGCGCCGATGAGCAGGAACGGCAGCTTCGGGAAGCCGGGGATGAGGGCGAAGAGGCAGATGACGACGCCCGCGACCATCGGCGCCTTCTGCTGCGCGGAGATCTGGCCGGCGACCTGCGTGCCGAGGTCCTGCGCCTCGTCGCCCTCGCCGGCCGCGCGGGTGACGATGATGCCGGTCGCCACCGAGATGAGCAGCGCCGGGATCTGCGCGGCCAGGCCGTCGCCGACGGTCAGCAGCGAGAAGTGGCTCGCCGCGTCGCCGAAGGGCATGCCCTGCATGGCGACGCCGACGACGATGCCGCCGACGAGGTTGATCAGGGTGATGAGGACGGCGGCGATCGCGTCGCCCTTGACGAACTTCGAGGCACCGTCCATCGCGCCGTAGAAGTCGGCCTCGCGGGCGATCTCGGAGCGGCGCTTGCGGGCCTCGTCCTCGGTGATCTGCCCCGAGTTGAGGTCGGCGTCGATCGCCATCTGCTTGCCCGGCATCGCGTCGAGCGTGAAGCGCGCGCCGACCTCGGCCACGCGCCCGGCGCCGTTGGTCACGACGACGAACTGGATGACGATGAGGATGAGGAAGACGATGAGGCCGACGACGACGTTGCCGCCGACCACGAAGTGCCCGAACGCCTCGACGACGTGGCCCGCGTCCCCGTGCAGGAGGATGAGACGCGTGACGCTGATGTTGATCGCCAGGCGGAAGAGCGTGGTGAGCAGCAGCAGCGAGGGGAAGACGCTGAAGTCGAGCGCCCGCGGGACGTACAGCGTGGTGACGACGATCGCCAGCGCGCACGAGATGTTCAGCGTGATGAAGAAGTCGAGGATGGTCGGCGGCAGCGGCACGACCATCATCACGACGACCAGGACCACGACCGCGGCGGCGATGAGGTCCGTCGACCGTCCGAGACGTTGCATCACGGAGGACATCCACCCCTGCCTGTCGGCAGCTGCGCGCCGAAGTTGAGCGGTGGGCGGCGGACGGGCGGAGGTGGCACGGTCCGGTCGGCCTCCTGTACGGTCGCACCGAAGACGGGTCCGACGTCGAGGAGGGGCGTTCCGGGAGATGACGATGGAAGCCGCGCACGTGCAGCTGGAGAGCTTCCCGCAGCGCCACGAGCCGCTGGCGCCGGACACGGCTGCCCGACTACGAGGACTCGCCGCCGCGTTCCTCGAGCAGTGCCGCGAGGGCGACCTCGGCGGCGTGATGTCCAACCACCTGCTCGAGCAGCAGCCCGAGCTGCGTCTGCGCGAGGACGACACGCTCTACGCGGAGACCCGCGCGAGCTGCCAGCAGAACATCGAGGAGATCCTCTCCCGCCTGCACGAGGGCATGCCGGGCTGGGGCGCCGACCCGCCGCCGATGGCGGCCGCCTGGGCGCGCTCCATGGTCCGCCGCGGCGTCGAGCTCCAGGCGGTCCTGCGGGCCTACCGCCTCGGCCACGGCCTGCTGTGGCACGAGTGGTCGGCGTGGGTGCACGACCAGTGCGAGGACACCCCGCAGCGCGCCGAGCTCCTGCACGCCAGCTCGGCGCACATGTTCGCCTACATCGACGCGGTCTGCGCGCGGCTCGTCGAGTTCTACGACCAGGAGCGCCAGCGCTGGGCGCGCAGCGCGAGCGCCGTGCGGGCGGAGGTCGTCCGCCAGCTCCTGGCCCACGAGCCGGTCAACGTCGAGGCCGCCTCGAGCGCCCTCGGCTACGAGCTGCGCCGCCGCCACGTGGCGCTCATCGTCTGGGACGACCGCGAGGTGGCCGAGTCCGACGACGTCGTGGAGGCCGCCCAGGCGTTCTGCGCGGCCGCGGGCCATCCGGACGCCCTCGTCGTCCCCGCCGGCCTGCGCGTGGTGTGGGCGTGGTGCGGCGGCGCCGAGGTCGAGGCCGAGGACTTCGACCTGCGCGACGTCGCGCGCAAGCGCGGCCTGCGCGTCGCCACCGGCGAGGTCTGGGAGGGTGCCGAGGGCTTCGCGCGCTCGCACGAGGACGCGTCGCACGCCTTCCGGGTCGCCCAGGTCCTGCGCCGGCGCCCCGGCTCGGTCACCCGCTTCCGCTCCGTCGCCCTGTCGGCGCTGCTGAGCGCCGACCCGGCTCTCGCGCGCCGCTTCGCCGACGCCGAGCTGACGGTCCTGCGCGGCGAGGACGACGCGACGCGCCGCATCCGCGCGACGCTCCAGGTCTTCCTCGAGGAGGGCGGCAGCTACGTGCGCGCCGCGCGCCGCCTCGGGGTCCACGAGAACACCGTCGCCTACCGCGTGCACCGGGCCGAGGACCTCCTCGGCCACCCGGTGGCCGAGCGGCGCCTCGAGCTCGAGGCCGCCCTGCTCGTGCACCGCACGCTCGAGACCGAGGCCTAGGCCTGCACGGGGCGCGGGCGGCGCACGCCGCCCGTCGCCACCCACGAGCCGGCGAGGATCAGCGCCAGGCCGCCGGCCGCGGCGGCCGTGAGCGCCTCGTCGAGCACGAGCACGCCGAGCAGGACCGCCACCGCCGGGTTGAGGTAGGTGATGACCGACGCCCGCGACGGGCCGACCTCGGCGATCAGGGCGAAGAACAGGACGAAGGCCAGGGCGGTGCACAGCAGCCCGAGCGCCACGAGGCTCGCGACCGCCTCGTCGGTGACGTCGCCGCCGGGCAGGTCGAGCAGCGCGAACGGCAGGAGCATCAGGGCCGAGGCCGCGAAGCTCGCCGTCACCGGGCCCAGCGGCGGCAGGTGGCCGAGGTGGCGCTTGACGACCATCGGCCCGATCGCGTAGCCGACGGTGGCCACGAGGACCGCGAGCGCGCCGACGAGCTCGTCCGCCGACCCCGCGACGTCGACGCCGACGAGCAGCACGACGCCCGCCAGGCCGACGACGAGCCCCGCCAGCCGGCGCGGCGTCGGCCGCTCCTCGGGGTCGACCCGCAGCGCGATCAGGGCGATGACGAGCGGCAGCGCGGCGATGAGGATCGCCGCCAGCGACGAGGCGATCCGCTGCTCGCCGAACGAGATGAGCGGGAACGGCACGACGACCTCGAACAGCGCGTAGACGACGATCGCCCTGGTGTGGGGCCGCAGCCCCCGCAGCGCCCCGGCGCGCCACGCCAGGGGCGCGAGGACCACGACGGCGATGACGACGCGGATCCAGGCGACGAACGCCGGCGGCACGCCGTCGTCGACGGCGACCTTGATGAAGAAGTACGGCAGCCCCCAGACCACCGCGACGGCGGCGAAGAGGGCGGCGCCCCGCGTGCTCACGCCCGCGAGCGTCGCAGGTGGGGCGCGCTTCGGCCGTGACCCGCCGGGTGGGTCGCGTGCCACTCGGGCGGTGCCGGGGTGGGTGGCGTTCCGCTTGGGCGGTCGCGGGGTCCGGGGCGGTCGCGGTTCGGCACCGAGGAGAGGGAGGACCCGCCGCCGCGGTGCCCGCGAGGCGTCGCGACCGGGAGCCCGTGACGCACCTCGCCAGCCGTTGGCGGATTCTCCGGGCATTCCGGGGTGGATCCGCCACTCGATGGGATCGCGCGTCCCGGTGACGGCTGGTGCATGCAGGACATGCTCGAGGCGTCACGCAGCCTCGCGCGGCCAGGTTCCTCGCCCGGCGCGGGGCCCGAGCGGCACACCAGACCGCTCGAAGGACGGCAGCAACCCCCCTACGCCGCCCGCCGCGGCCGCGTGCGGAAGACCCAGGCGAGGACCTGGGCGACGGCGACGTAGAGCTCCTCCGGGATCTCCTCGCCGACCTCGACGGAGGCGTGCAGCGCGCGGGCGAGGGGCGGCTCGGGGACCACCGGCACGCCGGCGTCGCGGGCGAGCTCGCGGATGCGCAGCGCGACGAGGTCCTGGCCCTTGGCGATGACCTGCGGGGCGAGGCTCGAGCCGTCGTACTTCAGGGCCACGGAGTAGTGGGTCGGGTTGGTGATGACGACGTCGGCCTCGGGGACGGCGGCCATCATGCGCGCGCGGGCGGCGGCCATCTGGCGGCGGCGCATGGCGGCGCGGACCTCGGGCGGCAGGCCCTGCTGCTTGAACTCCTCCTTGACCTCCTGGATGTCCATCCGCAGCTGCTTCTCGTGGCGGTAGCGCTGCCAGGCGAAGTCCGCGAGGCCGATGACGACGTAGGCGCCGGCGGCGCGCCAGGCCATGCCGCGGATCTCCTCACCCAGGGCGATGGAGAGCGAGAGCGGCGAGAAGCCCATGAGCGTCCCGACCTCGTCGAGCTTGGGCAGCAGGGCGGCGGCGACGATCGCGCCGACCACGGAGACCTTCGTGACGCTCTTGACGCCCTCGACGAGCGCGTGCTGGCCGAAGATGTTCTTCGCGCCCGTGACCGGGTTGAGCTTCTTCGGGTCGGGCTTGATCGACTGGGGCATCGGCTTGATGCCGACCTGCACCGCGTAGCTCACGACGCCCGCGACCATGCAGACGCCGGCGATCGGCGCGACGGCGAGCAGGACGTCCTTGCCGCACGCGAGGAGGACCGCGCCGATCGTCCCCGCCTCCACGACCTCGGGGTCCGAGGCCAGGGCGATCGTGCGCCGCATGCACGCGGCGAGGCGCTCGCACATGCCCGGGCCGGCGGCCCCGAGCGCGACGAGCGAGGCGAGCAGGACGACCGCGCCGGACAGGTCGGTGGACCGCGCGACCTGGCCCTTCTTGCGGGCCTCCTCCTTCTTCTTGGGTGTGGCCTTCTCGGTCTTCTCGCCCGCCATGCTCCATCACCTCCCGCCGCGGGCTAGGCGCCCAGGAGCCGGTCCTGGAGCCACTGCGACAGGAACGGCAGGGACGCGCCGACCGTGAGCAGGCCGACGGTGACCTTCGCCGGGAAGCCGATGGCGAAGACGTTGAGCTGCGGGACGACCCGCGAGACCAGGCCGAAGGCCGCGTCGGTGAGCACCACGGCGAGCAGGACCGGGCCCGCGACCTGGAGCGCGCCGGCGAAGATGCCCGAGAACGCCTCGACCGCGGTCGCCACCGTCCGGTCGATCGACGGCAGCTCGGTGAGCCCGACGACGTCGTAGCTCTCGGCCATCCCCTGGATGACCCAGCGGTCGCCGCCGATGGCGATGAAGATCATCAGGCCGACCATCGCGTAGGTCGAGCTGAGCACGGAGGACTGCTGGCCGCTCATCGGGTCCACGAGGCCGCCGAAGGTGAAGCCGACGAACGTGTCGAGGAACGCGCCCGCGACCTGGACGGCGGCGAACACCGCGCCCACGGCGAACGCGAAGCCGGCGCCGACCAGCAGCTCCTTGGCGATCAGCCCGCTCAGCGCCCAGGCCTCGAGCGGGATGTCGGCGCCGCGCATGACGACCGGCCCGAGGCCGACCGCCAGGGCCACCGCCACGATGCCGCGCACGCGCATCGGGATCGCCCGCGACGAGAACAGCGGCGCCAGCATGAACAGCGGCGAGACGCGCGCGAGGACCAGGAAGAAGGAGGCGACCTGGGCGGGGTCGAGGATCCCGCCCAGCGTCGGGGACAGGTTCAGGTTCACGTCCCGATGAGCTGCGGGATCGAGCTCCACAGCTCCGTCGTGTAGGCCAGGAGCTGGTTGAGCATCCACGGCCCGCCGACGACGAGGACCGCCGCGGTGGCGAGGATCTTCGGGATGAAGGAGAGCGTCTGCTCCTGGATCTGCGTGACCGCCTGGAAGACGCTGATCACGAGGCCGACGACGAGGCCGACGAGCAGGAGCGGGAGGGCGACCTTGAGCGCGAGCTCGAGGGCACCCGTGGAGATGGTGACGACGGAGTCGGCGTCCATGGCGGCGGCCTCCTAGCCGAAGCTCTCGACGATGGACCTCGTCACGAGGTTCCACCCGTCCACCAGGACGAAGAGCAGGATCTTGAAGGGGAGGGCGATGAACGTCGGTGGGAGCATGATCATGCCCATCGACATGAGCGTCGAGCTCACCACCAGGTCGATCACCAGGAACGGCAGGAAGATCAGGAACCCGATCTGGAACGCCGTCTTGAGCTCGGAGACCACGAAGGCCGGGACGAGCACGTAGGTCGGGACGTCGGCCCGCGTCTTCGGGCGGTCCATCTTCGCGAGCTTCACGAACAGCGCCAGGTCCTTGTTGCGGGTCTGGCGGAACATGAACTCGCGGATCGGCTTCTCGCCGCGCTCGAAGGCCTGGGCCTGCGTGATCTTGCCGGCGCTCAGCGGATCGATGGCGTCCTTCTTGACGTCCTGGAACGTCGGCGCCATGACGAAGAGCGTGAGGAAGAGCGCGATGCCGACGAGCACCTGGTTGGGCGGCGCCGTGGGCGTGCCCAGACCGGTGCGGATGAAGCCCAGCACCACGAGGATGCGGGTGAAGCCGGTGACGGTGAACAGCAGCGCCGGGACGAGGGTGATGCCCCCGACCAGCAGCAGCAGCTGGACCGCCTGGCCGCCGTCCTGCGGCATCAGCGCACGGTCCTCTCGCGCAGCAGGTCGACGACGGTGCGCCGGCGCGCGGGGACGAGCGCCGCGCCGGTCGAGCCGGCCACCACGGCGCCGCCGTCGACCACGTCGTCGTCGTCCTGGGGCGGGAGCAGGCCGAGGCGGCGGGCCTCGTCCTCGCTGTAGGTCTTGATCGGCACCACGCCGTGCTCGGCGCTGCCGACGAGCACGAGCTCGCGGCCGGCCCGGATGAGGTGCACGGAGCGGTTGGGCCCCAGCGCGATGACCGCCTCGCTGGAGAGGCCGAAGCCGGAGGAGCGCTCCTCCTTGCCCCGCTTCATCTGGCGCAGCGCCCAGGCGACGCCGTAGATCACGGCCACGACGACGGCCAGGCCGATCATCGTGCGCATGAACGAGCCACCGCCACCGCCGATCTCGGCGGTGCGCGACGGGCCCTCGTCGGGCAGGTCGAGCGGCTTGTCCTCGCCGTACTTGTCGGCGGCGAAGACGGTCGCGGGGGCGGCCAGGAGCAGGCACGCGGCGGCGGCCGCTCCCGCTGCGATGCGGGGACGGAGGGGGTCCACACCCTGGTCATCGACCAGGCTGGACGGATGTTGAGCGCCGGGCGGACAGGCGTCCGCCCGGCGACCCTGAGGGGCTAGGCCGCGGGCTGCTCGGCGGCGGCCGGGGCCTGCTGCTCGCCCGACAGCCCGGCGATCTCGGTGATGCGCAGGCCGAACTGCTCGTCGATGACGACGACCTCGCCGCGGGCGATCGGGCGGCCGTTGACCAGGAGGTCCACCGGCCGGTCGGCCAGGCGGTCGAGGGTCACGACGGAGCCCGGGCCCAGGGCGAGCGCCTCGCCCAGCGACATGCGGGTGCGCCCGACCTCGACGGTCAGCTCGACCGTCACGTCGGTCAGGCGGCTGAGGTCCGCGGGCAGCTCGACCATGCCGGCGGCGGCCGGGTCGGCGACGCCCGTCGGGGCGCTCGGCACCACGGCGGCGTCGGCCGGGACAGAGGTGTCCTCCAGCGGCGGGAGCTCGACCTCGTCCATCACTGCACCGCCACGTCGGTGAAGAGCACGTCCTCGACCTTGACGTCGGTGGTCTTCTCGATGCGCTCGAGGACCTCGTGCTGCAGGTGCTTGCGGCCCTTCTTGGTCTCGAGCTCCTCGCGCTCGACGCCGGTGATGACGTCGGTGACGATCGCGCGCACGATGGCCTCCTGGGGCAGCAGGCCGTAGCCCTCCGGCGGCTTGGCCGGGGCGGCGGAGCCGTGGGCGCCGCCGGCCGGGGCGGCGGTGTAGCCGTGGTGGAAGACGAGGCCGACGCCGAGCTTGGCGTACCGGCCACCCGCGAGGTTGATCATGAAGTCCTTGGGCAGGACGTAGACCTCGCCCTCGACCTTCGGCTTCGGAGGCGGCGCGGCCTTCGCGACCACCATCTTGTAGTAGCCGCCGCCGCCGACCAGCAGCAGCACCGGCACCAGCATCAGGATCTTCTTCATGGGGTTCGTGCCGTCCTTGGCAGCAGGATCTCCACGCGCCGGTTCAGGGACCGGCCCGCGGCCGTGTCGTTGGAGGTGATCGGATCGAGGTAGGCGCGGCCCGCGGCGGTGAGGCGCCGCTGGGACACGCCCGTCTTGGTGAAGGCGTGGAGGACCGCGGTGGCGCGGGCCGTCGACAGCTCCCAGTTGGAGGTGAAGCCCGAGCCGCCCGTCGGGACCGGGTCGGTGTGGCCCTCGACGACGACCGGGTGCTGGGCCTCGCGGCTCAGGAGCGTCCCGAGCTTGGCCAGCAGCGGGGCGGCCTGGGGGTTCGGCGTCGCGCTGCCCGAGCCGAAGAGCAGGTCGTCGGTGAGGATGCGCACGCGCAGGCCGTCCTTGGACATGCGGGCCTTGACCTTGTTCTGGAGGCCGAGGTCGCGCGCGGCCGCGTCGACCTGCTTCTTGAGCTGCTGGAGCTGGCGCTCCTCGCGCTTGCGCCCGACGTCGCCCTTGCGCTCCTGGACGGGCGCGAAGCTCGGCGGCGCCGAGGACGAGCCCAGCTTGGTCGACTGGTCGTCGCCGCCCGTCTGGCGCAGGCCCTGGCCGCCGGGGAAGATCTTGCCGCTGAAGGCCTCCTGCATCGAGCGCTGGAGGGACTCGAACTTCGACGTGTTCACCGACGAGATCGAGAAGAGGACCATGAACAGCGCGACGAGCAGGGTCATCATGTCCGCGTAGGACACGAGCCAGGCCTCGTCGACGTGCTCCTCGTGGTCGTCGTGCCCGCCACCCTTGTGGCGCCGTCCGGCGGCCATGGCTAGGCGGCCTGCGCCTCACCGGCGCCGCCGTCGACGGCGCGCAGCTTCGGGTCCTCGCCGGTGACCTCACCGCGGTCGGCCGGCGGGACGTAGGACAGGAGCTTCTCCTGCACGACGCGCGGGTTGTCGCCCGCCTGGATGGCGAGGATGCCCTCGAGCAGGAGCGTGCGGTACTGGACCTCCTCGGCCGAGAGGTTCGCGAGGCGGTTGCCGACCGGGAGGAAGATGATGTTGGCGGCGCCGATGCCGTAGAGCGTCGCGATGAACGCGGTGGCGATCGACGGGCCGAGGGTCTCGGGCGCCGAGAGGTTGCCGAGCACGTGCACGAGGCCGATGACCGTGCCCATGACGCCGATGGTCGGGGAGAAGGCGCCGGCCTTGATGAAGACGTTGGCGTTCTGCTTGTGGCGGGCGTGCATCGCCTGCGTGTCGGCCTCGAGGACCTCGGCGAGGAGCTCGGGGTCGGTGCCGTCGACGACGAGCTGCATGCCCTTGCGGGTGAAGTCGTCCTCGATGGACTCGATCTCCTCCTCGAGGGCGAGCAGGCCGTCCTTGCGGGCGCGCTCGGCGAAGCCGGTGAGCTGCTTGACGGACCCGGCCAGGTCCATGGGCTCCGGCGAGATCGCCTTCTTGTACAGCGTGGGGATCAGCTTGGCCCGGTCCATCCCCATGGCCGCGATGGTGCAGCCGAGCGTCGTGGGGAGGATGATCACGAACGCAGCCGGGTTGATCAGCTGCGTCGGCTGGGTGCCCTTCATGATGCCGCCCACGATGAGGCTGACGAGGGCGATGCCGATCCCGATGGCAGTGGCGGCCTTCACAGTCAGGTGATCGGCCGCGGCGCCTGGGACTTCAGGGCTTCATCACCCGGCGGACACCGCGTCGAGCGCGGGTCCGCCGGGGACGAGCAGGGGTGGGCTAGGCCAGGGCCTTCTCGACCGCGCCGAGGACGCGATCGGCCTGGAAGGGCTTCACGACGAAGTCCTTCGCGCCCAGCTTGATCGACTCCAGCACCTTCGACTCCTGGCCGAGGGCGGAGCACATGATCACCTTCGCGCCCGGGTCCAGGGCGACGATCTCCTTGAGGGCGGCGATGCCGTCCTTCTCGGGCATGGTGATGTCGAGGGTCATGACGTCCGGCCGGAGCTCCTGGAAGCGGCTGACCGCCTCCGCGCCGTTGCCGGCCTCGCCGACCACCTCGTGACCGCCGCCGGTCAGGGCGTCGGTGACCATCTTCCGCATGAAGGCGGCGTCGTCGACGACGAGCACTCGTGCCATCAGGCTGCGACCTCCGTGATCTGGGGGGTTGTGGGGTTGGGGGTGGAGCCCTGGGCTCCGTGGACCTGCTCGACGCGGAGCGCCAGGGTCCCGTCCTCGTCCACGACGAGGCGGCCCGAGGCCACGCGCATGCCGTCGGCGTAGAGGTCGACCGGGGCGTCCGCCTCGTGGTCGAGCTCGACGACGCTGCCCGAGGGCAGACCGACGACGCGTGCCGAGGGCATCCGGGTGCGGCCGAGCTCGGCCCACACCCGGACGGTGACGTGCCGGAGCGACTCTCCCAGCGGGGCCGAGTCGTACTCCGTCGTCATCTCGTCCAGCGCGCGCGTCATGCGCACGATGAACGCGTGCGGCACGAGCTGCACCAGGGTGCAGGGTGCGCCGCAGACGGTGAAGGTGACGCGCGTGACCTGTCCGGCGTGGTCCTCCGCCGGCATGGCCTCCGCCACGTCCTGGACGACGCGCACGTCGGGCGGCGCGATCTCGACCTCCTGGCCGAGGACGTCGCTCGTGGCCCGTGCGGCGGCCGCCATCATCTGGTTCATCGCCTCGCCGACGGCGCTGAGCGAGAGCTCGTCGAGCTCCCCGCCCGGCTCCACGGAGTCCGGGTCGGCGCCCATCATCGTGGCGGCGAGGCGGCGTGCCCCCTCGAGGGGCATCACCAGGACGTTGCCGCCGGTGACGCCGTCCACGTAGGAGACGTCGGCGGCCACGGCGGGCACCGAGACGTCCTCGAGCGGGTGCCCGCTCTGGACGACGTCGACGGTCCCCGGCTTCACGCCGTCGGGCGTGTAGGTCTTGAGGACGTCCTGGACGGCCTCCGAGGTCGAGGCGGCGAGGCGCAGCAGGGCCTGCTCGGTGTTCACGAGCTCCCCTCCTCGCCCCGCGCGGCGGGCGCGACGACCTGGACGGCGCGCTTGGTGCCCGAGCGGCCGGCGCGGCCGTGCAGGACCGGCGTGCGGTCGGCGTAGACGACGACGTGGCCGAGGTCCTTGGCGCCGGCGGGGCCGCCGAGCTTCAGGGTGTCGCCCGGCTGGAGGCCGAGGACGTCCTCGAGGGTCAGCGTCGTCTCGGCGACCTCGGCGCGCAGCGTCACGTCGACGCGGCCCAGGCCGCTGCGGACGGCCTGCGCGGTGCGCTCGTCCTGCACCTTGCCGTCGTCCTCCTTGCGCGAGAACGCGCTGGCGACGGGGGCGATGGCGGCGTAGGGCACGAGCAGCACGCAGGTGGACGAGACGCGCTCGAGGCGGGCCTCCATGACCAGCGCGAGCGTCGGCTCGCTGCCGGCCGCGACCTGCACGAGCTCGGACTGGCTCTCGATGTCGCTGAGGCGCAGCGTGGTCTCCGAGAGGTCGAACCAGACGCCGCTGAGGACCTCGACGATCGTCCCGAGCAGGCGGCGCACGAGCATCAGGTCGATGTCGGTGAGCTCGCGCTCCTTGACGAGGTCCTCGGAGGTGCCGCCCATGAGGCGCTCGAGGGCGACCACGAGCAGCGACACCTGGGCGGTGAGGAGCATCCGGCCCTCGTGGGGCGCGGTCTCGACGATGCCGTAGACCGACCCGTCGGGCAGCAGCCCGAACGCGTTGGTCCAGGTGAGCTGCTGGACGTCGATGACCTCGAGCTCGATGGGCGTGCGGTGCTCGGCCACCAGGCGGGTGGTGACCGAGGCGCACAGGGCGTCCAGGGCGCGGCGCATGCGCCGCTCCTGGTCGGTCGAGAACTTGCTCGGCCGCGTGAAGTCGACGGTCCTCAGCCACCGCGCGCGGCGACCGCCGCCCGCACCGGGAGCCTCGATCGGGAGGTTGCCCTCCGAGGCCCGCTCGAAGAGGGCCTCGATCTGGTTCGTGCTGAGGAACCCCGAGCTCATGCCGCGATCGCGAAGCTCCGGCCGAGGTCCATGGGGACGTCCGTGCCGCCCGCCTCGCGGACGGTCACGGCGGGCAGCTCGCCCGAGCCGGCGAGCACGGCACGCACGGTGCGACCGCGGTCCCCGCCGGTCATGGCGGCGACGACGGGCACGCGCACGGCGGCGAGCGCCTGGCGGACGGCCTGCTCGTTGCGAGCACCGATCTCCTGGCCCCCGGCCATCGCGAACATGGAGGCCCCGCCCACGAGGGCGGCCTCCAGCCGCGTGGGGCGGGCGCCGGCGGCGACGAGCTGCTCGACCGTCACCGGGATGGCGGTGTCGGCGAACTTGGCGGGCGTGGCGCCCGGGCCGCTCGGCGGCGACTGGGGCAGCATCACGTGCGCGAGCGCCGCGACGCCCCACGTGCGGTCGACGACCAGGAGCCCGATGCAGGACCCGAGGCCGACGCAGGCAAGGACGTCGCCGGCCGCGCGCGAGACTGCGAGCTCACCCATGCGGACGACGTGCTCCATCAGAGGCCCAGCCGTGCGAGGAGGTCGCCGACGGCGCCGCCGGCGGGCAGCAGCAGGAAGCTGAGCTCGCAGGAGTCGCCCTCGACGAGGAGCGCCGAGTCCATGAGCAGCGCGGTGGTGTCCGTGCCGTCGCCCAGCAGGACGGAGGCGAGGATCGCGCCCAGCATGTCGAAGACCACCATCGGCGGCGCGGGCTCGGTGTCGAGGCCGAGCATCTGCGCCAGCGCGTTGATGTACGACGTGCCGAGGATGTTGCCGATCTCGCCCAGCGCCGAGCGGCCGTCGTCGGTGCCGACGGGGACGCCGAGCAGCTCGCACAGGCGCGCCGCGTCGGCCTCGGGGAAGAGCAGCAGGACGTGGCCGGGCAGGTCGCCGACCGTGGGGACGACCACGCCGTAGCGGGCCTCCGCCGGGTCGCCCGCGGCCTCGACCGCGTCCGGCACCGGGAGGGCCTGGACGGTCGGGACGTTGATGTCGACGGGCTTGCCGAGCATCTGGCTCAGCGCGCCGCCGGCGGTGCCGGAGCCGATGTTGGCGAGCTCGCGCAGGGCGTCGAGCTGGACGTCGGTGAACGTGGTCATGAGTCGGTGCTTCCTTGCGGTGGCTCAGGCGACGGCGGTCAGGGAGGGACGGCCGGCGGTCGCGGTGGTGGTCGAGGTGGAGGAGATGACGGCGTCGCAGTCGGCGAGCAGGACGATCGAGCCGTCCGGCAGGACCGCGGCGCCCGACACGGCGGCACGCGGCGCCACGCCCTGCGGCAGCGGCCGCGTGACGAGCTCGCGCTGGCCGACCAGGCCGGAGACGCTGAGGGCGATGGAGCGCTCGGAACCGCGGATGATCACGACATGTGTGTCATCGGCAGCCTCCTCGCTGTCGTGACCGAAGACGTCGCGCGCGGACAGCAGCGGCAGGGAGGGCCCGTCCTGCTGGACGAGCATCTTCTTGCCGGCCACCCCGCGGACGGGCAGGTCGTCGAGGCGCAGCGTGCGCTCGACGCGCTGGAGCGGGATGCCGTACGGGCGGCCGTCGGCCTCGACGAGCAGCGCCGACATGATCGCCAGGGTCAGCGGGAGGCGGACCTCGGCCTCGGTGCCCTCGCCGGGCACGGAGGTCACGACGACCTCGCCGCCGAGCTGGCGGATCTTCTCGCGCACCGCGTCCATGCCGACGCCGCGACCCGAGAGGTCGCCCACGGTCTCGGCGGTGGAGAAGCCGGGCGCGAAGAGCAGCTCGATGGCGGCACGGACGTCGACCGTGGCGGCCTGCTCGGCGGTGATGAGCCCGCGCTGCACGGCCTTCGCGGCGACCTTGGCCGGGTCGACGCCGCGGCCGTCGTCCTTGACGGAGATGACGATGGAGCCGCCGGCGTGGCGCGCGGCGATGGTCAGCGTGCCCGTCGCCTCCTTGCCCGCGGCGAGGCGCTCGGCCGGCGGCTCGAGGCCGTGGTCCAGCGCGTTGCGGATGAGGTGGACGAGCGGGTCGCCCAGCGCGTCGACGACGGTGCGGTCGAGCTCGGTCTCCTGGCCGACGAGCTGGAGGTCGACCTGCTTGCCGAGCTTCGAGCTCGCGTCGCGCACGAGGCGCGGGAAGCGCAGGAAGACGGCCTCCACGGGGATCATGCGGATCTGCATGACCATCGCCTGGAGCTCGTGCGAGCTGCGGGTGAGGCCCTGCATGGCCTGCGAGAGGCCGGGGACGTCGACGTCGGCGGCGAGGCCCTCGACGAGGGTGCGCTGGACGACGAGCTCGCCCATCAGGTGCATGAGCTGGTCGAGGCGCTCGGCGTCGACGCGGACCGTGCTGGCCCCGCGCGACGAGCCGCCGGCGCTGGTGGCGCGGCGCTCGGCCGCGTTGACGACCTTGCCGGGCTCGGGCTCCTCGGCCTGCGGCGGCGCGGGGACCGCGACGGCGACCGACCCGACGTCCGGGACGGCGCGGATCGCGGCGCTGAGCACGTCGGCCTCGGCCTGCGTGGCGACGAGGGCGTGGATCTCCGAGCCGGTGAAGCCGTCGACGTCGGCGTCGGCCGGGGCCGACTGCACGATCGTGCCGTGCTCGCCGATGGCGGCGAGCACCATGTAGGCGCGCACGGCGGCCATCTGGCAGTCCTCGGCGAGGCCGACGGTGACCTCGAGGACGGTCCCGTCGGCGTCGATCGGCGCGAGGACGGGCGCGGCGGCCGCGGGCTCCTCGGCCGGCGCGTCCTCCGAGCCGTCGGAGTCGCGGACGAGGCCCTGCAGGCGGGTGATGAGCTCGGCGGGGTCCAGCGACTCGCTGCCGTCGGCCTCGATGCCGTCGGTCGCGGTCTCGAGCGCGTCGAGGCACGCCAGGACGACGTCGGTGACCTCGGAGGTCAGCGCGCCGTCGCGCTGGCGCAGCAGCTCGAAGACGTCCTCCATCTGGTGGGTCAGCCGGGCCATGCCCTCGAAGCCCATGGTCGCGGCCATCCCCTTGAGGGAGTGGGCGGCGCGGAAGATCTCGTCGACGGTCCCGCGGTCGTGCGGGTCCTCCTCGAGGCGGACGACGGCGAGGTTGAGCTCCTGGAGGTGCTCGCGGCACTCCGCCAGGAACATCGGGAGGTACTCGTTGGTGTCCATGTGGATCAGGCCTCGCGGCGGTAGAGGAAGGGGGCTTCGGGGACGAGGCCCATGGCGGCGGGCTCGTTGACCCGCTCCGTGGCGCCGACGACCATCCGACCGCCCGGGCGCAGGGCCGAGGCCAGCCGGGCGTGGAGGTCGTCGCGCACCTCCGGGGTGAAGTAGATGACGGTGTTGCGGCACAGGACGAGGTCCTGGCTGCCGGGCACCGGCTTGAGGCGCAGCAGGTCGCCCTGCTCGAAGCGGCAGAGGCGGCGGACCGCGTCCTTGGCCTGCAGGCCGCTGTCGACGGCGTCGAAGTGGCGGCGCAGCGCGTCGGCCGGGGCGTCGCGGCCGTCCTCCTTGGAGAACAGCCCCGCCTTGGCGCGGGCGACCATGCGGGCGTCGATGTCCGTGCCGAGGATCGAGACGCGGGCCGCCGGGACGGCGTCCAGGCAGACCGCGGCCAGCGTGTGGGCCTCGGCGCCGTAGGAGCAGCCCGCCGACCAGGCGCGGATGCGCCCGCCGCCGGAGGCGGCCAGCTCGGGCAGGACGGTCTTGGCCAGCGCCTCCCACTGCTCCGGGTTGCGCCAGAGCTGGGAGACGTTGATGGTCACGCGGTCGAGGAAGGCCTCGAGCTCGTCCTTGTCGGCGCGCAGCGTCTTGGCGTACTCGCGCAGGTCCTGGACGCCGCGGGCGCCCGCGAACGAGCGGATGCGGCGCTCCATCTGGTCGCGCTTGTACTGCGAGAGGTCGATGCCGTTGATCGAGCGGACCGCCGTGCAGAGGTCCACGTAGTCGTCGGCGCGACCGCCGGCCAGGGCGCTCATGACGCGATCGCCTCCGCCAGCTCGCCGAGGGGCAGGACCTCGTCGACGAGGCCCGCCTCGGCCACCGCTCGCGGCATGCCGTAGACGGTGCAGGTGTGCTCGGCCTCAGCGATGATCCGCCCGCCGTGCTCCTTGACGACGCGGGCGCCGGCGAGGCCGTCGGCCCCCATGCCGGTCATGACGCAGAGGACGACGCGGTCCTTGAAGCGCTTGGCGACGTCGGCGATCGTCAGGTCGGCGCGGGGGCGCAGGCCGCCGATCGGCTCGGTCTCGGTGAGGCGCAGGACGTCGCCGTCGGTGAGGCGCAGGTGCTTGCCGCCCGGGGCGATGAGCAGCTGCGTCGGGTCGAGGCGGTCGCCGTCGACGGCCTCGCGCACGCCGATCCTGGCGGCGCGGTCCAGCCGGGCGGCCAGCGAGGCCGTGAAGCCCTCGGGCATGTGCTGGACGATCAGTCCGCCGGCGCCGAGCGCGCCCGGCAGGCCGGGGACGACGGCGGCCAGCGCGCGCGGGCCGCCGGTCGAGGTGGCGATGACCACGACGCGGTCCTTCGCGCTCGCCGTGGCGATGCGCGGGCGGCGCGCCGGGACGCTCGCCGCGGCGGGCGCGGCGGCGGGGCGGGCACTCGGCCGCGGTGCGGCGGCGGACCTGGTGGAGCCCGCGGCGGCCTCGAGCTTGCCGGCCAGCGTCTTGGCGAACGCGTCGAACGGCTCGCCGATCGCCGGCTTGGCGACGAGGTCGAAGGCGCCCTCGGCGAGCGCGTCGACCGCGCGGGCGCCGTGGGCCGGGGAGAAGGCGGAGACGACGACGACCGGCACCGAGGCGTTGCCGCTGCGCAGCGCGCGCAGGACGCCGATGCCGTCGAGCCCGGGCATGGCCAGGTCGAGCGTCATGGCGTCGGGACGCAGGCGCCGGTGCAGCGCGAGCGCCTCGTCCCCGTCGGCGGCCTCGCCGACGACCTCGAAGCCCTGGTCACGCAGCGCCTGGCTCAGCAGGCGCCGCATGAAGGACGAGTCGTCGCAGACGAGGATCCGCGTCCCGCTGCCCGTCCGGGCAGCGGGTCGGTTGCCGGCCGTCGTGGCCATCAGGCCGCGACCGCGACCTCGGTGGTGGCCTCGTCGGCGGCCGTCTCGGCCTGGCGACGGGCCGCGCCCGGGACGATCCCGTGCGGGTTGAGCAGGACGACCAGGCGGTCGTCGATCTTGGCGATGCCGTCGATGGAGACGTGGTCCGAGCCCGGGGCCTCCTCGAGGGTGGAGCTCTCGACGGTGATGACCTCCTCGACCTCGTCGCAGATGACGCCCGCCATCTCGGCGTCGGTCTCGACGATCACGATGTTGGACTCGACGCCGTCGGCGGCGCGGTCCAGACCGAGGCGCTGCGCCAGGTCGAGGACCGGCAGGATCTTGCCGCGCAGCGAGATGACGCCGCGGACGCTCGGGTCCGACGAGGCGACCGAGCGCGGCTCGGCGTAGCGGATGATCTCGTGGACGTGGGAGATGGGCAGCGCGTACTCCTCGCCGGCGAGGCTGAAGACGACGAGCTGGGTGGTGGTGGTGTCGGCAGACATGGGGTCGGATCCCTCCGTGGACGTGGGCCAGCACCCATGTGTGTCGGACGCACCGCCCGTCGCTTGAGGTGCGCGCGCCGAACGGCACGGCCCCGAACGACAGCGGGCGCCCCGGAGGGCGCCCGCTGGACGGCTGTCCTGCTGCGTTGTGGGGGCTAGCGCACGGGGCGCGAGCGCCGCAGGGCCTCCGCGGCGATGCCGGTGCGCCACTCGCGGGCGCGCGCGATCACCTCGTCGGCGGTCTCGGCCACCGCGATGCTGGCGCCGGTGGTGAGCGTGATGTGGCAGTCCGGGCTCTCCTCCAGGGACTGGATGAGGTCCGGGTTGAGGTGGAACGGCTCCCGGGCCGTCGACAGGCGGTGCAGCAGGATCATGTGGTCCTACCTCGGGACTAGCGCTTCAGGTTGACGAGGTCCTGCAGCATCTCATCGCCGACGGAGATCACGCGGGAGTTCGCCTGGAAGCCGCGCTGGGCGACGATCATGTCGGTGAACTCGGCCGCGAGGTCGACGTTGGACATCTCGAGCGTGCCGCCGATGGTCTGGCCGAAGTTGCCGCCGGGCAGGCCGACGAGCTCGGTGCCGGAGGCCGGGTTGGACTCCCAGCGGTTGCCCGAGACGCGCACGAGGCCGTTCTCGTTCGGGAACTTCGCCAGCGACAGCGTGCCGGCCGTGACGCGTGCGCCGCCGCCCGCCGGGATGTAGGTGACCATGCCGTCGTTGCCCACGGCCACGGCGGTCGCGCCCGTCGGGATCTGGATGTACTCGTCGGGGCCGCCGGCCGTCGTGCGGCCCATGACGTAGTAGCCCTCGGCGGTGGTCAGGTAGCCCTGGTCGTTGCGCTGGAAGTTGCCGGCGCGGGTGTACTGGATCTGCGTCGGGGCGGCGGGCGGCGCGCCGGTGGCGACGCGGAAGAAGCCCTCGCCCTGGATGGCGATGTCCAGCGGGTTGCCGGTGGCCTGCAGCGAGCCGGCGGTCATGACCGCGTCGACCGACGCGAGCTGGACGCCGAGGCCGATCTGCGCGGCGTTCGTGCCGCCGGTGTTCGGGCCGGACGCCGAGCCGCCGTAGACCGTCTGCTGGAGCTGGTCCTTGAAGGACGTGCGCGCCGTCTTGTAGCCGACGGTGTTCACGTTGGCCAGGTTGTTCGACGTGACGTCGAGCTTGGTCTGGTGCTGCTTGAGGCCGGAGACGGCCGAGTACATGCCACGGAGCATTCTGGGTTCCTCCCTAGGAGAAGACGGCGGAGTCGATGTTCGTGAAGACGTGGTCGCGCAGCTGGTCGCGGCCGACGGCGGTGATGACGGTGCGGTTGGGCACCGAGCAGACGAACGCCACGTCGCCCAGGAGGACGACGGTGTCGCGGGCGCCCTTGGCCGCGGCGCGGCTGAGGGCGTCGTCGAGGCGCTCGAGGGTCGGGCGGTCCAGCGACAGCCCGCGGCGCTGCACGCGCTGGGAGGCGTGCTTGGAGAAGGTGACGTCGAGGACCTGGCCGAACGCCGGGCCCTCGGGCGAGGTGGTCGCCGGCGGCGCGACCGGACGGGGCATCCCGTCCGGCGGGCGCAGCGCGGGGTTGAGCTCGACCGGGTTCATGGCCTAGCGCACCTCGACGACCGTGCTGGTGGCGATGCCGGGCTTGCCGGCGATCGTCAGCTTGGGGGCGGACTCGGAGACGTCGACGGACTCGACCTTGCCCGTCACCTTCTCGCCGGTGGTCGGCTCGACGTAGGTGACGGTGCGGCCGATGAGCGACTGGGCGTGCGTGGCCTCGGTCGCCTGCGTCAGCGACGTGATCTGCTCGACCATCGTCATCTGCGAGACCTGGGCCATCTGGGCGCTGAGGTCCTGCGGCGCCGTCGGGTCCTGGTTCTTGAGCTGCTCGACGAAGAGCCGCAGGAACGCCTGCTTGTCGAGCGTCTGCGACGGCTTGGACGAGCCGGTCCTGGACGTGGTCTGGGTCGGGTCGATGCCGGAGACGGAGGGCATGGCTACCTAGGCGTGGACGTCGACGAGGGCGCCGGCGGGGAGGCCGACGGTCGTCGTGGTGGTCGTGGTCGGGTCGAGCTCGGTGGCGTCGCCGGCGGCGGTGGCGCCACCGACGCGGCGGGTGCCGGAGCCGTCGCCGGCGGCGGCGCCGCCGGCCTGGCGGCGGCTGTCGCCCTGCGCCCCGAGCTGGAGGTCGATGCGGGCGACGACGACGCCGCGGTCCTCGAGGGAGCGGCGCAGGTCCTGGCCCGCCTGCTGGAGGGCCTCGAGGGTCGTCTGCTCCTGCGCGGAGACGGTGGCGATGACGCCGTCCTGGTGGGCGCGCAGCAGCACGTCGACGCGGCCGAGGTCGAGCGGGTGCAGCTCGAGGCGGGCGGTCGCGGTGCCCTTGGTGTGCGCGAGCTGCACGAGCGCGTGGACGCGCTCGAGGCGGTCGGCCAGGAGGACGGGCGTGCCGGCGGGCGTGGCCGGCGTCGCGGTCACGCCCTGCGGCGTGGCCGCGGGCTGCACCGCGGCCGGCGCGGCCGGCGCGGCCGGCGCGGCCGGCGTGGCCGGGCCGGCCTGGGCGGCGGGCTGGGCGGGCGTCGCCGTGGTGGGCGACGGCGCGGCGGCCTGCGGCTGCGGGCGGCCCTCGCCGGACGGCTGGCCGCCGGCCTGCGGCTGACCGCCGCCGGCCTGCTCGCCGGTCCCGGCCTCGGCCGGCGCACCGGGGAGGTCGGTCGTGGCGGCGGGGTCGGCCGGCGCGCTCGCCGGCGCATCGGTCGGCAGCGGCTCGATGGTCGGCTCAGGCTGCGCGGTGGCGGCCTCGGCGGCGATCGGCGCGCCGGGCGCCGACGGGGCCGGGATGGCCGTCGCCGGGACGGCCGGCCCGTCGGCCGTCGTCTGCGTCGTCGTCGTCGTCGGGGGCGTCGCCGGAGCGGCCTGGGCGGCCACTGGAGCCTGGAGCGCCGAGGCCTGGGCGTCGGCCTGTGCCGCGACCGGGACGGCCGCCGCCGGGTCGGCCGGCACGGGCACGGCCGGCGCCGTCTGCGGCGCGGCGTCGGCGCCCGGCGTCTGGGTCGCGGAGACCGGCGGCTGCTCGGCCACGGCGACGGGCAGCGCCGGGGCGTCGGGCAGCGACACCGCCACCACGGGCAGCTCCGGCGTCGCGACGGCGTCGTCCGGCGTCGCCGGCGTGTCGGTGTCGCGCTGCTGCTGGCCGTCGGTGTCGGAGACGGGCGAGCTGGTGGGGCCTTCCGCAGGGGCGGTCCGGGCCTGGGTGTCGAGGACGGCGGCGAAGAGGTCCGCCGGCTGGTCGCCGGGCGGGCCTGCGCGCCCCGTCAGCCGCTCCGGCGGGGGTGCCGGGGCGACGGGTGCGGTGCGGGTCATGTCGTCGAGTAGGGCAGGGCGCCGCCGGCCAGCGGCTGGGTCGGGGTCGTGGCCGTGGTGGCGCCGAGCGCCGAGAGGGCAGAGGCGGGGAGCGCCTGCGTCGTCGCCGGGGTGGCGACGGCGGTCGCCGCGGCCGCGCGGAGCTCCTGCGCGTAGCCGAGGACCTTCGTGACGTAGGTCTGGGTCTCCGCGAAGGGCGGCACGCCGCCGAAGCGCTGGACGGCGCCCGGGCCGGCGTTGTACGCGGCGAGCGCCTTGCGCTCGTCGCCGCCGAAGCGGTCGAGCTGCTGCTTGAGGTACTTCGCGCCGCCGTCGAGGGCCTGCGCCGGGTCGAGCGGGTTGGTCACGCCCAGCCCGGCGGCCGTGCCGGGCATGAGCTGCGTGAGCCCCTGGGCGCCGGCGCTCGACTGCGCGTTCGGGTTGAAGCCGGACTCCTGCTTGACCAGCGCCTTGAGCAGCGACGGGTCGACGCCGTGCTTCGTCGCGGCCTGCTGGATGAGCGCGTCGTACTGCGTGTCGCCACCGGTGGAGCCCGGCGTCGTCGACGGCGCGGAGGCCGCCTGCAGGGTGGAGGCGAAGCTCGTGGGCGACGCCGCGGCGTCGGGCGCCTGGACGCCGCCGGCGGCCGTGAGCGCCTGCGGGCCGCGCGCCATCGTGGCGAGCATCTGGTCGATCTCGGCGACCCGCGTCTGCGCGGCGATGGCGCCCACGGGCATCTACGCGGCCCGCCCGTGCATGCGCGTGGCCATCTCGTCGAGCTCGACGGCCTCGGCGCGCAGCGCCTCGAGGCGGTGCTCCTCGCCGCGGCGGGCCTTGAGGCGCTCGAGCACCTCGCGGTTGCGGCTGGCGTGCGCGAGCGACGCGCGGCTGTCGGCCAGGCGCTGGTCGAGGTCGGCCAGCAGGTGCGCCGCGTCGGCGCGATGGCGCTCGAGGCGCTCGACCCAGGTCTGGCGGGCCAGCAGGTCGGACCCGCTCAGCGACGGGGCGCCGGGGTCGGTGGCCGGGCGGGCGCCGTCGACGGCCGCACGCAGGCGGCCCTCGGCGTCGGCGAGGTGGGCGGCTCCGCGCACCCGCTCGTTGAGGCTGGCGGCGAAGGCCTCCTTGGCCCGGTCCTCGTCGTGGGCGCGCAGCTCGCGCACCCGCTCGAGGCCGAACTTGAAGGGCTTGTCCTTCACGGTCTTGGTGGTCGGTCGCGGGGAGGGCGGCTTGACGGCCTGGTGGACGCGTGTCCTAGGCGCCTCAGACGCCGAGGTTCAGCGGCGGGATGGCCGACGGGGCGCTGGCGGGCGCCGCGGGCATGGCGAACGCGCCGGCGGGGTCCTCGGCGGCCGCGAAGCCGCCCATGGCCGGGTCCGGCGCGCCGCCCGCGAGCTCGAGCAGCCGGGCGTCGGCGCCCAGGCCGTCCGAGCGGTCGTCGGCGCGCTGCTTGAGGAAGTCGTCGATCGCCGGCTTGAGGTCGATCGCGCGGTCGGTCATCGGGTCGCTGCCGCGCTCGTAGGCGCCGATCGCGATGAGGTCGCGCTTCTCCTTGTGCGCGGCGAGCAGCGAGCGCACCTCGGTCGCGGCCTCGCGGACCTGCGGCGCCGCGATCTCCGACTGCAGGCGCGAGACGGACTGCAGGACGTCGATCGCCGGGTAGTGGCCGGCGTGCGCGAGCTCGCGGGTGAGGACGACGTGGCCGTCGAGGATCGACCGCGCGGCGTCGGCGATCGGCTCGTTCATGTCGTCGCCGTCGACCAGGACGGTGTACAGGCCGGTGATCGACCCGTGCTCGCTGGTGCCCGAGCGCTCGAGGAGCTTGGGCAGCAGGGCGAAGACGCTCGGCGTGTAGCCGCGGGTGGCGGGCGGCTCCCCGATGGCCAGGCCGACCTCGCGCTGGGCCATGGCGAAGCGCGTGACGGAGTCCATCATCAGCACGACGTCGCAGCCCTGGTCGCGGAAGTGCTCGGCGATCGCCGTGGCGGTGAGCGCCGCCTTGATGCGCACGAGCGCCGGCTGGTCGGAGGTCGCGCAGACGACGACCGACCGCGCGGCGGCGGGGCCGAGGTCGCGCTCGAGGAACTCGACCACCTCGCGGCCACGCTCACCGACGAGGCAGATGACGTTGACGTCGGCGCTCGTCGAGCGGGCGATCATGCCCAGCAGCGAGGACTTGCCGACGCCGGAGCCGGCGAAGATGCCCAGGCGCTGGCCGCGGCCGCACGGGACCATCGCGTCGAGCGCGCGCACCCCGAGGTCGACGCGGTCAGTGATGCGCGGGCGCGACAGCGGCGAGGGCGGCGCGCCCGTGACCGGCCGCGTGGGGAGGTCGTCGAGCGGGGCGCCGCCGTCCATGGGGCGGCCGAGCCCGTCGAGCACGCGCCCGAGCAGGGCGTCGCCGATGGGGGTCGAGAGCTGGCGGCCGGTGGCGGTGACGCGGTCGCCCGGCCCGACGCCCTCGAGCTCGCCGAGGGGCATGAGCAGCGTGCGCCCGGCGCGGAAGCCGACGACCTCCGAGGGCAGCGGGTCGCGGTCGCGGCTGGTGTGCAGGAGGCAGACCTCGCCGACCTCGGCCTCGAGGCCGGTGGCCTCGACGACGAGCCCGATCAGGTCGGTGATGCGGCCCTGGCGGCGGTGCAGGTCGGCGCGCGAGACGGCCTCGGCCGCGTCGGCCAGGCGCTGGGCGACCGCGTGCATCAGGCCTTGAGCGCCTCGGCCACGACCGCGCGCGCGAGCTCGAGCTTCGTCTCGAGCGAGGCGTCGACGTCGCCCTCGGCGGTGTGGACGATCGCGCCGCCGCGCGCCACGCGGCGCTCGGCCTGGACCTCGACGTGCTCCATGCCGCCGAGCTCGGCGACGAGTGCCGGCGCCGCGTCGCGCACCAGGTCGAGGTCGTCCGGGTTGACGAGGACCGTGACGTGACCGCGCTCGACGAGCCGGCGCAGCGCGCCGCGCACGACGTCGACCACGCGCTCGGGCTCGACCTCCAGGGCGCCGGACAGCGCCTGCTGGGCGATGCGCAGCCCGAGGCCCACGGCCTCGCGCTCGCAGTCGGCGGCGACGCTCGCGCGCTCGTCGGCCAGGGCCTGCGCGGCGGCCTGCAGCGCGGCGATCGCCCCGGACAGCGCGGCGCGCCCCTCCTCCAGGCCGGCGGCGAAGCCCGCCTCGCGGGCGGCCTGCGCCTCGGCCTCGAGGTCGACCTGCGGCCGTGCCGGCGCCGCCTCGGCCATGAGCGTCGCGGCCAGCGGCTCGAGCGTCGGGAGGGCGAAGTCCTGCACTAGATGACCTCCTCCTCGTCGCCGTCCTCGCCGCCGCGGCCGAGCGTGATGGCGCCCGCGTCCTCGAGGCGGCGGACGGCGGCCACGACCTTGCCCTGCGCCTCCTCGACGACGGCGCGCCGCTGGGGCTGGCCGGTCTCGAGGTCCTCGCGCAGCATGTCGGCGCCGCGGGAGGACATGTTGGCGAAGACGCGCTCGCGGACCTCCTCGCCGACGCCGCGCAGCGCCAGGGCGAGGTCCTTCTGGTCGACCTCGCGCAGCACGAGCTGGATGTCGCGGTCCGACAGGACGATGATGTCGTCGAAGGTGAAGAGGCGCTGGCGGATCTCGTCGGCGAGCTCGGAACGCTCCTCGGCGATCGCCTGCAGGACGTTGCGCTCGGTCGAGCGCCCCGCGCCGTTGAGGATCTCGGCGAGCGAGTCGACGCCGCCGGCGGACGAGAACTCCTGGTTGACGACGGTCGAGAGCTTCTGGCGCAGGCCGCGCTCGATGTCCTCGATGACGCCCGGGTTCGTGTCGCCCATCGTCGCGATGCGCAGCGCCACGTCGGCCTGCAGCTCGGAGGGCAGCGCGCTGAGCACGCGGGCGGCGAGCTTCTTGTGCAGCGACGCGACGACGAGCGCGACGGTCTGCGGCGACTCGTCGGCCAGGAACGTGACGATCTGCTCCGGCGGCGTGCGGCGCAGGAAGTCGAACGGGCGCAGCTCGGCCTGGGCGGTGATCGACCCGATGATCTCCTCGGCGCGCTCGTCGCCGACGAGCTGGACGAGCACCTCCTTGGCGAACTCGGGGCCGCCCAGCGCGAAGTCGTTGCGCTGGCGGAACTCCTCGGCGAGGTCCTCGAGGACCGCCTGCGCGGTCTCGACCTCGATGCGCCACAGCGTGGCCATCTCCGCCGAGAGCGCCTCGACCTCGCGGTCGGTCAGGTGCTTGAGGACCTCGGCCGCGCGGCCGGAGCCGATCGTGATGAGGAAGACCGCGGCCTTCTGGCGCCCCGTCAGGTGGGCGGCGCGCGACCGCTGGACGACCTCGGTGCTCGTCTCGGCCACCGCGCGCTACTCCTCGGTGATCCAGGTGCGCAGCTGGGCGGCGACGCGCTCGGGCTCGCGCTCGACGAGGTTCTCGATCGCCATCTTGCGCGGGTCCTCGAAGTCCTGCATGGTCGGGATGACCATCCCCGGCTGCGCCGGCTGGCCGGCCGGGGCGGCCGGCAGGGCCTCGCGCTCGGCCGCCGCGAGCTGGGCCAGCCACGCCGGCTCGCCGAGCTCCTCGTCCTCGCGCTTGCGCAGGTGGCGCGTCATGAAGAAGAGGAAGAGCAGGACGCCGAGGCCGAGGCCGGCGATCTTCGCGATGCCGGGGATGCCGCCGGGGATCGCGCCGAGCGGCCCGGGCGCGGGCGCCTCGACCGGCTTGGCGAAGGTGACCTCCTGGACCGAGACGGTGTCGCGACCCTGCTGGGTGCCCGCGGCGGCCTCGACGGCCTTCTGGATCGCGGCGACGTCCGCCTTGGCGGCCTTGTCGACCATGACGGAGACCGACAGGCGGTTGACGGCGCCCGGCGCGACGCGCGTGCGGGTGACCGTCTTGTTGACGCCGAACTCGGTCTTCGTGGCGTTCTTGCGGTAGTTGGAGGTGCCGCCGCCGCCCGCCTGGCCCTGGGCGTAGGCCGGGATGTTCGAGCCGGTGCCGGCCGCCTGGCCGGCGGCGCCCTGGCCGCGCAGCGTCTCGCTCTCCTCGGTCTGCGTGAGGGGCGTGCCCTTGGTCGCGTACTCGAGCTGCTCCTTGGTGGCGTCGTCGACGTTGAGGTCGGCGCGCACCTGCACCTGGGCCTTGTCCGGGCCGACGGTGCGGGCGAGCATCGCGTCGAGCTGGCTCTGCAGCTGGCTCTCGTAGCGGGCCTGCATCGCGGTCTTGGACGCCGCGCCGTTGCCGGCGGCGCCGCCCTCGCCCTGCGGCCACAGCATCTGGCCCGCGGCGTCGGTGATCGTCACCGCGTCGGTCTTCAGGCCCGGGACGGAGGAGGCGACGAGGTTGGCGATGCCGCGCACGCCGCCGCCGTCGAGCGTGCCGGCGCTGCCGAGCAGCACCGCGGCGGTCGACGGCTTCTCCTCGTCGGTGAAGAGCTCGTCCTTGGGCAGCGTGAGGCGCACCTGCGCCGAGCCGACGCCCTGCACCTGGCCGATCGTCTGGGCGATCTGGCCCTCCAGGGCGCGCTGGTAGGCGACCTGCTGCTGGAAGGACGACGCGCCGAGCTTCTGCTTGTCGAGCAGCTCGAAGCCGGGCTGCTGGGCGGTGCCCGAGACGCCGGCCTCGGCCAGCGCGATGCGCGCCTGGGCGACGGAGGCCTCCTGCACGGCGACGGCGCTGCCGTTCTGCTGGAGCTCGAAGGCGATGCCCTTGTCGGCCAGCGCGCTGGTGACCTTGCCGGTCTGCGCCGGGTCCAGGCCGGACTGCACCGTCTGCCACGACGGCGCGGTGGTGAGCTTGAAGAGGAGGAACACCGCGGCGACGAAGCCCAGCGCGACCGCGCCGAGGATGGCCTTGCCCTTGGTGTCGAGCGACTGGATGAGCTGCATCAGACCTGGGTGTGCATCACGTCGTTGATGGCCTCGACGCCCTTGGTGCGCAGCTGGGCGGCGAGCTGCATGGAGAGGCGGGCCTTCTCGACCGCCATGACGACCTGCGCGGGGTCGTCGGCCTGGCCGGTGGCCAGCGCGCGGGACTGCTCGGCGGCGTCGACCTGCAGGCTCTCGAGGTTCGAGATCTGCTCGGAGAGGACGTTGCCGAAGGAGCCGGCGCCGGAGCGCTCGGCGTCGCCGAGGCCCCCGACGGAGCCGACGCCCTCGCCGAGGTCGACCGACCACTCGGGCCCGGAGGTGAGGAAGGACGGGTCGACGACGGTCATCGCAGGAGGTCCAGCGTCCGGGTGAAGAGCTGCTTGGCCGTCTGCATCGCCGTGACGTTCGCCTCGTAGGCGCGGGAGGCGCCGATGAGCTCGACCATCTCGGTGACGGTGTCGACGTTGGGCATCTCGACGTAGCCCTGCTGGTCGGCCTGCGGGTGGCCCGGGTCGTAGACGCGCCGCAGCGGCGTCTGGTCCTCGACGATGGCCGTGACCTGCACGCCCTTGGCGGCGCGGTCCAGCGCCTCGCCGAAGGAGCCCGGACGGGCGGCGCCGTCCATCGACTGCAGCGCGACCTCCTTGCGGCGGTAGCCGACGGTCTGCGCGTTGGCGAGGTTCTCGGCGGTGACGTCGAGGCGCATGCGCTCGGCGCTGAGCGCCGAGCCGGTGGCGTCGATCGCGTCGAAGAGGCCCATGGCTAGGCGACCCCGATCGCCGCGCGCAGCACGTCGTCGCGCGCCTTGATGACGGAGGCCAGCGCCTCGTACTCGAGGCCGTTGCGCGCCTGCTCGGCGGCCTCGACATCGGCGTCGACGGAGTTGCCGTCGAGGCGCATCGGGGCCAGCGGGTCGGCGCTCGGCGTGAGGTCGGCCCGCTCGAGGGCGTCCTTGCCGCCCTCGGCGAAGGCGTTGCGCAGCACGCCGTGGAAGTCCAGGTCCTGCCGGCGGTAGCCCGGCGTGGACACGTTGGCGAGGTTGCCCGCGATGGCCGACTGGCGGGCGGCCGCGCCGGCGAGGGCCCGCTCGAGGCCGAGGTGCGTGGTGTCGAAGAGCTCCATGGACGGGCGGATCGCTGGTGGCGTCCCGTCCCTGGGCTTGCCGGGTGGCCGCCGTCCGTGGTGGCCTAGTGCAGTGGTCGGCCGGAGCCGAACCGAGTTGAGCGCGGCGTCCAGCGCGGGCTGGACGCGGACATCGCGCGGGGCGCTAGGCGACGCCGGCGGCCGCCGCGTAGGCGCCGACGCCGGCGCGGTGGCGGGCGGTGCCGCCGAGCTCGCGGCGCAGGGCGTCGCGGCGGTGCGTGAGGTGGTCGGCGGCGGCGCGCTGGAGGGCCAGCGCCTCGTGGAGGACCGGCAGCAGCTCCCGCGGCACGGGGCCGCCGGCCAGCGCGGCGAGCGCCGCGGCGCGCCGGACGGCGAGCTCCTCGAGGTGCTCCCAGCCGTCCTCGCGGGCGGCCAGGGCGACCTCCTCGCGGCCGACGGCCAGCAGCTGGCCCGCGGCCTGCTCGGGGCTCACGCCGGGACGGGGGCCGTCGGGGTGGCCGGCGCGGGCGCCGGGGCGCCGCCCTTGGCCAGCTGGGCCCACGACTCGCGCAGCTCCGCCAGGAGCGTCACCACCGTGCCGATCTTCGACGGGTCGCGCTCGAGGCGCGCGTCGATGAGCAGGCGCTTGCAGAAGACGTAGATGCCCTCGAGGCGCTCGGCGAGCTCGCCGCCGCGCTCTTTGTCGAGCGTCATGAGCAGCTCGTCGACGATGGCGGTCGCGCGGTTGAGGCGGTCGACGGCCTGGACGGTGGCGCCCTCCTGCTCGAGCAGGACCTGGCCCTGGCGCAGGAAGCGCAGCGCGCCGTCGTACAGGTGCACGACGAGCTGCTCGGGCGAGGCGGTGAGGATCGCGCTCTCGCGGTAGGCGTCGGTCCGGCCGTAGGGGTTCATCTCACCCGGGTGGTCGTCCGTGGCCGAAGCGTCTTGAGCCGCTCGTCAGGTGTCCTACGACGACCCCATCGAGGCGATGAGGTTCGCGAGGTCCGACTGGGCGGACTGGCTCTTGAGGAGGGCGGCCTCCATGGCCGCGAACTGCACCCGCAGCCGCTGCTCCTTGGTCTCGAGGCGCTTGTCGAACGCGTCGAGGCTGCTCTTGATCGACGAGAGCTCGGCCTGCGAGCCCTTCTGGCGCTGGGCGAGGATGCCGTCGGCCTCGACCTGCGGCGCGAGCACCTTCTCGACCGCCTGGGCGAGGCCGTCGACGCCGCCGCCGCCGAGCAGCGTGCGGACGCTGAGCGGGTCGGCCGCGAGCTTCTCGTTGAACGCCGTCTCGTCGAAGGAGAGCTTGCCCTTGAGGCTGTCGGCCGACGCGGCGCCGCCGGTGGCCTTGCCGGTCGTGATGCCCAGCGGGCCGCCGAGCTCGCCCAGGACGCCGCGCAGCTCGCTGAGCACGGCCCGCACGCCGGAGTCGCCGTAGAGGGCGCCCCGCTTGGCGTCGGTCGTCGTCGTGGCGTTGGCGACGCGCTTGTCGTCGAGCTTGAGCTGGAGCGTCTCGACGGTGCCGTTGTAGGCCTCGATGAACGCCTTGACCTTGTCCTTGACGGCCGCGGCGTCCGGGCCCGGGTTGCCGACGGTGATGTCGGCGTCCTCGGTCGTGCGGCCCTTGAGCGTCAGCTCGACGCCGGGCAGGGCGTCGGTGACGACGTTCGTGGGCGAGGTCTTCTGGACGCCGTCCAGGGTGTAGACCGCGTCGGCGCCCGGGCGGGCGGTGCCGGGGACCTCGGCCAGGCCGGCGCCCGAGGCGGTGAAGGCGCTGTCCTCGCCCGTCGTGCGCGCGGAGAGGACGAGCTTGCCGCCGACGTCGACGGCGAAGACGCCGAGCGTCGCGTCGCCGTTGATGGCGGCGACCGCGTCGCCGACCTTGGCGCCCGCGGCCAGGTTGACGGTCTTCGCGCCGATCGTGATCGACGACGCGCCGGCCTGCTCGGTGAACGAGAAGGTGTGCTGCTCGGCGGTGGCCAGCGACACGACGCCGACCGTGTGGCCGCCGGGGCCGGCGCCGGCGGTCTGGCGGACGCCGACCTTCGCGCTCGAGCTCTCGACGGACTGCTTGTCGGCCCACAGCAGGACCGAGCGCAGGTCGCCCGCGGCGGTCTTGAGCTTGCCGAGCTGGGTCTGGACGTCCTTGAGGGCGTCCTGCTTGGCCTGCTCGGCGGTCTGGCGCAGGGTGAGGCGCGTCTTGCCCTGCGACTCGACCTGGATGAGCTGGTCGATCACCGCGCTCGTGTCCATGCCGGACACGAGGCCGCCGAGCTGGAGGCCCGCCATCGGCTAGGCCACGTCCCCCGGCACCGAGCCGTGGACGACGTCGCGGAGGTCGAGGCGGCGGATGAGCGCCCCCTCGCTGTCCACGAGCCCGGCGACGACCTTGCCGCTCAGCTCGTGGGTGGAGAACTGGACCTGCCGGCCCTCGAAGGCCAGGCGGTCGACGAGCTCGGACGCACGCGTCATGTCCGCGACGACCTCGTCGGGGAGGTCGACCTTGCGGGCGCGGGCGGCCTCGAGGTCCAGGACGCGACCGAAGTCGCCGGACGCGGGCGTCGCCGCAGGGCCACCGGCAGGCGCCGGCGGTCCGACGGGAGCGGGTGCTCCGACCGGCGGCAGCGCGGGGAAGTGGTGCAGCGACATCTAGCGTTCCTCCTGGAAGCTCCTCGACCGTCCATGGCCGGGGTCGTCCAGGTCATCGGCGTGGTTCCTGCGCGACTTGATCGGCACGTGGACGTCCGTCCTAGGCCGCCGCGGCGAGCAGGGTCCGGGCCTCGGTGCGGAACACCTCGGCGTCGTCGTGCAGGCCGCGCGCGTCGGCGATGCGCGCCAGGCCGTCCAGCGCGCGGGCGTCGGGCCCGTCCTCCTGGACCGCGGCGATCCACTCCTCGGCGGCCGAGTCGAGGAAGCCACGGCGCAGGTAGACGCCGGCGAGCAGCTCACGACGCTCGCGCGCGGGGAGCGCGAGCGCGTCGACGGCGCGGGCCAGCGCCTCGAAGGCCTCGAAGCGCTCGAGGCGGGCCAGGGCGTCGAGCATCGTGGCGAGGACCGGGGCGGCCGCGGCGGGGACGGCGACGTCCTGGCCAGCCCAGGCGCGGAAGGCGGCGAGCTCGTCGTCGGGGAGGCCGGCGTGGGCGGCGGCGTCGAGGTCGGCGTCACCGCCGGTGGCGAGGGCGACGAAGGCGGCGGTGCGCGCGGCGGCCGCGGCGCAGCCGGCGGTCGGCGGGACGTGCGCGACCTCGGCGGCGGCCTCCTCGAGGCGGCCCTGGCTCAGCAGCGCCTCGGCCAGCACGACGCGCGCGTGGTGGACGTGCGGGCGGGCCTGCAGGACGCGGCGCAGGAGGCCCTCGGCCTCGGCGACGGCGCCGGCCTCGTAGAGCGGGACGGCGACCTGGAAGCAGTCGGCGGGGCTGAGGGCGCCGGTGACGGCCTCGACGGCGGCCGGGACGCCGGCCGCGGGGGTGCCGGAGGCGAGCAGGAGCTCGGCCAGCGGCTCGGCGACGCCGTGGAAGCCGGGGTGCTCGCGGGCGCAGCGCTCGAGCGTGGCGCGGGCGCCGGCGTGGTCCTGCTCGGCGCGCTGGACGCGGGCGAGCTCGACGAGGGCGATGGGCCCACCGGCGCCGACGGCGCCGTGCCACTTGGTCGGCGCGTCGCCCAGCTCGAGCGCCTGCCGGAACTGGGCGGCGGCGCGCCGGGTGTCGCCGAGGGCCAGGGCCGCGCGGCCCTGCTCGAGGACGACGTCGGTGTAGCCCGGCAGCAGGCGCAGGACGTCGTCGCCGAGCTCGAGCGCCTCGGCGGCGCGGCCGCTGGCGTTGAGCGCCTTGAGCATCCGCGAGCCCAGCGACGGCGCGAAGCCGAAGGACGTGGGGTCGCGGTCGGCGCGGATGCGGCGCCAGGCGGTGAGGAAGTGCTCGGCGGCGGTGGGGGCGGAGCCCAGGACGAGGTGCTCCGAGCCGAGGTTGAAGTGCAGGAACGGGCTGTCGTCGCCCTCCGCGCGCTGGCGCTCGAGGAGCTCGAGGTTGCGGGCGGACTTGTCCTTGGCCTCGCGGACCTCGCCGAGGTAGCCGAAGTGCTCGAAGCGCACGGCGGTGCGCTCGACGCGCTCGGGCACGAAGCCGGGCAGGCGGTGGGCGATCTGCTCGTGGATCCGGCCCTCGTAGCGGTGGCCGGGGCGGTTGCGCAACAGGCGCAGGCTGTCGGTGGTGCTCGCGCTGCCGTCGCCGAGCTCCCCGGTGTGGTTCGTCGCGCGCAGGTAGAACGCCTCGCGCCAGGTGCGGCCGGCGAGCTCGCGCAGCAGCGCGGCGTCGGCCTCGACGAGGACCTCGTCGGCGTCGAGGACCAGGAGCCAGTCGGCCGTCGCGGCGTCCATCGCGACGTTGCGGGCCTCGGCGAAGTGGCCGGTCCACGGGTGATGCAGGACGCGGGCGCCGTGCTCGAGGGCGATCTCGACGGTGCGGTCGGTCGAGCCGGTGTCCACGACGACCAGCTCGTCGACCGCGGTGCGGGCGGCGGCGAGCGTGCGGCCGAGCATCGCCTCCTCGTCGCGGACGATCATCGTCAGGGCGATGGTCAGGCCCGTCGCGGGCCGGGCGGCGTCGGCGGCCGCGCGGGCACGTGCCCCGAGGTCCCGCACGGCCTCCTGGACGTCGGCGGGCAGGGCGGCGGTGGCCAGTGGCCCGCGGGCGGCGATCGCGTCCGCCGAGACGGTGGGGAACGCCTGGGCCGTGGGGTCCAGGCGGCGGGCGGCCGCGGCCAGCGCGGTGGCGCCGGCGCGGTCGCCGAGGCCGGTGAGGGCCAGGCCGGCGAGCTCGAGCAGCACCGGCTCGGCCGGCGTCCCCTCGAGGTCGCAGACCACGGCGTCCAGGGCGGTGGCCAGGAAGCGGGCGGCCAGCTCCGGGGTCCCGCCGGTGGCCGCCAGCGCGAGCTGGGCGGTGAGGCGGCGGGCCAGGTAGCGGGACTGGGGGTCGTCGAGGCGGCCGGCGGCGTGGAGGGAGGCCGCGAAGGCCCGGACGTCTCCCGCGCGCAGCGTCGCGTGTGCGCGCACGAGGTGGGCGTCGACCGTGGCGCGCGCGCCCGCGAACGGGGACGTCGAGCCGGGTGACGCCTGGAGGGTCATGGCCTTGAGGTCGGCAGGGCCGCTCGGCGGTTGAGCGCAGCCCCGGCGAGCGGACGGGGGGTCCCCACTTCTGGGGAGGACGGCGATGGACCGCTCTCCTCGGGCGAATACCGGGAACCGGGGATCGTTCGGTCACCGGCGGATTCCGATGCTCCTCTCGTCCCCGCCAGACCGTCCCCCCGGAAGGACCACCGCCCTCATGCGCCTCGCAACCGCCACCTCCACCAAGCCGCGCCGGCTCTCCCCTGAGGACTCGCTCGCCCTCTGGCAGGAGTACCGCCGCACGAACGACCGCGCCCTGCGCGATCGGCTCGTCCTCACCTTCGCGCCGCTGGTGAAGTACATCGTCTACAAGAAGGTCCGCGAGATGCCGGCCCGCTGCGAGGTGGAGGACTTCATCTCCTGCGGCCTCGAGGCGCTCATCCAGTCGATCGACCGCTACGACCCAGAGAAGGGCGCCACGCTCGAGCAGTACGCGTGGACCCGCATCCACGGCGCCGTGCTCGACGAGCTGCGCCGCCAGGACTGGGCCCCGCGCTCCGTCCGCCGCTGGGAGCGCGACATGGAGCGCGCCGCCGACGACTTCTCGCGCCTGCACGGCCGTCGCCCCACCGCCCCCGAGCTCGCCGAGACGATGGGCATCTCCCTCGAGGAGCTGCGCCGGCACCGCGACGAGGTCACGCAGTCCGACGTCACGTCGCTGAACACCGTCGTCCTGGGCGACGACGAGACGACGATCGAGCGCCTCGACACCATCGCCGCCGACGACGACCGCCTGGACCCGGTCTTCGCCACCGCGACGGAGGAGGCCAAGACGAAGTTCCGCGCCGCCTTCGCCCAGCTGCCCCAGCGCGAGCGCGAGGTCGCGGTCCTGCTCTACGTCAAGGGCATGACGCTCGCCGAGATCGGCGACATCCTCGGCGTCTCCGAGTCGCGCGTCTGCCAGATCCACGGCGCGCTCAAGAAGACCCTGCGCCTGGCGCTGGCCGACGACGCCGCGCTGTTCCAGGCCGTCGCCTAGCCCGCGACACCGCAGCACCTTCCGGGACCTTGCGAGCGGCCGCCTTCGGGCGGCCGTTCGTCGTCGTGCGGCAGGCTTCACGACGTGCGCACGCTGCGGGAGTCCGCCGTCGTCGAGGTCCTCGCCCGGATCGAGGCCGCCGGCGCGCGCGAGGACGGCGCGGGCAAGGCCCGCGTCCGCGCCCGGGAGGCGCAGCTCGGCCGCAAGGTCTACGGACGCGAGCGCGCGGAGCTCTACGGCACGGCGCCCATCGCGGTGGCGCGCGAGGTCGGCGAGCTCCTGCACGTCCTCGTCGTCGCCACCGGGGCACGCTCGGTCGTCGAGTTCGGCGCGTCCGTCGGCTTCTCGACGATCCACCTCGCCGCGGGCCTGCGCGACCTCGGCGGCGACGGGCGGCTCGTGACGACCGAGCTCGACGCGGCGAAGGTCGCCCTGGCCCGCGACCACCTGACGGCCAGCGGCCTGGCCGACCTCGTCGACCTCCGCGCCGGCGACGCGCTCCAGACGCTCGCCGACGACCCCGCGGCGGTCGACCTCCTCTTCCTCGACGGCTGGAACGACCGCTACCTCGACGTCCTGCGCCTCGCCGAGCCCCGCCTGCGCCGCGGCGCCCTCGTCGTCGCGGACCTCAGCCGCGACGACCCCGCCTGCGAGGCCTACGCCGCCCACGTCCTGGACCCCGCGAGCGGCTTCACCTCCGTCCGCCTCGACGTCGACGAGGGCGTCGTGCTGTCGACGCGGGGGTGAGGGTCGCGCAGGCGGCCTGGGTGACGCGGCGCGGAGCTCCGCACCCGCGCCGCCCGAGGGATGCCGCACGCGCCGATCAGCACCGAGGAGAGGGTGGCGGCGAAGCGGCCGCCGAGCCGCAAGACGCTTCGGGCCATCCGTTGGCGGATCGACCCGCACATCCCGGGCTCGATCCGCCACTCGATGCTGCAGGCGACCCCGCCGGCCACGACCCTGTCGATCCCGGCGTCTCACGCCGGAGATCACAGGGTCACGACGCTCGAACCCACAAGACCGCCCACGTCGGCCGAACCCGCCGGCGGTCTCCCTCCCTCACTGCCGAACAGCCCCCGCCGCATCCCCACGGGCGTCCGGACGCAGCTCCGCACCCGCGACGACGGGAGGGTCCCATGCGAAGAACGGGACAGGCCCCTGCTTCTCACGCCGCCCATTCCGCTTGTCCATGCGGTTCTGGCGCACCACGCCGCGACGCGCGGTGCGAAGAAGGGGACAGGCCCCTGCTTCTCACGAGGGGTCAGCGGGAGATGCCGTAGGCCCAGACGAGGACCTCGGCGACGGCGCCCCAGAGGTCCTCGGGGATCTCGGCCTCGGCGGCGAGGCGGGCGAGGGCCTCGGCGAGGGCGGGGTCCTCGCGGACGGGGACGCCGGCCGCGCGGGCGCGCTCGAGGATGCGGTCGGCGACGAGGTCGGCACCGGTGGCGACGACCTTCGGGGCGCTGTCGGCGCTGCGGTCGTAGCGCAGCGCGACGGCCCTACGCGGAGGCATCGAGCGTCCTCCCGCGCGGGTGGACGGTCACGGCGACGGGGTGGCCGAGGACGGCGCTCAGCGTCAGGCGCAGCTCCGCGGCGGCGGCGCGGACGCGGTCGGCGGGCTCGCCGGCGCTGACGTGGACCGCCGCGGCGTGGCGGTCGAGGCGCACGTCGAGGCGGCCGAGCGTCGGGGAGTCGAAGCGGACGGTGACGGCGGCGCCGCCGCGGCGTGCCCCGCCCCCGCCCGCGCCCGACCCGTCGGGCAGCACCTGGACCATGGCGCCGCCCGGGAGCGGCACCGCGAGCGCCTGGGCCTGGGCCTGCTGCGCCGCGCTGGCCTGGGAGGACTGCTGGACCTGCTGGGCCTGTGCCTGCTGGGCGGGCAGCTCGACCTTGCCCTCGACGTGCAGGTGCAGCCGCTCGGCGGCCGCCTCCTGGACGCTGAGGCGCAGGACGTCGCCCGGGGCGACGCCCGCCGGCAGCTGCGCCGAGATGGGCACGCCCTCCAGCAGCATCGTCTGCGGGTCGACGACGCGGCCGTGCATGATCGTCCCGGGTCGCACCGGGAGGTCGGGCAGCAGGCCGCGGACGAGGACGAGCGCCTCCATCCGTCCAGTGGTCGGCTCAAAGCGCCGGAGCTTCAGCCGACCACGGAGGCGATGGACCGTGGACTCTTCATCGCCGCCTCCGGCATGCTCGCCGAGCAGGTGCGCCAGGACCAGCTGGCCAACGACCTGGCCAACGCGACGACGCCCGGCTACAAGGCCGACCGCGCCACGCAGAGCTCCTTCGGGGAGCTCCTGCTCGCCGACCGCCGCACGGGCCGCGCGATCGGCACCCTCGGCGCCGGCGTGCGCATCACCGGCCAGACGACGGACTTCCGCCCGTCGGACATGCGCGCCACCAACGAGCCGCTCGACCTGGCAGTCCAGGGCGAGGGCTGGTTCGCCGTGCGCACCGACCAGGGCGAGCGCTACACCCGCAACGGGCGCTTCACCGTGCTCGCGGACCGCACGCTGGGCGACGCCCAGGGCAACCAGGTCCTCGGCCCCAACCGCCAGCCCGTGCGCGTCACCCCGCAGGGCACCGTCGACCCGGCCGACGTCGGGGTCTTCGACGTCCAGGGCCTGGCCAAGCAGGGTGAGAACCTCTTCACCGGCCAGGCCGGCGGCCGCGGCACCGGCCGAGTGCTGACGGGGACGCTCGAGGCCTCCGGCGTCACGCCGGCGCGCACGATGGTCGACATGATGGCCTCGATGCGCGCCTTCGAGGCCGGCCAGCGCGCCGTCACGACGATCGACGACACGCTGAAGCTCGCCGCCTCGCAGGTCGGCGGGCTGCCGGGCTAGCAGGCCCTCGCGCGCCCGCGGGCGCGCCCGCGGCGTCCAGGTGACCTGGACGCCGCGCTCAAGGTGGTTCGGCTCCGGCCGACCACCGGGACGACACCGGAGCACGCAGGCTGGACCGCCCACTGGCGGAGGCACGCGCTCCACCTCCCGCACAGGAGAACGTGAGTGCTTGAAGGCATGTACTCGGCCGCGGCCGGGATGATGGCGCAGCAGCAGCGCATGGACCTCGTCGCCGACGACCTGGCGAACGTGTCCACGACCGGCTACAAGCCGGGCCGCATCGCGTTCCGCGACCTCGTCTACGCCGACGGCCCGCGCGGCTCGGAGCCGGGCGTGCGCATCGGCGCCGGCTCGGCGAGCACGCTCGTCGGCCGCTCGATGCAGCAGGGCTCGCTCGAGACGACCAACCAGCCGCTCGACGTCGCCCTCGAGGGCCAGGGCTTCCTCCAGGTCCGCACGCTCGACGGCCGCGTCGGCCTCACCCGCGACGGCCAGCTCGGCACGGACGCGCAGGGCCGCCTGACCCTCCACAGCGGCGAGCTCCTCGAGCCGGCGATCACCCTCCCGCCCGGCACGCCGGTCGACCAGGTCGCCATCGCCGCCGACGGCCGCGTCACGGTGCAGGGCCGCCAGCTCGGCCAGCTGCGCATCGTCGAGGTCAACGCCCCGGGCGGCCTCGAGGCCGGCCCGAACAACACCTTCGTGCCGGGCCCGCGCAGCGGCCAGCCGCGCCCCGCCCAGAGCACCACCGTCCGCCAGGGCGCGCTGGAGAGCTCCGGCGTCGACATGGCCTCGGCGATGACGGACATGATGGAGGCCCAGCGCGGCTTCGAGCTCGCCTCCAAGGCCATCATGACCCAGGACCAGCTCCTGGAGATCGCCAACCAGGTGAAGCGCTGATGACGAGCGTCGACCCGACCGTCGCCGCCGGCATGGAGCGCCTGCTCATGCGCCAGGTCGCCGGCGAGCTGCTCAAGACCGCCATGCCGAAGTCCGCCTCGGGCACCAGCGGCGCGTTCAACGACATGTTCTCGTCGATGCTCGCCGACGCCATCGCCGAGGCGACCACGACGACCGACGCCACGGAGGCCCCGCGGGCGTGACCGCCACGGCCCTCCCGATCCCCGGCACCTTCGGGCCCGACGTCCTGCGCCACCTCGACGCGCAGCTCGAGTCGGCGCGCCGCCTGCTGCAGGCCGTCCTGCACCAGTCGCAGGCGATCCGCGCGCGCAACGTCGACGGCGTCCTCGCCCACCTCGGCACGATCCAGGCCGAGATGGAGCGCCGGTCGCTGCTCGAGCGCGACCGCACCCTCGTCCTCACGCGCGCCGGCCAGGCCCTCGGCGTCCCCGCCCACGCGGTGACCCTCGAGGCGATGACCGCCCTCATGGACCCCGCGACCGCCGAGGCGGCCCGCACGCGCTCGACCGAGCTGCGCGGCCTGCTCGCCGAGGTCGGCCAGCAGCACCACCTCAACCGCGCCCTCATGCGCCAGGAGCTCGCCTTCCTCGGCCACCTCGTCGGGATGCTCGGCGGCGCCGGCGAGGACGGCGGCTACCGCCCGCCGGCCGAGCCCGGCGGCTCGATGCGCGTGACCCTCGGCGGCGTCGGCGCCACCGGCTACCAGACCGCCCGCCGCGTCCTGGACCTCGAGGTCTAGCCCGTGCCCGTCTCGAGCTTCTCCGGCCTGAACCTCGCGCTGAGCGGCCTCATGGCCAACCAGCGCGCCCTGGACATCACGGGCCACAACATCGCCAACGCGGGCACCGTCGGCTACACGCGCCAGGAGGCCGTCCTCGCCGCCTCCCCCTCGCTCACCGTCCCGCAGGGGACCTACGAGTCGGGCGCCGGCATCCAGCTCGGCCAGGGCGTCGACCTCAAGTCGATCCGCCGCATCCGCGACCAGTTCCTCGACCTCCAGGTCCGCGCGCAGAACCTCTCGCTCGGCCAGGACTCCGTCACCTCCGACGCCCTCTCGCGCGTCGAGGACATCCTCCAGGAGCCGGGCGACAACGGCCTCAACGCGCTGCTGGGCAAGTTCTGGAGCGCGTGGCAGGACCTCGCCAGCCACCCGGAGTCCGCCGCCGCCAAGGAGGCCGTCGCCGGCCAGGCCGCGACGCTCGCCGACGCCTTCAACACCCTCGCGGGCCGCATGGACTCGATCGCCGCCGACGCCACGAACGGCGCCGCGCAGATCGTCGCCGTCGGCGGCCCGGTCGACCAGATCGCCAAGGAGCTCGGCGTCCTCAACGACGCGATCTCCCGCGCGGTCGCCGCCGGCACGCAGCCCAACGACCAGCTCGACCGCCGCGACGTCCTGCTCGACCAGCTCTCCAAGCTCGGCCGCGTCTCCGTCGCCGACCTCGGCGGCGGCGTCATCGAGGTGAGCTTCGGCGGCGCCGCGACGCCCATCGTCTCGGGCCCGACCGTCACCTGGCCCCAGGCGCTGTCGAGCCCGGGCGGGCAGATCGGCGGCCTGCAGGACGTCGCCGCGAAGATCACCGGCTACCGCGCCGGGCTCGACCAGGTCGCCAGCGACCTCGCGTCGACGGTCAACGCCCTGCACCCGACCCCAGTCTTCTCCGGCGCCACCGCCGGGGCGCTGACCGCGGTCGTCACCCCGGCCACCGTCCGCGCCACGTCGGCCGTCAACGCGGGCGCCAACGACGTGGCCAAGGCCATCGCCGGCCTGCGCGGCGGCCTGGCCGAGCGGGGCTACAACGACCTCGTCTCGCGCATCGGCGGCGACGCGGCCACCGCCCGCGCCGGCGAGGCCACCGCCACCGCCGTCCTCAACCAGCTCGAGGAGCGCCGCCAGGAGGTCGCCGGCGTCTCCCTGGACGAGGAGCTCACGAACATGATGCGCTTCCAGCGCGGCTACCAGGCGGCCTCCCGCGTCATGACGACGATGGACGAGACGCTGGACGCCCTGATCAACCGCACCGGCCGGGTGGGCCTGTAGCCATGCGGATCACCCAGGGCATGCTGAACAACCGGCTGCTGAGCGACGCGGCCGCCCGCCAGGCCGAGATCGCCGCCACGCAGCGCGAGATCGCCACGGGCCGCCGGCTCAACCGCCCGTCCGACGACCCGCTCCAGGTCCGCGAGGCGCTCGTCGAGCGCTCGACGGTCTCGGAGATCGAGGGCCACCGGCGCTCGGCCACGTCGGCGACCAGCCGCCTCGACGCGACCGACTCGTCGCTGGGCCAGCTCAGCCAGCTCATCCAGCGGGCCAAGGAGCTCGCGATCCAGGCCGCCAACGGCACCGTCGACGCCAAGGACCGCGAGACGATGGCCCTCGAGGTCGACCAGATCGCCGAGGCCGCCAAGGACGCCGTGCGCGTCCAGGTCGACGGCGCGTGGATCTTCAGCGGCACCGACAGCACGACGCCGCCCTACGCCTTCGGGTCGGACACGTTCGCCGGCAACGCCGCGACGGTCGCCCGCGAGATCGGCCCGGGCGTGAGCGTCGGCGTGAACGTCAGCGCCGCCAGCGTCCTGGGCTCCGGCCAGGGCGCGGCCGACGGCCTCCTGCTCAACACGCTGCGCGACCTGGCCGATCACCTGCGTGGGGGCACCCCCGCCGACCTCGCCGCCCTGCGCGGCGCGGACCTCGCGGGCCTCACCGCCAACCTCGACACCGTCAACGCCGCCCAGGCGACCGTCGGCGCCGCCCAGGTGCGCGTCGACGCCGCCGTCGCGCGCCTCGACGACCTCGACATGGCCGGCCAGACGCGCCTGCGCGACCTCGAGGGCGCCGACCTGGCCGAGGCCCTCACCCGCCTGACCACGCAGAAGACCGCCTACGAGGCCGCGCTCAAGACGGGCGCCCAGCTCTTCCAGCTGTCCCTCCTCGACTTCCTCCGCTAGATCCCTCCACCACCACACCGAGGACCATGACCACCATGACCACCCTCCGCTCGAGCCGCTTCGGCGAGCTCGAGGTCCCGCAGGAGTCGATCATCGACTTCCCCGCGGGCCTCATCGGTCTGGGCGGCCGCCAGTACGCCCTGCTCGCCAAGAGCGACGACAGCGCCTTCGTGTGGCTGCACTCGCTCGAGGACCCCGACCTGGCCCTGCCCGTCACGAACCCGTGGCAGTTCTTCGCCTCCTACGAGGTCGAGCTGGCCGACGAGGAGGCCGCTCGCGTCGGCCTCACCGACGCCGACGCCGCCGAGGCCTCCGTGTACGTCACGGTCCGCTGCGGCGAGCGCCCGGAGGACACCTGCGTGAACCTCCGCGCGCCGATCGTCATCTCCGGGGGCTTCGGCTACCAGGTGATCAACATGGCCCAGGACGCCCCGGTGCGCGCCAAGGTCTTCGCCCAGCAGGAGGCGGCTCAGCCCGAAGCCGCCTAGGGCACGCAGTACGCTCGCCCGCATGCTCATCATCACCCGTCGCCCTGGCGAGAAGGTCATGGTCGGCGACGACGTCGTGGTCGAGGTGATCGAGATCAGCGGGTCGAACGTGCGCATCGGCATCACGGCGCCCCGCTCGGTCCCGGTCTACCGGGAGGAGATCTGGGCGGCAGTGAAGGCGGAGAACGCGGCAGCAGCCGCGACGGACGTGGACCGGATGCCCCGGGACCAGTCCGCCGCCGACGACGACCCGACCTAGAACCCAACCCCTCACCCGACACTGACTGATGTCCCTCCGCATCAACACGAACATCGAGGCGCTCAGCGCCCACCGCACGCTCGCCAAGAGCACCGCGCAGCTCACCAAGTCCATGGAGAAGCTCTCCACGGGCTCGCGCATCAACCGCGCCGCCGACGACGCCGCCGGTCTGGGCATCTCCGAGAAGATGCGCTCCCAGATCCGCGGCCTCGCCCAGGCCCAGCGCAACATCCAGGACGGCATCTCGCTCGTCCAGACCGCCGAGGGCAACCTCGACGAGGTCCACTCGATGCTGCAGCGCGTCCGCGAGCTGGCCGTCCAGTACAAGAACGGCTCCACCGGCTCCCAGGGCCAGGCGGTCATCCAGTCCGAGATCAACCACCTGGCCTCGGAGATCAACCGCATCGGCACCCAGGCCGAGTTCAACGGCATCACGCTGCTCGACGCCGCCGGCACCGTGACCTTCCAGGTCGGCAGCGAGGACGGCGACGTCATCACCGTCGACAAGCAGGCGCTGTCCACGGTGGTCCCCGCCGCGACGTTCGCGCTGGGCGCCGCCACCGACCTGCAGGAGATCGACGCCGCCATCGACGGCGTCTCGAACCTGCGCTCGTCGTTCGGCGCGGCCCAGAACCGCCTCGAGCACACGCTGAACGGCACGGCCGTCTACCAGGAGAACCTGACCGCCGCCGAGTCGCGCATCCGCGACGTCGACATGGCCCAGGAGATGGTCACGATGACCAAGAACCAGATCCTGACCCAGGCCGGCCAGGCGATGCTCGCCCAGGCCAACCAGTCGCCCCAGTCGGTCCTCCAGCTCCTGAAGGGCTAGCCCTCGCGGACGGGCCTGCGTCTGCAACCCGCAGTGCAGACGCAGGCCCCACGCGCGGCGCGCCACAATAGGACCTGTGAGCAGCCAGCTCGGCACGCTCCTCAGCGGGCGCTACCGACTCGACGCGCGGGTCGGCACGGGCGGGATGTCCACGGTCTTCCGTGCGTTCGACACCACGCTCGAGCGCCAGGTCGCGATCAAGCTGATGCACCGCGACATCGCGGGCCAGCCCGACCAGCTCGAGCGCTTCCGGCGCGAGGCCCGCGCCGTCGCGCAGCTCAGCCACCCGCACGTCGTCGGGGTCATCGACGCCTCCGAGGACGACGGGACGCCCTACATCGTCTTCGAGTACGTCGAGGGCGAGACGCTCAAGCAGCGCATCCGCCGCCACGGCCGGCTGCCGGTCTCCGAGGCCGTGGCCTACGCCATCGAGATCGCCCGCGCGCTCGGCGCCGCCCACGAGCGCGGCATCGTCCACCGCGACGTCAAGCCCCAGAACGTCCTCGTCGACGAGGAGGGCTCGGCGAAGGTCACCGACTTCGGCATCGCCCGCACGCTGGACCAGGACGGGCTGACCGCCGACGGCCGCGTGCTGGGCACGACGGACTACGTCTCGCCCGAGCAGGCCCTCGGCCACGCGGTCACGGGCCAGAGCGACCTCTACTCCCTGGGCATCGTGCTCTACGAGATGCTCACCGGGGACGTCCCGTTCCACGGCGAGAACCAGGTCGCCGTCGCGATGAAGCACGTGCGCGAGGACCTGCCCGACGTGCAGCTCCTGCGCCCCGAGGTCTCGAGCGCGCTGGCCGCCGTCCTGGACCGTGCCACGGCGAAGGACCTCACCCAGCGCTACGCCGACGACGCCGAGCTCATCGCCGACCTCGAGCAGGTCCTCGCCATCGAGGCCTCGCGCTCGGGGCAGGTCACGGGCGAGGCGACCGCGGTCCTGCGCACGCTGCCGCCCGAGGCGCGCCGCCGGCTGCCAGGCCGCGTCACCCACCCGGGACGCGTCTTCGCCGTCCTGGCGCTGGTCGCGGCGGCGATCGTCGCCTTCGCGCTCTTCGTCCTGGCCGACGACCGCGCCACGCGCGGCACCGGCGCGGCGCCGCCCGCCCGCGACGACCAGGGCCAGGCGCTCAAGGCGATCTCCTTCGGCCAGTCGGCCGCCGGCGACTTCGACCCCCTCGGCGACAACGAGGAGGAGCACCCCGGCGAGGCGCGCTTCGCGGTGGACAAGAGCACCGGCACCTCGTGGACGACCGAGACCTACCAGGGCGGCCTGCAGAAGGACGGCGTCGGGATCTACGTCAACGCGCCACCGGCCTTCGCGCCGCGGCGCCTCGACGTCCGCACGCCCAAGCCCGGCTTCTCCTTCGACGTGTACGCCGCGTCGGGCAGCCCGCCCCAGCAGCTGTCGGGCTGGACGAAGCTCGCCTCGGCCCGGGCGACCGAGGAGCGCACGCGCGTGCCGCTCGACACGGGCGGCCGGCGCTTCCAGTCCTACCTCGTGTGGATCACCGCGCTGCCCGAGGGCGCCACCTCGGCGCAGGTCTCCGAGGTCTACCTCTACCGGTGAGCCGGCTCACGTCGCCGGAGAAGGTCCTCTGGCCGGCGACGGAGCGCACGCCCGCGGTCACGAAGGCCGACTACGCCGCGTACCTCGACCACGTCGCCGCGGCGATGCTGCCCCACGTGCGCGATCGCGCCGTCTCGCTCCAGCGCTTCCACGGCGGGCTCGGCAGCTCGGGCTTCTTCCAGAAGGACGCCGCCAAGACCGCGCCCGCGTGGCTCAGGACCGTCACCGTCGGCAAGCGCGGCGGGGGCGAGGTCCACCACCCGCTGCTCCAGGACCGCCGGTCGCTGCAGTGGGTCGCCCAGGTCAACGCGCTCACCGTCCACGTGGCGCCCGTGCGCCGCGACCGCCTCGACCGGCCCGATCGCCTGACCATCGACCTCGACCCGTCCTCCGAGGACTTCGAGGAGGTGCGCGTCGCCGCGCTGGCCCTCGGCGAGCGGCTGCGCGGCCACGGCCTGGTCCCGCACGCGATGGTCACCGGCTCCCGCGGCGTGCACGTCGTCTGCCCGCTGCGGCGCACGCGCACGGCCACGGAGGTCAACGCGTTCGCGGCGGCCGTCGCCGCCGAGGAGGTCGCGCGCGACCCCGACCACCTCACGACCGCGTTCCACAAGGACGAGCGCGGCTCGCGGATCTACGTCGACGTCGCGCGCAACGCGCCGGCGCAGACGACGGTCGCGCCGTACTCCCCGCGCGCCCGGGCCGGCGGGCCCGTCGCGGTGCCGCTGCGCTGGGAGGAGCTGGAGGACCCCGGCCTGCGTCCCGACGGCTGGACCCAGCGCGCGGTGCTCGAGCGCCTCGACGCGCTGGGCGGCGACCCCTGGGCGGCCATCCGCCGCAGCGCCCGGGGGTGTCCCGCACCTCCCGCGTAGGGGGCGCCCCGGTGTCTGGGCCGAACCGGTCGGCCATCGTCGGTGCCATGACCCGCACCCAGAGGTGGACGCTCGCCGTCGTCTGCGCCGCGACCGCGATGCTCATGCTCGACATCGCCGTCGTGAACACGGCCCTCTCCCGCATCGCGGAGGACCTCCAGACCGACGTCACCGGCCTCCAGTGGGTCGTCGACGCCTACACGCTGGCGCTCGCGACCGTCGTGCTCACCGCCGGCTCGCTCGCCGACCGCTTCGGCCGCAAGCGCCTGTTCCAGTGGGGCCTCGCGCTCTTCACGCTCTCGTCGATCGCCTGTGCCGCGGCGACCGACATCACCTTCCTGAACGTCGCGCGCGCCGTCCAGGGCGTCGGCGCCGCCGTCATGTTCGCCACGTCGCTGTCGCTCCTGGCCGCCGCCTTCCGCGTCGAGGAGCGGGCCAAGGCGTTCGCCGCCTACGGCGCGGTCATCGGTGCCTCGTTCGCCTTCGGGCCGCTCATCGGCGGCGCGCTGACCTCCGGCCTGGACTGGCAGTGGGTCTTCATCGTCAACATCCCGATCGGCCTGGCGTGCATGGCGATCACCGCCCGGCAGGTCCACGAGTCCGCGGACCCGGCCGCCCCGAAGGTCGACGTCCCGGGGCAGCTCGCGCTGACCGGTGGCCTCTTCCTGCTCGTGCTCGGCCTGCTGCGCGGCAACGAGGACGGCTGGGGCTCCACGCCGATCCTGCTGGAGCTCGGCGGTGCCGCCGCGTTCCTCGTCGCCTTCGTCGCCATCGAGGCGCGCGTCGCGCAGCCGATGCTGCCGCTGCGGCTCTTCCGCGACCGCGACTTCACCGGCGCGCAGGTCGCCGCGTACGCGATCTCCGCCTCGTTCTTCGCGGTCTTCCTCTACACGACGCTCTACCTCCAGCAGGTCCTCGGCCTGTCGGCGATCGAGGCCGGGCTGGTCTACATGCCCGCGACGCTGCTGAACTTCGTCGTCGCCGGCGCCTCCGCGCAGCTCATGGAGAAGGTCGCCCCGCGCGTGATGATCAGCGTCGGCCTCGGGCTGGTCGCCCTCGGCATGGGCGTCTCGACGATGGCCGCCGTCGACTCGTCGTGGACGGTCCTGCTGCCCGGCATGGTCATCTGCATGATCGGCACCGGCATGTTCAACCCGGCCCTGGCGACCCTCGCGGTCGGCGCGGTGCCCGTCGAGCAGTCGGGCTTGGCCTCGGGCGTCAACGACACGTTCCGCCAGGCGGGCATCGCCGTCGGCGTCGCCGCGCTGGGCGCGCTCATCCCCACCGAGGAGGTCTTCGGCGGGGGCGACCACGCGGCGTTCGTGGACGGCATGCACGACGCGCTGTGGGCCGGCTCGGCGCTGGCCGCCGTCGGGGCCGTGGCCGCCTGGGTCCTGATCCGGTGGACGCCGTCGGGGGCCGCCGCCCCGGCGCCCGCCGCGGTCGAGCCCGCCGCCGCCTAGTACGTGTGGGCCCGCTCCCGAGCGAAGCGCTCGAGGGCGAGGCGCACGAGCCGGTCGCAGAGCTCTGGGTAGGCCAGCCCGCTGGCCGCCCAGAGCTTCGCGTACACGCTGGTCGCGGTGAAGCCGGGCAGCGTGTTGAGCTCGTTGAGCAGGACCTCGTCGCCGTCCACGAAGAAGTCCGCGCGGGCCAGGCCGTCGCAGCCCGCCAGCGCGTAGGCCTGGACCGCCAGGTCGCGCAGGCGCGCCAGTGCGGTGTCGGAGATGCGCGCCGGCACCTCGAGGCGCATCCCGCCCGCCTCGTACTTGGCCTCGAAGTCGTACCAGCCGGCCCCGCGCAGCAGGACGATCTCGCCCGGGGTCGAGACCTCCGGCGCCGTCGGGTGGCCGAGCACCGAGCACTCGACCTCGAGCCCCGTGGCGTGCGCCTCGACGATCACCCGCGGGTCGTGCTCGCGCGCCGCCGCGAGCGCCGCGTCGAGGTCCTCTGCGCACTCGACGCGGACGATGCCCACCGACGAGCCCATGCGCGAGGGCTTGACCCAGCACGGCAACGACGCGGCGCCGGCGTCCTGCGCGCGCCAGTAGGCGACCTGCGGGATGCCCGCGCGCGCCATGAGGTCCTTGAAGACGAGCTTGTCCAGGCACGCGGCGCTGGCCAGCACGCCCGAGCCGACGTACGGGACGTCGAGCAGCTCGAGCAGCCCCTGCACCGTGCCGTCCTCGCCGAAGGCGCCGTGCAGGACCGGGAACGCGGCGTCGCAGCCCAGCAGGCCGCCGCCGGCGCGCAGCGCGACCTCGTCGCCGTCGCACGTCCAGCGCCCGTCGCGCTCGAGGACGACCTCCACCGGCTCGTGGCCGGCCTGCGCCAGGCCCTCGCGCACCGCGCGCGCCCCCGCCAGCGACACCTCGTGCTCGGACGACCGGCCGCCGCCCAGGACCGCGACCCTCATCCTGGCGGCACCGTCTCGGCCGGCGTGGTCGCCGAGGGCGTCGTCTCCGTGCCGCCCGGGTCCGGGTCCAGCTGCGGGTCGAACGCGCCGACGGTGATCGTCACGCGCGAGCCCTTGGGCGCCCGGCCCGTCGGGTCCTGGCTGAGCACGACGCCGTCCTCGTCGGGCGAGTCGACCTCCTGCTCGCGCGTGCGCACGGTGAACCCGGCACCCGACAGCGCCTCGGTGGCCTCCTCGCGCGTGCGCCCGGTGACCCGCGGGATCTCGGCCTCCTCGGGCTCCTTGGCGACCGTCAGCGTGACCGTCGAGCCGCGCCGCGCCTGCGTGCCGGCCGCCGGATCCTGCGCCAGCACCGTGCCCGGGTCGCGGTCCTCGCGCTCCTGCTCGCGCACCCGGACCTTGAAGCCCGCGTCCTCCAGGGCCGTCTCGGCGGCGTCGCGGTCCTGGTCGACCACGCCCGGCACCTCGACGCGCTCGGCGCCGGTGGAGACGACGATGACGACCTCCTCGCCGCGCTCGAGCCGCTCGCCCGCGCCGGGGACCGTCTGGATGACGCGGTTCGTGGTGATGTCGTCGGAGGGCTGCTCGCGACGGGTGACCTCGAAGCCGAGCCCCTCGAGCGTCCGGGTCGCGGTGGTCGCACCCTGGCCGACGAGGTCGGGGATCCGCGCCTCGCCCGGGCCGTCGGAGACCACGAGGGTGACCGTCGAGCCCTCGTCGACCTCCTCGCCGGCCGACGGGTCCTGACCGATCACGGTCCCCTCCGGCCGGTCGGAGGTACGGCGCGTGACGTCGCTCTCCAGGCCGCGCTGGCTCAGCGCGACCTTCGCGTCGGACTCCGACGCGCGGACGACGTTGGGCACCGTCACGCCGTTGGAGCCGCCGAGCAGGAGCACGAGCGCGACGACGGCCGCCGCGACGAGCAGGCCGGCGAGGGCCGCGGGCCACCAGCGCCGGCGCCGCTCCTCGGCCAGCGGGTCCGCGGGCGTGGAGGTGTACACCGCCTCCTCCTGGACCACCGGCACCGCCGCGAAGCCGCCGGTGACCGGGATGGTCTGCGTCGCGTCGCCCGGCCCGCCGTAGGCGGCGACGCCGGGCGCGCTGCGCGCCGCGTCCAGCGCCTGGAGGAACTCGTCGGCGTCGGCGAAGCGCCGCGCCGGGTCCTTCTCGAGCGCGCGCAGGACGACGGACTCGAGCGCCGGGCTCACCGCGGGATTGCGGTGCGACGGCGGGACCGGCGGCTCGGAGACCTGCTTGAGCGCGATGGTCACCGCGGACTCGCCCTCGAACGGCACCGTCCCGGTCAGCAGCTCGTAGAGCATGATCCCGACCGAGTAGAGGTCGCTGGCCGCGCTGACCGGGTGGCCCTGGGCCTGCTCGGGCGACAGGTACTGCGCCGTGCCCATGATCGAGCCGGTCTCGGTCATGTCCGACGCGCCCGCCCGCGCGATGCCGAAGTCCGTGACCTTGAGCGTCTCCCTCTCGCCCTTCGACCCTCTCAAGCTCGGGTCTGCGGGCGACGGATCCTGCACGATGACGTTGTGGGGCTTGAGGTCGCGGTGGATGATCCCGCGCTTGTGGGCGAAGCGCGCGGCGCGCAGGACCTGCGCGATGAGGTCGATCGCCCGGTCGGAGGCCAGCGGCGCCTCCTCCTGGACGATCCGCTTCAGCGGTCGCCCGGGCAGGTACTCCATCGCGATGTAGGACGTCCCCTCCCACTCGCCGCGGTCGTAGACCTGCACGACGTTGGGGTGCTGGAGGCCGCCGGCGGCCGAGGCCTCGCGGCGGAAGCGCTCGACGAACTCGGCGTCGGCGGCGAAGCGCCGGTGCAGGAGCTTGAGCGCGACGCGCCGGCCGAGCTGCAGGTCCTCGGCGACCCACACGTCGGCCATCCCGCCCGAGCCGATGCGCTCGATGAGCTTGTAGCGGCCGTCGACGACCTGGTCGCGCTGGGGCTCGGTGATCACCCCAGGAGCTCCTGCATCACGGCCTTGGCGATCGGCGCGGCGACCTCGCCGCCGGTGCCCTGGGTGCACTCGATCGTGGCGGCGACCGCGACGCGCGGGTTGCGCAGCGGCGCGAACCCGATGAACCAGACCTGGTTCGGGCAGCTCTCGCGGACCTCGGCGGTGCCCGTCTTGCCGCCGACCTCGATGCCCTCGAGCGCGGCGGCGGTGCCCGATCCCTCACGCACGACGTTGCCCATCATGTCGCGCACGGCGTCGGCGGACGCGCCCGACATGACCCGGCCCATCTCCTCAGGCTCGAGCTCCTCCTTCGTGCGGCCGTCCGGGTCGACGACCTTGTCGACCAAGCGCGGCTCCATGAGCGTGCCGCCGTTGGCCACCGCGGCGGACACCATCGCCATCTGCAGCGGCGTGACCAGCAGGCGGTCCTGCCCGATCGCCAGGCGGCCGATGTCGACGAAGCGCGACGTCGCCGGGATGAGCTTGCCGCCCCGGTAGGCGCCCGACGGCGCCATCTGCGCGTCGGGGTAGTCCAGCGGCGGGTCCTCGCCGAACCCGAGACGCTCCATGTAGCGCTGCATCGTCTCCTTGCCGAGCTTCTCGGCCACCGACGCCCAGGCGGTGTTCACCGAGTTGGTCAGCGCCGTCGTGAGGTTCACGGGGCCCCAGTCGCGCCCGCCGAAGTTCGCCAGCGGCGTGCCCGAGAACTCCCGGAGGTTGGACCCGTCGACGACGCTGTCGGGCGTGAAGCGCCCGGAGTCGATCGCCGCGATCGCGGTGACGACCTTCATCGTCGAGCCCGGGACGTAGGTCGACTGGGTCGCGCGGTTGAGCAGCGGCGCGTCCTGGTCGGTGTTGAGCTCGGCCGACCGGCCCGGCTGGCGCAGCTCGTTGGGGTCGTAGCCCGGGAACGAGGCCATGACCTTCACCGCGCCGGTCCGCGGGTCGAGGGCGACGACCGAGCCCTTGCGCCCGCCGAGCTGCTGCAGCGCGACGCGCTGCCCGCCCGGGTCGAGCGTGAGCTGGAGGTTGTCGCCCTCCGCGCGCTTGCCCAGGAGCTGGTCGACGACCGTCGTGAGGTCGTCCTCCTTGCCCGTCAGCTCGTCGTTGCGCTCGCGCTCGAGGCCGATCTGCCCGAGGCGCGCGTACGAGTAGCCCAGCGCGTGGGCGAACAGGCCGGCGGCGGGGTAGCGGCGCGAGTAGAAGCGGCCCTCCTTGACCGACCGGGCCAGCAGCGTCCCGTCGTCGGCCCGGATGCGCCCGCGGCGGATCTGCAGCGTCTCGAGCAGCGGCCGCTGGTTCTTGGCGTTGTCGCGCAGCGCGTCGGCCTCGAACACCGTCCAGCGCGACGTGAACGCGATGAGCACCGCGAAGAGCACCACGACGAGGACGAACAGCCGCGAGATCGAGGCGTTCACACGGCCTCCCGGCGGGCGCGGTCGGAGACGACGAGCAGCAGCGCCAGCAGGATGAAGTTCGCCACGATGCTCGAGCCGCCGTAGGAGACGAAGGGCAGGGTCACGCCGGTGAGCGGGATGACCTTCGTGACGCCGCCGACGATCACGAAGACCTGCAAGGCGAACACGGCGGTCAGCCCCGTGGCCAGGAGCTTGGAGAACGAGTCGCGCGCGAGCGTGGCGATCTTGAAGCCGCGCTCGGCCACCAGCAGGTAGGTGAGGATCAGGCCGCAGGCGCCCGCGAGGCCCAGCTCGTTGGTGATGACCGCGTAGATGAGGTCGGTGTGCGCCGCGGGCAGCAGGCGGCCCTGCCCGCTGCCGAGCTCGAGCAGCGACTGGCCGAAGCCCGTCCCGAGCACCCCGCCGTCGGCCTGCGCGAAGAGGGACTGCGCGAGCTGGTAGCTGCCGCCCGTCTGCTGGTTGTACAGCGCGTTGTCGAACGGGTCCTGCCAGGCGGAGATGCGGTCCTCGACGTGGCCCACGGTCGACGCGAAGAACCACGCGCCGACGGCGAACAGGAGCAGGCCGATCAGCGGGTAGGCGGCCTTGTTCGTCGCGACGTAGACCAGCGCGAGGAAGGCCCCGAAGAACATGAGCGACGAGCCGAGGTCGCGGATGAAGACGAGCAGGAGCATCGCCACGCCCCACACCACGAGCAGCGGTCCGAGGTCCTTGAGCCGCGGGAACTGCATGCCCAGGACGCGCCGGCCCGCGGTGACCAGGAGCTGGCGCGTGTCGCGCAGGTAGGACGCGAGGAAGACGACGATCGCGATCTTGCTCAGCTCGGCGGGCTGGAACGAGATCGGCCCGACGCCGATGCCGAGGTACGCGCCGTTGACCTGCTGGCCGATGCCCGGGACGCGCGGCAGCAGCAGGAGCGCCAGGCCGCCGAGGGCGATGGTGTACCGGTAGCGCTCGAGCACGCGGTAGTCGCGCAGCAGGACGATCGTCGCCGCGAACGCCCCGAGCCCGACGACGAACCACTGCGCCTGCTCGCGCGCGAACTCCTCGTCGATCCGGTAGAGGACGACGACGCCGAAGCACGCCAGCAGCGCGACGAGCGGGAAGAGGTACGGGTCGGCGTTGGGCAGCGTGAAGCGCAGGACGACGTGCGCCGCGAAGCACAGGCCGAGGAAGATCGCCCCGTAGGTGATCGAGAGGTCCGAGAGCTGCTCCGCGCCCTCCTGGAGGAAGATCGCCGCGAAGCCCGCCGTGACGAGCAGGGACGCGGGGACGAGGGCGAGGAGCTCGCGGTTGCGGGCGCTCACCGCGCCGGGCCCGCCAGCTCGCCGCGCTCGATGCTGCGGATCAGGTCGACGGCGTCGTCGTGCGAGCGCAGCTCGTGCGAGACGACCGTCCGCCGGGCGGGCGCGTTGAGGGCCGTCGCGTTGACGCCGGACTCGAACTGCTGGCTGTAGAGGTCGAGGCCCGGCAGCTCGTAGGGCACGCCGCGGAAGAGGGCCACGTAGCCCTCCTTCGTCGTGCCGACGAACCACACGCTCTGGACCGCGATCCAGCCCGCGCTGCCGACGATGACGACGAGGACCGCGAGGACGATGAGCGGGCGCAGGACGCGGCGCACGACGCCGCGTCGCTCGGGCGCCTGCGCGACGGGCTGGCGTGGTGCCCGGGGGGCGCGGGGCGCGACGGGCGGCTCGGCCAGCGCGGCCGGCGACGTGGGCGCGGGACGCGCGGAGGCGGACTCGACGGTGTCGGGCCCGGCGGCGGCCGCGGCGGCGCGCACCTCCTCGACGGTCGGCGCGGCGGCGCCCGCCATCGTGTGCTGCTCCTCGGGGCCGCCGACCTCCTCGACCCGGAAGAGGACGACGGTGATGTTGTCGCGCCCGCCCGCGGCGTTGGCGGCGTCGACGAGCGCCCGCGCCGCCTCGCGCAGCGACCGCGCGCCGGTCAGGATCTCGGCGACCTGCGCGTCGGAGACCATCGTGGTGAGGCCGTCCGAGCACAGCAGGAAGACGTCGCCGTCGCGCGCCGGCCAGGTGTGGTGGTCCACCGCGACGGTGTCCTCGGGGCCCAGCGCCCGGGTGATGATCGAGCGCTGCGGGTGCTCCTCGGCCTCCTCCGGCGACAGCTGCCCGCGCCGGACGAGCTCGCCGACGAGCGAGTGGTCGTCGGTGCGCTGCTCGAGCACGCCGTCGCGCAGGCAGTACAGGCGGCTGTCGCCGACGTGCGCCACCGCCAGCTCGCCCACGTCGAGGTAGGCCGCGGTGAGCGTCGTGCCCATGCCGGCGCGCTGCTCGTCGGCCGCGGCGAGCTCGTGGATGCGGGCGTTGGCCTCGCCGACCATCCGCGCCAGGCGCTCCTCGACCGAGCCCGCGCCGTCGGGCAACCCGCGCGCGAAGACCTCGACGGCGGTGCGCGACGCGACCTCGCCGGCCTGGGCGCCGCCCATGCCGTCGGCGACCACGAAGAGCGGCGAGGACGCGTGGTAGGAGTCCTCGTTGTCCCGGCGCTGACGGCCGGTGTCCGTGAGCTCGACGTGCTCGGCGACGCGCAGCAGGGTCAGCTCACCGGTCCAGGTAGGTGAACTCGGAGTCGCCGATGCGCACGCGGTCGCCCGCGTGCAGCGGCTGGGGACCGCTGAGCAGCTCCTCGTTGAGGTACGTGCCGTTCGTCGAGCCCAGGTCCTCGATGATGACGATCGGGCCCTGGCGGACGAGCCTCGCGTGCTGCGAGGAGGCGAACGGGTCCTCGAGGCGGATCTCCGCCCGGTCCCCACGGCCGAGCACCGCGCCCTCGCCCACGTCGTACTCCATGCCCGGCGTGTGCCCGGGCGCGCGCTCGACGACGAGGCGGGGGTCGAGGTCGTCGCCGCGGCCGAGCGTCGCCGCGCTGTGCAGGCCGGTGGCCTCCGACGGCGGGGCGGCGGCGACCGGGCCCGCGGCGCTCAGCGCGCGCGGCTCGCTCACCCGGCGCAGGTCGCGCAGCGCGCTGCGCGAGACCCACAGCAGGAAGAGGTAGAGGACGGCGAGGAAGCCGAACTTCAGGGCGACGGCGACGGGATCGAGCACCTACTCCACCTCGAAGCGCACGTCGGCGGTGCCGAGCTCGAGCCGGTCCCCGGGCTCGAGCGGGTGGGGGCCGTTGACGGGGCGGCCGTTGACCCGCACGCCGTTGGTCGACCCGAGGTCCTCGACGAGCCATCCGCGGCCGGTCGGGCGGATCTCGGCGTGGCGGCGCGAGACGTTGGAGTCGCTGAGCACGACGTCGCACTCGCGGCTGCGGCCGATCACGACGCCGCCGGGCGCGACGACGAAGCGCTTGCCCTCGGCGAGCAGCAGCGGGCGCCGGCGGGGCTCGGCCCGCACCTCGCTCAGCGCCTCCTGCTGGCGGTCGGCGACGCTGTAGACCATCGTCTTGCCGTGGTCGGCCTGGCGGACCGACTCGCCCTGCGGCTTCACGGTCCGGGCCTGGATGCCGAACTCGCCGAGGCGCAGCTCGCGGTCGGTCTCGAAGGTGATGTGCGGGCGCGAGACGAGCGCGAGGCGCTCGCGGCGCGCGTGCTCGAGCAGGTAGGCCGAGAGCTCGTCGACGACCTCGTGCTCGACGCCCTCGTAGCGCGCGCGGTCCTCCGGCGAGAGCCAGACGACGTACTCGTTGGGGACGTACGTGCGCGACACGGAGACGGTCTTGTGCTCCTCGAGCTCCTTGACGAGGCCGCGGGCCAGCTCGACGGGCCGCACCTCGGACTTGAAGACGCGCCCGAACGTGCCCTCGACGAGGCTCGCGATCTTGGATTCGAGGTTCCTCAGGACGCTCATGCTTCCCCCCGCGCCCCAGGCTCACGCAGCCGTGCGGGGAGGCCGGCGGTCCCTCGGCGCGACGGTGTGGCGGCGCATGCTACGCCAGGTCAACGTCGCGGGGGTCCCGCGAGTGACGGCGCACCAGCACCGCGAGCGCGCCGCAGAGCACCGCTCCGGCGACGAGGCCGCGCGGCGCGGTCGGCCCGCCGGACCAGGTGAGCGCGTCGAGCAGCGCCTGCGTGCACGCCGCCGTCCCCGCCGCCCAGGTCGTGGCGAGGACGACGTCGACCGCGAGGCTGCGGCCGCGCACGAGCAGCGGCAGGACGGCGGCCGCCGCGCCCCACACCGCCGCCACGCCCAGGGCGCCGGAGCTCAAGGCGGCCCACAGGACGTCGCCCGCCGGCGCCGGCGGCGCGGCGTCCGGCGGATCACCGAGCAGCAGCGTGCGGGCGGTCGTCCCCTCGCCGAGCAGCACCCACCAGGCCCCGAGGGCGCCGACCAGCGCCCGGTGGGTCGCCTTCGGCGCCAGCGCCGCCAGCGCCGGGAACGCCCCGGCGAGGCCGAGCGCGCCGAGCGCCGGCGCGGCGGCGGGCAGCGACCACAGCCGCGGGGGCGCGTGGCGCAGCGCCAGGGCGGTGGGGACGAGGGCGGCGGCGGCCAGGCCGCCCAGCAGCGAGGACTCCGCGAGCAGCCACGAGACGACGGCGGCTGCGGCGGCGAGCCAGCCCAGCCGGGGCAGCGCCGCCACGGCGACGGCGGCGACCAGCGCGCCCTGCCACGCGGGCGCGGGCGGCTGCGGCCCGAGCGCGAGCGCCGCGCCCACCGCGGCGGCCGCACCCAGCGCGGACCACCCGCGGTCGTCGATCGGCGTGCGGCGGGGCGCCAGGACCGGCGCGAGCGGCTCGAGCGGCGAGCCCTCGATGGTCCCCGGCTCGTCACCGACGTCGCCCAGCGCGGCGTTGAGCGCCCCGCGCAGCTGCTTGAGCGTGCCACGGTGGGCGGGGTCCGGGTCCACGGCGGTGTCGATCGCCGCGCACAGGTCGAGCGGGAGGTCGCGCCGCAGCCGCCCGAGATCGGGCAGCCGCCGGCCGATGCGGCGCACGGTGGCGGTCGCCCCCTTGGCCCGCACGGGGTTGACGCCGGACAGCGCCTCGTAGACGCAGAGCCCCAACGCGTAGAGGTCGGCCTCGGGGCCGGCACCCTTGCCCTCGGCCTGCTCGGGCGCCATGTAGGCCAGCGTGCCGACCACGTCGCCGGTGCGGGTCAGCGCGTCGTCGCCGGCGAGCCGCGCGATGCCGAAGTCCGTGAGCTTCGCCGCGGGGCCCCTGGCCCGGCCCTCGTCGTCGTCGAGGGCGTCGTCGGGGACGATCACGTTGGCCGGCTTGACGTCGCGGTGGACGACCCCGCGCTGGTGGGCGTGGGCCAGCGCGTCGCACAGCACGACGCCGATGCGCAGGACGTCGCGGTCGCTGAGCTCACCGTCGGCGCTGCGCTGGGCCAGCGTCCGGCCGTGCACGAGCTCGGAGACCAGGAAGACCGCGTCGTCGTCGGCGCCCGTCTCGTACAGCGCGACGATCCCCGGGTGCTGCAGGCGGGCGGCGGCGAGGCCCTCGCGGCGGGCGCGCTCGGCGACGTCGGCGTCGCCCGTCGGGATGCGCTTGACCGCGACCTCGCGGTCGAGCTTCTCGTCGTGGGCGTGCCAGACCACGCCGAAGCCGCCGCCTCCCAGCCGCGCCAGCAGGCGGTAGCGGCCGAGGACCGGGGTGTCCGCGCGCGTGGACAGGGTGGTCTCCACCGCGTGTGCCTTTCGGCACCGAAGCACCTCCGTCCTCTCGGGCCGTGGAGGAAAGTGCCTGCTGGGACAGAACTTGCACCCACGGGACGGCGCCCACGCCGGCCCGTCCACTTCTGGGAGCCTTCCCCACAGTGTCCTTCTTCGACGAGGGCGACGAGCCCACCCGCCAGCGCCCGGCGCGTCCCCCGCGGCCGCGCCGGCCCGCGACCGCGGGCGGCGGAGGCGGTGGCGCCGTGCGCACCGGCGCCCCGGACCCGCAGACCGCGCGCGTGCGCCAGGCCGTCGCGCTCGGCATCGGCGCCCTCGTCCTCATCCTCCTCGTCGTCGGCATCCGCGGCTGCCTCAACACGGCCAAGGAGAACGCCCTCAAGGACTACAACCGCGAGGTCGGGACCATCGTCGAGAACTCGGCGCAGGTCTCGCGCCAGCTCTTCGACGCGCTCAACGGCGGCGCCCGCGGGGAGGACCTGCAGGTCACGCTCAACCAGGTGCGCCTGGTCGCCGAGGAGGACGTCGACCGCGTCAAGGGCCTCGACGTGCCCGACGAGATGCAGGCCGCGCAGCGCAACCTGGAGCTCGTGATGAACCTCCGCGAGGGCGCGATCGGCGAGATCGCCGGCCTCGTGCCCGACGTCGGCTCGGACACCCCGGCCACCGCCGACCGCGCGGTGCGCCGCGTGGCCGGCGAGATGCAGGCGTTCCTGGCCTCCGACGTCGTCTACTCCCAGCGCGTGCAGCCGCTGATCGCGCAGGCCCTCAGCGACGAGGAGATCGGCGGGCAGAACATCCCGTCGTCGCGCTTCCTGCAGTCGATCGGCTGGCTCGAGCCGGGGACGGTCGCCGACCGCCTGGGCGCCGAGGCGGCCGACACCGGCAACGACAACCGCGCGCCCGCACCGGGCCGCCACGGCCACGGCCTGTCGAGCGTCAGCGTCGGCGACGTCACGCTGCAGCCGGGCCAGGTCAACAACCGCATCCCGGCCGGGTCGAACATCGTCTTCCGCGTCGCCTTCGAGAACCAGGGCGAGCACGACGAGCAGAACGTCTCGGTCACCGTGCAGGTGACCGGCTCCGGACGCCCGATCACCCGTCGCAAGCGCGTGCAGCTCACGCGCGCCGGCACGGCCGCCGAGGCCGAGGTGCCGCTGGGCACCGCCCCGCCCGTGGGCCAGCCCGTGACCATCCGCGTCACGGTCGCCAAGGTCCCGGGCGAGGAGAACACCGACAACAACCGCCAGACCTACACGGCGCTCTTCACGCGCTGAGGTCGCGGGGGCGGGTCAGCCGTCGCGCCACCCGGCGCCGCGGCTACCTTGCTGGTCCGTGGACGAGCTGAGCTCCACCACCGGCGCCGTCGCCCTCGTGGCGTGCGCGGTCGCGCTGGCCGCGCTCGCGGTCGCCGTCGTCGCGACGGTGCGGCTGCGCCGGCTGCGCGCCGACCAGCGCGCCGTGCTGGGCGGCAAGGACCCGCGCGACCTCGTCGAGCACGCCGCGCACCTCCAGCACGAGTTCGAGGCGCTGCACGCCTACGTCGCCGACGTCGCCGCGCGGCTCGACGGGCGCCTGGGCACCGCCGAGCACCGCCTCGACGCGACGATCGCCTACCGCGGCCTCGTGCGCTACGACGCCTACAACGAGATGTCCGGCCGCCAGTCCACGTCGATCGCGCTGCTCGACACGTCGCGCTCGGGGATCGTCCTCAGCTCGATCCACCATCGCGACCAGGCGCGGATGTACGCCAAGCACGTCGTCGACGGCCGGGGCGAGATCGAGCTGTCGCCCGAGGAGGAGGAGGCGGTCCGCGTCGCGCTGGCAGGCGAGCCGCCCCCGCCGATCGAGCCTCCCCGATGAGCGCGCGCTGGGGCTTCCTCGGGCCGGCGGGGACGTTCAGCGAGGAGGCGCTCCTGCAGGTCGCCGCAGCGACCGGCGCCGAGGTGGAGCCGGTGCCGTTGCGCACGGAGCGCGAGGCGCTGGCCGCCGTCGACGCGGGCACCGTCGACGGGGCCGTCGTGCCGATCGAGAACGCGCTGGAGGGCGCGGTGACGGGGACGCTGGACGCGCTCGCCCTCGAGGTCCGCGACGTCGTCGTCCTGCGTGAGCACGTGCTGCCGGTGACCCAGGCGCTGGTCGGCGCGCCGGGCACCGCGCTGGCCGACGTCCGCGCGGTCGTCTCGCACCCGCAGGCGCTGGCGCAGTGCCGCCGGCGGCTCGCCGAGGTCGTGCCGGGCGCGGGCGAGATCGCCGCGACCTCGACGGCGGAGGCCGTCCACCGCGCGGTGAGCGAGGGCGGCGGCCTGGCGGCCGTGGGGACGCGGCGCGCGGCCGAGCTCTACGGCGGCGAGGTCCTCGCCGAGCACGTCGAGGACGACCCCGGCAACGCGACGCGCTTCGTCCTGGTGGGCCACGCGGCCGGGGCGGGGACGCCGCTGCGCGAGCCCGCCGCCGGGGCGCGCCACCGCACGACGATCGTCTTCTGGGGCGGCGGCGACGCGACGCCAGGCTGGCTCGTGCGCTGCCTGGACGAGTTCGCGTCGCGCGGCGTGAGCCTGACGAAGATCGAGTCGCGGCCGCGCAAGGTCGGCCTCGGCCACTACCTGTTCGTGCTCGACGCCCTCGGGTCGACCGCGCAGCCCGCGGTCGCCGGCGCCGTCGAGGCGCTGCACCAGCACTGTCAGGAAGTCCGTGTGCTGGGCTCGTACCCCGCCGCATAGCCGGGCTCGAACCGGAGGTTGACAGGGCGTTATCCCGCTTCGGGATGCGCCGAATCCCCTGCTAGTCTGCCCCGCAGAGCCCCGATGGCCACCGCCCTGCCATCAGATCCAGTCGGGTCCGCGCCGGAGATCGAGCACCGGCGGCGCGGGCGTGATGGTGGGCGGGTGCTCGTCCTGAACGCGACGTACGAGCCGATCAACGTCTGCACGGTCCGGCGCGCCGTCGTCCTGCTGCTCAAGCAGAAGGCGGAGGTCGTCGAGCAGGCCTCGTGGGAGCTGCGCTCCGAGCGTGCCTCGATGACCAAGCCCATGGTCATCCGCCTGGTCGCCTACGTGCACGTCCCGCGCGACACGCACAAGCGCAAGATCACGCGGCGGGCGGTCTTCGCGCGCGACGGCTGGTCGTGCCAGTACTGCGGCTCGCGCGCCAACCTCACCGTGGACCACGTCATCCCGCGGTCCAAGGGCGGGCCGTCGACCTGGGACAACATCGTCGCCGCCTGCGCGCCGTGCAACCGCCGCAAGGGGGACACGATGCCCTCGCCGAGCGGGATGCACCCACGCCGCACGCCGACGACGCCCCAGCCGCACGTCTTCATCCACGTCGCCGCGCCGCGGATCCCCGCGTCGTGGCGGCAGTGGCTGCCCGAGGCGGCCTAGCCCCGCGGTGACCGACGGTGCCGGGCACCGGCGGCCCGGCGTAGGGTCGCGGGATGCGCCACGGCATCTTCCTCGCCCCGTTCGACGAGCTCGCCGACCCGCGGCTGCTGGCGGACCTCGCCGCGCGGGCGGAGGACCGGGGCTGGGACGGCGTCTTCCTGTGGGACCACACGATCTACCGCGACCCCGTCGTGGCCGTGCTCGACCCGTGGATCGCCATGGCGGCCATGGCGACGCGCACCTCGCGGATCCGGCTCGGCCCGCTCGTCACGCCGCTGGCGCGCCGGCGGCCCTGGAAGGTCGCCCGCGAGACCGCGGCGCTCGACCTGCTCAGCGACGGGCGGCTCACCCTGGGCGTCGGGCTCGGTGGCGACACCAGCGGCGAGCTCTCGGGCTTCGGAGAGGAGACCGACGACCGCGCCCGGGCCGCGCTGCTCGACGAGGCGCTCGCGGTCCTCGAGGTGTGCTGGAGCGGGGAGCCGACCGGCCACGAGGGCGAGCACTTCCGCGTCCCGCCCCGCGCCTTCCTGCCCCGCCCCGTCCAGCGCCCACGGATCCCGATCTGGCTCGCGGCCCGCTACCCCAACCGCCGGCCGGTCCGGCGCGCCGCGCGCTTCGACGGGCTCTTCCCGATCGACCTCCCCGGGCCGGAGGGGCTCGAGGAGCTCCTGGACGTCGTCCGTGAGGAGCGCGGGAGCCTCGACGGCTTCGACGTCGTCGCCGAGCGCGAGCCCGGCGCGGACCCCGAGCCGTGGGTGCAGGCGGGCGCGACCTGGGTGCTCGTGGACTTCGGGCGCACCCCGTCGCTCGCGCACGTCGAGGCGACCATCGACGCGGGCCCATGGAAGGTGCCTGGCACCTTCCATCCGTGAACGACGAAGGGCGCCCCGGTCGGGGCGCCCTTCGAACGACATCACTGGATGTGAACCTCGGCGCGACGGTCTAGCGGCCGGCAGGACCAAGTCCGGCATCACGCTGAGGGGTGGCCCGGTGTGGATTCGCTAGGCGGATCCAGCGACCGATCTAGCGACCGGCCACCTCCAGGGTCCTACAAGGACTGTCACTGCTGATACGGACCACCTCCTTTCTCTGGTGAGCCCAATCTAGCACCGCCTCGGACGGAACTCGACAGGTCACCGGTGCCAGGAGGCGGACCGTGGTCCTCAGGCCGACCCGTCCCCCTCGTCGAGCTTCTCCGGGGGCGCGCCCGGACCGTCCTGCTCGGAGGTCGGTGCCTCCTGGGCCTCGCCCGAGGCCAGCATCTCGTCGACCACGTCGCCGGGCACCACGCCCGCGCCCGCCGAGCCCTCGACGAGCTCGCCCGCCTCCGCCGCGGCCTCGGTCTGGTCGTTCTCCACGACGAGCGCCACCGCGCTCACGCGGTCGTCGTCGCGGATGCCCATGACCCGCACGCCGGTCGCCGCGCGACCCTGCTGGGAGATGCCGCGCACGCCGGTGCGCTGCACCAGGCCGTTCTGGGAGATGAAGACGAGCTCCTGGTGCGGGCGCACCACCAGCGCGCCCGCCAGGCCGCCCTTCTTGTCGGTCAGGCCGATCGTCTTGACGCCCTTCGCGCCGCGTGACGTCTTGCGGTACTGGTCGATCTGCGTGCGCTTGCCGTAGCCGTTCTCGGTCACGACCAGCAGCTCCATCTCGTCGCGCGCGACGTCCATGGCGATGACCTCGCCGTCGCCGACGTCCATGCCGCGCACGCCGCCCGTGTCGCGGCCCATGGCGCGCGCGTCGCCCTCCTCGAAGCGCACGGCCAGGCCGGCGCGGGAGACCATGATCACCTCGTCGCCCTCGTCCACCCGGCGGACGGCCACCAGCTCGTCGTCCTCGCGGATGGCGATGGCGATGATGCCGTCGGCCTTGATCGGCGTGTTGTAGCGCTCGAACTCCGTCTTCTTCACGACGCCCTTGCGCGTGGCAAAGATGAGGTGGTCGGCCTCGGAGTAGTCGCGCGTCGAGAGCACCGCCTGGATGCGCTCGTTCTCGCGCAGCGGCAGGAAGTTCACGAGCGCCCGGCCCTTCGCCGTGCGCTGCGCCTCCGGCAGCTCGTAGACCTTGGAGCGGTAGACCTTCCCGCGGTTGGAGAAGAACAGCAGGTAGTCGTGCGACGAGCACACGAAGAGGTGCTCGATGTAGTCGCCGTCCTTCATGTCCATCCCCGTCACGCCCACGCCGCCGCGGCGCTGCTTGCGGTACGTGTCCAGCGGCAGCCGCTTGATGTAGCCCGTCTTCGTGATCGTGATGACGGTCGGCTGGTCGGGGATGAGGTCCTCGAGGTCGAGGTCGTCCTCGGAGGGCGCGATGTAGGTCCGGCGCTCGTCGCCGAACTGCTCGGCGACCTCCGCCAGCTCCTCCTTGATCAGCGCGGCGACCTTCGACTCGTCGCCCAGCAGCTCGCGCAGCTCGCGGATGCGCTCCGCGACGTCGGCGTGCTCCTGCTTGATCGAGTCGGACTCCAGCGCCGTCAGCTGCGACAGGCGCAGGTCGAGGATCGCCGACGCCTGGACGACCGACAGGCCGAAGCGCTCGATGAGCGCGGTGCGGGCCGTGTCGCGGTCGCGCGAGGCGCGGATGAGCTCGATGACCTCGTCGAGGTGGTCGAGGGCGATGAGGTAGCCCTCGAGGATGTGGAGGCGCGCCTCCTTCTGCGCGAGCTCGAACTTCGAGCGGCGCACGATGACCTCGCGCTGGTGGGCCACGTAGGCCTGGATGACCTCGCGCAGCGACAGCGTCCGCGGCACGCCGTCGACGAGCGCGACGGTGTTCACGCCGAACGTCGACTGCATCGGCGTGTGCTTGTAGAGCTTGTTGAGGACGATCTTCGGCTCGACGCCGCGCTTGAGCTCGATCACCAGGCGCATGCCGTGGCGGTCGGACTCGTCGCGCAGGTCCGAGATCTCGGGGATCTTCTTCTCGTGGACGAGGTCGGCGATCTTCTGGATCAGGCCGCCCTCGCCGCCCTTCTTCACGCCGTAGGGCAGCTCGGTGACGATGATCGCGTCCTTGCCCTGGTGGATCTCCTCCACGCCGGCCCGGGCGCGGACGCGGACGCGACCGCGGCCCGTCTCGTAGGCGTCGCGGATGCCCTGGCGGCCCATGATGATGCCGCCGGTCGGGAAGTCCGGACCACTCACGTGGGACATGAGCTGCTCGGCCGAGATGTCCTGGTCGTCGATGAACGCGACCACGGCGTTGACGACCTCGCGCAGGTTGTGCGGCGGGATGTTCGTCGCCATGCCGACCGCGATGCCCGACGACCCGTTGACCAGGAGGTTCGGGAACCGCGCCGGCAGCACGACCGGCTCCTGCTTGGAGCCGTCGTAGTTCGGCGTGAAGTCCACCGTGTCCATGTCCAGGTCACGGAGCATCTCCATGGCCAGGCGCGTGAGGCGGGCCTCCGTGTAGCGCATGGCCGCGGCCGGGTCGTCGTCGACCGAGCCGAAGTTGCCCTGGCCGTCGACGAGCGGGTAGCGCAGGGAGAAGTCCTGGGCCATGCGCACGAGCGTGTCGTAGATCGCCGAGTCGCCGTGCGGGTGGTAGGAGCCCATCACGTCGCCGACGATGCGCGCGCACTTGACGTACGGGCGCGTCGGCCCGAGGCCGGCCTCGCCCATGGCGTAGAGCACGCGCCGGTGCACGGGCTTGAGGCCGTCGCGCACATCCGGCAGCGCGCGGCCCACGATGACGGACATGGCGTAGTCCAGGTACGCCGTCCGCATCTCGTCCTCGAGCGTGCGCGGCTCGATGTTGCCGCCGCCGATGACGTCGATCGCCATCTCAGCCCTCCTGGGTCGTCGTCGTCATCGCGCGCGTCCCGCGCGCCCTACACATCGAGGTTCGCCACGGTGCGGGCGTTCTGCTCGATGAACTCGCGCCGCGGTTCGACCACGTCGCCCATGAGCATCGAGAAGAGGCGGTCGGCCTCCGCGGCGTCCTCCACGGAGACCTGCTGCAGCGTCCGCGTCGCCGGGTCCATCGTCGTCTCGCGCAGCTGCTCGGCGTTCATCTCGCCCAGGCCCTTGAAGCGCTGGACGTTGATGCCGCGCCGCGCCACCTCGAGCACGCTGTCGCGCAGCTGCTCGTAGGAGAGCGCCTGCACGGTGCGGTCGTTGAGCGCCACCGTGAACGGCGGCTTGCCGGCGAGCTCGGAGAGCTGGCCGAAGACCTTCACGAACTGCTGGTAGTCGGTCGTGTCGAAGATGCCGTGGCGCAGCCGGTGGGTCTGCGCGAGGCCGGTGCGCGTCTCGATCGCGCGGACGAGCAGCCACTGGTCGTCGTCGGCGTCGAGCACCTCGATGCGGAACGGCTCGTCCTCGCCGCGCTCGCGGCGCAGGTGCGCCAGGGCGCCGGCGCGGTCGGTCGCGCCGCTGCCCAGCAGGCCGGACTCCGAGAGGAAGCGCACGAGCTCGTGGCCGTGCTCCGCGCGCAGCGAGGACGCCCAGCCCTCGTACTGCTTGAGCAGCCGGCCGAAGCGCTGCCAGCGCGTCTCGGTGAGCTTGAACGGCTGGCCGTCGGCGTCCAGCACCTCGAGCTTCTCCAGCTTGTCGGAGAGGAGGACCTCCTCGAGCTCGGACTCCTTCTCGATGTAGCGCTCGTTGCGGCCCTGCTTGAGCTTGTAGAGCGGCGGCTTGGCGATGTAGATGTAGCCCGCCTCGATGAGCTGCGGCATCTCGCGGTAGAGCAGCGTCAGGACCAGCGTGCGGATGTGCGCGCCGTCGACGTCGGCGTCGGTCATCAGCACGACCTTGTGGTAGCGGGCGCGCTCGATGTCGAACTCGTCGCGGATGCCGGTGCCCAGCGCCGTGATGAGCGCCTGGATCTCGTTGTTCTTGAGGACGCGGTCGATGCGCGCCTTCTCGACGTTGAGGATCTTGCCGCGCAGGGGCAGGACCGCCTGCGTGTTGCGGTCGCGGCCCTGCTTGGCCGAGCCGCCCGCGGAGTCGCCCTCCACGATGAAGATCTCGGAGAGCGACGGGTCCTTGGAGGAGCAGTCGGCCAGCTTGCCCGGCAGCGTCGAGTTCTCCAGCGCGGACTTGCGCCGCGTGAGGTCGCGCGCCTTGCGCGCCGCCGCACGGGCCTGCGAGGCCTGGACGGCCTTGCGGACGATCGCGCGGGCGTCCTGCGGGTTCTCCTCGAGGAACTCGGCGAGCTTCTCGTTGACGACCTTGGCGACGAAGCCCTCCATGCCCGGGTTGCCGAGCTTCGTCTTCGTCTGGCCCTCGAACTGCGGGTCGCCGAGCTTCGCGGAGATGACCGCCGTGAGGCCCTCGCGGATGTCCTCGCCGGTGAGGTTGGCGTCCTTCTCCTTGAGCTCGCCGCGCGCCTTGGCCCAGGCGTTGACCGTGCGGGTGAGCGCGGAGCGGAAGCCGGAGAGGTGCGAGCCGCCCTCGTGGGTGTTGATGTTGTTGGCGAAGGAGTGGACGGACTCCTGGTAGGTCCCGTTCCACTGCATGGCCACCTCGACCATGCCCTCGTCGGACTCGCCCTCGAAGAAGATGACCTTCTTCGACAGCGGCTCCTTGTTCTCGTTGAGGTAGGCGACGAAGTCCTCGATGCCGCCCTCGAAGTGGAAGTCGGAGTGGCGGCCCTCGCCGCGCTCGTCGGTGATGGTGATGCGCAGGCCGCGCGTGAGGTAGGCCGTCTCGCGCAGGCGCTGCTCGAGGACCTGGAAGTCGTGCTCGATGGTCTCGAAGACCTCGGCGTCGGGCAGCCAGGTGATCGACGTGCCGGTCTCGTCGCCCTTGGGCAGCGGGTCGCCCTTGACGATGTCGTAGCGCGGGGCGCCGCGGTCGTACTCCTGCGTCCACACGTGGCCGTCGGTGCGCACCTCGGCCTTGACCGTCTCCGAGAGCGCGTTGACGACCGAGACGCCGACGCCGTGCAGGCCGCCGGAGACCTTGTAGCCGCCGCCCTCGCCGAACTTGCCGCCGGCGTGCAGGACCGTGAGCACGACCTCGAGGGCGGACTTGCCCTCCTTCTCCATCGTGCCGACCGGGATGCCGCGGCCGTTGTCCGTGACCGTCACGGAGTTGTCGGGGTGGATCACGACGTCGACCCGCGTGGCGAAGCCCGCCAGGGCCTCGTCCACCGAGTTGTCCACGACCTCGTACACCAGGTGGTGCAGGCCGCGGATCCCCGTGGAGCCGATGTACATGCCCGGGCGCTTGCGGACCGCCTCCAGGCCCTCCAGGACGGTGATGTCCTGGGCGCCGTAGTCCGCAGAGCCGCGGGCGCGGTCCTTGCCGTTCGATCCGTCCTGGGCCACGCGTGCGTCCTCTCTACGTCAAGACGCCCCGGTGCCAGGCCACGCAGGTCCGGTCCGGGGCGTGCTTCTAGGTCCTCTGAGGATACCAGCGCGCATCCCCTACCCGCGCGCGCACACGCGCGCGAGGGCGCACGCACGCGCGACGGGGGTGTGACGGCTCTGCGCCGACCTCGCGGCGGAGGTGCGTCAGCCCTTCCTGGCCCAGGACCGAGCCGGCGCGGCCTGGCAGCGCAGGCGGTTCACCCGCTCGCCGCCGAGCGCCCGGTTGAGCGCCACCACGAGCTCGGGGGCCATGAGGTCGAGCTCCTGCGCCCACACCGCCGACGAGCAGGTGACGGTGACGACGCCGTCGCGCTCGGCGGTCGGCTCCGCCTGCGCGGCGACCGCGTCGCCGACCGCGTCGGCCCACACCCGCTGGATCGCCGCCAGGCCGGTGGCCGGCGCGAGCTGCTCCGCGAGGCCCTCGACGGCCGAGGCGATCGACCGGGGCGCACGACGCCGCTGGGCCACCTAGGCGGCCTCCTGCGCCGCGTCGTCGCCGGCCGAGGCCAGGACCGCCCCGTCGCGCACCGCGAGCCGCACGACGCCCGCGCGGGCCGCATGCGGCACGTGCGCGAGGTCGGTGGTGGTGACGAGCGCCTGCCCGCCGTCGTCGAGGCGGGCGACGAGCCGCTCGCGGCGCTCCGCGTCGAGCTCGCTCATCACGTCGTCGAGCAGCAGGAGCGGCGGAGCGCCCCGCTCCTGGGCCAGCACCTCGCGCTCGCCGAGCAGCAGGGCGAGGAGCGCCAGGCGCTGCTCGCCCTGGGAGCCGAACGAGCGCAGCTCGCGCCCGTCGCGCTCGAGAGCGACGTCGTCGCGGTGCGGGCCGTGCTGGGTGAAGCCGCGCTCGAGGTCCGACGCACGGCGCTCGGCGAGCTCCGCGGCCAGCTCGTCCGGCGTCGCGGCCTTCGTGCGCGGCTTGTGGCGCGCGCGGGCCTCTCCGCGCAGCCCGAGCTCCCGCGCCGCGGCGGCGAACGGCTCGGCGACCGCCTCGAGGGCCCTGGCCCGGTCGTCGCGCAGCGCGATGCCGTGGCGCGCGAGCTCCGCGTCCCACGCGTCGAGGGCGCTGGCGCTCGACCGGCCGGCCCGGACCCGCGCGACCAGCGCGTTGCGCTGCGCGAGCGCCTGGCCGTACGCGCGCCGGGTCGCCGACCGCGCCGGCCACAGCGCCGCCACGAGCTGGTCGACGTGCGAGCGGCGCAGCGCCGGCGGGCCCTTCACGAGCTCCAGGCGGTCGGGGAGGAAGACGGAGACCAGCGGCCGCGCCGGCGAGTCCGACAGCCGCTCCACCGGTGCGCCGTCGACCTTCATCCGCTTGGCCTCGCCCGGCTGGAAGCCGACGCTGAGCTCGTGGCGATCGCCCTCCGCGTCGACCGTCGTCACCTCCACGCGCGTCGTCCCCGCGTCGAAGCGCACGACGTCGCGCTCGTTCGAGGTCCGGCAGGAGCGGCCGGTGCAGCCGAAGTACAGTGCCTCGAGCAGGTTCGTCTTGCCGGCGCCGTTGTCGCCGTGCACGACGGTCAGCGCCCGGCCCAGCGCGACGTCCGCGGCCGCGTACGTCCGGAAGTCCCGGAGCCTGAGCCGCTCGACCAGCACGCGCCCGCGCTAGACGTTCAGCCGGATCGGCATGATCAGGTAGAGGAACCCGCTGCCGTCGGCGCTCTCGATGAGGCCCGGGCGCAGCGGGCTGATGAGCTTCAGCAGCAGGTCGTCGCCGCCGAGGCTGTCCAGGCCGTCGCGCAGGAACTCCGGGTTGAAGCCGATCTCGAAGGCCTCGCCCTGGAACGGCACGGGCAGCGGCTCGCGTGCCTCTCCGACGTCCGGCGTCTGCGCCGACACGACGAGCTCGCCGTCGGAGAACGACAGCCGCAGCGGCGCGTTCTTCTGGGCCATGAGCGAGATGCGGCGCACGACGCCGCCCAGCTCCTCGCCGGAGATCCGCAGCTCGTGCTCGAAGGCCTCGGGCAGCAGCTGGCGGTAGTTCGGGAACTGGCCGTCGATGAGGCGCGAGGAGAGCACGACGCCGCCGGCCTCGAAGACGACCTGGTTGGCGCGCACGCCGACGCGGATCTCCTCCGCGCCCGTGGCCGCGGTGACCGACCGCAGCTCGTCGAGCGCGCGCGCCGGCACGTTGGCCTCGAAGCCGCCCTCGAGCGGCGTCTCGAGCGCGGTCTCCTTCACCGACAGGCGGTAGGAGTCCGTGGCCACCATCCGCAGCTCGGCGCCCTGGGCGGAGACGAGGATGCCGGTGAGGATCGGCCGCGTCTCGTCGCGCGAGGCCGAGCGCGAGACCTTCTCGATCGTCTCGACGAACGCGGCGGACGGGACCGTGACGACCGTGTCGCCGCCCGGCTCGGGCAGCGTCGGGAAGTCCTCGGCGCGCAGCGTGCGCAGGTCGAAGCGCGCATCGCCGGCGGCGAGCTCCACGTCGCCCTGCTCCGGGCGCAGCTCGAGCGACACCGAGCCGCCGACGTCCTTGAGGTTGCGCGCGACGTCGAGGAACAGCCGCGCGGGCAGGACGACGGTGCCTTCACGCACGACGTCGGCCGAGAGCGGGACGCGCAGGCCGACCTCCATGTCCGTGGCGCGGAGCTCCACGCCGCCGGTGGTGGCGACGACCTGCACGCCGGACAGGGCCTGGACGGCGCTGCGCGTCGACGCGACCCGCGCGACGGACTGCAGCTGGGTGAGCAGGTCACCGCTCGACGTCGAGAGCTTCACGACTTCAAGACCTCACAGGAGAGGAAGGAGGAGTAGGGGCTGTGCACTTGTGGACAGCGGCGCGAAAGGCCGGAAGGTGCGGGGTGGTCGTGCACATGCGCGACGGTGGAGTGTGTCATCCGGCCCGGTCGGCACCGTGGCGCAGGAGCTCCTCGGTCAAGGCCCGAACGGCGTCGTGCGCCTCGGGGTCCTTGGCCAGGCGCTCCGCGGTGCGGCGGCAGGCGTGCAGGACGGTCGTGTGGTCGCGCCCGCCGAAGGAGCGCCCGATGCGCGGCAGCGACTCGGCGGTGTGCTCGCGCGCGAGGAACATGGCGACCTGGCGGGGCCAGGCGACGCGGGCGGCGCGGCTCGTGGACAGCAGCTCGTCGCGCGTGAGGCCGAACGCCTCGCAGGTCAGCTCCTGGATGCGCTCGACGGTGATGGTGGGGGCCGAGCCGACCGCGCCGGCAGCGCCGGCGCTCGTCCCCGGCCGGTGGTCGGGCCCGTAGAGCCCCTCGAGGACCCGCTCGGCCAGGGCGAGGTCGATGTCGCAGTCCTGGAGGGAGGCGAAGGCCACGACGCGGATGAGCGCGCCTTCCAGCGCGCGCACGTTGCCGGCGATGCGCTCGGCGAGGAGCTCGAGCACGCCCTCGCCCACCTCGACGCCGTCGTGGTGCGCGCGCTTGCGCAGGACCGCCAGGCGGGTGACGGCGTCGGGCGGGCGCATGTCGGTGACCAGGCCGGCCGCGAAGCGCTCGCGCAGGCGCTCCTCGACGCGCTCGAGGTCGTGGGGCAGCCGGTCGGCGGTCAGGACGAGCTGGCTGCCGACCTCGAGCAGCGCGTTGATCGTGTGGAAGAGCTCCTCCTCCGTGCGCACCTTCTCGGCCAGGAACTGCACGTCGTCGACGAGCAGGACGTCCGCGCGGCGGTAGCGGTCCTTGAAGGCGGCCATGTCGCCGCGCTGGATCGAGGCGACGAAGTCGTTCGTGAAGGCCTCGACGGTGGTGCAGCGGACGGTGAGCCCGCCGCCGTAGGCCTTGACGTAGTTGCCGATGGCGTGGAGCAGGTGCGTCTTGCCGACGCCGGGCGGGCCGTGGAGGAAGAGCGGGTTGTAGGCCTGGCCCGGCAGCTCGGCCACGGCCAGCGCGGCGGCATGGGCGAAGCGGTTGGCCTCGCCGATGACGAACTGCTCGAAGGTCCAGCGCGGGTTGAGGCGCGTGTCGGGCGTGCGCGGGGGCTCGGCGGGCGGCTGAGCGGCGGCGCGGGCGCCCCGGCGTCCCGCACCGGCCGTGCCATGCCGTGCCGTGGCTCCCGGCGTCGCGCCGCGCGCGTCCAGCGCCTGGACCGCGACCTTGACGTCGGGGCCGAGCACGGCGGCGGCGGCCCGGTCCAGCGCCCCCGCGAGGCGGGTGGCCACCCACGAGCGGACGTCCTCGGGCGCGAGGAGCAGCAGCGTCCCGTCGTCGGTCGGCGGGCCCGGCTGCAGCGGCGCGAGCCAGACGTCGAACTGCCGGTCGCCGACGAGGCGGCGCAGCTCCGCCTGCATGAGCGGCCAGGCTGAAGCGGCGTCGGGCGTCACGGCAGGGGTCTTCGGCTCCTCGGTGGGAGAGGGTGCGGCGATGTGCGGAGGTGGCCTGCGGGGGCGCCGGTGTGGCGTCGCCTCCCGCGGCGGTTGAGCGAACCTAGCAGAGCGCGGACGGCCTCAGACGGCCTCGGGGACGTGGCTGGCACGCACTTGCCGCATCTGCCGGAAATCGGTTCGCCCACAGCCCTGTGGATGCCGTCCGGTGGCTGTGCATGAGCCTGTGGAGGACGGCATCGCGGCGCCCGGCGCGCTACCATGCCGGGCCGCCGTCCGACCCGACGACGGCCACCACCTGCCATGAAGCGCACCTACCAGCCCAAGAAGCGCAAGCGCGCTCGCACCCACGGCTTCCGCGCCCGCATGCAGACGCGCGCCGGCCAGCTCACGCTCAAGCGCCGCCGCGCGAAGGGCCGCAAGCGCCTCACGGTCTAGCGCCCGTGCCCGGGCTGCCGCGTCCGTCCGGCCGCCGCCCGAAGAAGGGGCGGCTGTCGCGCAGCGCGGAGTTCGAGCGGGTCTACCGCCAGGGCCGCTCCTACGGGAACCGGCACCTGGTCCTCCACACCTTCCCGCGCGGCGACGCCGGGACGCTCGAGGCGACGCCGCGCCTCGGCCTGTCCGTCTCGCGCAAGGTCGGCGGTGCCGTCGACCGCAACAAGGTCAAGCGCCTCCTGCGCGAGGCGTTCGCGACGGAGTCCGAGCGCCTGCCCGCCGACAGCGACGTCGTCGTGGTCGCCCGGCCCGAGGCGCTCGAGCTCGCCGAGCGCGAGGGCCTCGAGGGCCTGCGCCGCGAGCTCGCCGAGCTGGTCGACAAGGCCGCGGCGGCCGCGGGCCAGCGCCCCGCGGCGTGAGCGTCCTGCGGGCCGTCGCTGTCGCGCCGATCCGCCTGTACCAGCGGGCCCTCTCGCCGCTCCTCGGCAACCGCTGCCGGTACTACCCCAGCTGCTCGGAGTACGCCGTCCAGGCCATCGAGCGGTACGGCATACTCCGCGGCCTGGTCCTGGCCGCGTGGCGGGTCCTGCGGTGCAACCCGTGGAGCCACGGCGGAGTCGACCACCTCGACGACCAACGCCTGTTCCGGCCGCGCCCCGGCGCCGCCGACCTCCCCAACTCATGATCCTCGCGAACATCCTCCAGCCGCTGGTCGACGCGTTCAACGCCGTCATCAAGGCCTTCCACGACACGCTCGGCATCAGCTGGGGCCTGTCGATCATCCTGCTGACGATCTGCGTCCGCCTGCTGCTCGTGCCGCTGGCGGTGAAGCAGTTCAAGTCGATGCAGGGGCTCCAGCGCATCGCGCCGGAGCTCAAGAAGCTGCAGGAGAAGTACAAGGACGACAAGCAGCGCCTCCAGCAGGAGACCATGCGCTTCTACCAGGAGCACAAGGTCAACCCGTTCGCCTCCTGCCTGCCGCTCCTCGCCCAGCTGCCGGTCTTCTTCGCGCTGTTCTACGCGCTGCGCACCGACCTGCGCGAGGACATGTGCCAGCAGACGCTCAAGCCCTGCGGCGAGGTCCCCGGCGACTGGGGCGAGGGCTTCCTCTTCATCCCGGACATCACCGACAAGGCGACCGGGGGCGTGCTCATCGCGCTCATCGCGCTGTACGTCGGCTCGCAGCTGCTCTCGTCGCTGCTGATGATGACGCCGACGACGGACCGCAACCAGAAGATCATCTTCCTGGCGCTGCCGTTCTTCTTCACGCTCTTCATCTTCAACTTCCCGGCCGGCCTGATCATGTACTGGATCACCACGAACCTGTGGACGATCGTGCAGCAGCGCACCATCCGCCGGGTCGTCGGGACGCTCCCGCCGCTGGAGATCCCGGACGAGCCGGAGAAGCCCACGCGGGGTGGCGCCCGGCGCCCGGCCGCTGCCGCGGCGACCGCCGCCGGTGGCTCGGCCAAGGCCCCGCCGCCGCCCCCGCGACGCAAGCGCAAGCAGCGCTCGGGCCGGAGGCGCTAGGCATGGCCGATCACCAGGAGGAGCAGCTGCGCGAGCTGCTGGACCACGTCGTCGGAGGCCTGGGCCTCGAGGCGACGGTGCAGGTGGACGTCGACGACGAGGAGATCGTCGGCGTGCTCGAGGGCGACGACCTCGGGATCTTCATCGGGCGCCACGGCGCGACGATCGAGGCGGTGCAGCACCTGGCCCAGCGGATCCTGCTGTCCGATCCGTCCGCCCCGCGCCGACGGATCGTGGTGGACGCGGCGGGCTACCGCGCCCGTCGCCGCGAGGCGCTGCAGAAGCAGGCCGACCAGGCTGCCGCCGAGGCGCTGCGCTTCGACCGCGCCGTCGCGCTGGATGCGATGACGGCCAGCGAGCGCAAGCTCGTGCACGAGCACCTGCGCGACCGAGACGACCTCGAGACGTACTCCGAGGGGGAGGAGCCGGACCGGCACCTCGTCATCGCTCCCGCGAAGTAGTCGCGGGAGACACCCGTTTCACGTGGAACGCCCCGGCTTCGGCCGGGGCGTTCGTCGTCCAAGGCCCGTCCCCGGCGTTTCACGTGGAACGCTGTCGGGCGATGACCGCCGAGGAGCGCCTGGACGAGCTGGCCGCCGCCTACGGGCTCCCGGTCCCTGCCTCAGCCCAGCTGGCGGCGATCCTGCGGGACCTCGCGGTGGAGCCGGTCTCGCTCACGACGGTCCGCGACCCGCGCGAGGGCGCTGATGTCCACGTCGCCGACTCGCTAGTCGCCCTGGAGCTCGACGAGGTGCGCAGCGCAGGGGCCATCGCCGACATCGGGAGCGGGGCGGGGTTCCCTGGCCTGGTCCTGGCCGCGGCGCTGCCGGCGACCACGGTCACCCTCGTGGAGAGCGTGTCGCGCAAGACGGCGTGGCTCGAGCGCCAAGCGGCTGAGCGCGCGCTGGCGAACGTCGAGGTGGTGACCGCCCGCGCGGAGGGCTGGCGTGCCGGCATCGGGACCCAGGACGTCGTGACGGCCCGCGCCCTGGCGCCGCTCGGCGCGCTGCTCGAGTACGCGGCGCCGCTCCTGCGCGAGGGCGGGCACCTGCTGGCTTGGAAGGCGCGCCGCGACGCCGAGGAGGAGCGGGTGGCGTCCGCGGCCGGTGCCATCCTCGGCATGGAGGAGGTCGCGGTCCGGCCCGTCTCGCCCTGGCCGAGCGCCGGGGAGCGCCACCTGCACCTCTGGTCGAAGGTGCGACCGACGCCGTCGAGGTTCCCCCGCCGAGAGGGAATGGCCCGCAAACGGCCACTGGAGGGTTGAGGTCGAGGGTCAGTGTTGCGCTTCGGGCCCGAAACGGGCCGCGACTCCGACCGCCTGCGGCGCTAGCTTCCGGCGCCGCATGGGCACCGTGTACGCGATCGCGAACCAGAAGGGCGGCGTCGGCAAGACCACGACCGCGGTCAACGTCGCGGCCTGCATCGCCGAGGCCGGCTACCCGACGCTGCTCGTCGACGTGGACGCCCAGGCCAACGCGACGGTCGGGCTGGGGCTCGCGAAGGACCTCGAGCCCAACCTCTACGACGTGCTGCTCGGCGAGGCCGCGGTGGAGGAGGCCCTGCGCGAGACCGCCATCCCGGGCCTCTCGGTCCTGCCGGCGCACCCCGACCTCGCCGGCGCGACCGTGGAGCTCCCGCGCCAGGCCGGCTCCGAGCGCCGCCTCGCCGACGCGCTGGCCCCCCTGCGCGAGCGCTTCGCCTACGTCCTGCTGGACTGCCCGCCGTCGCTCGGCCCGCTGACGGTCAACGCGCTCGTGGCGGCCGACCGGGTCATCGTGCCGGTGCAGACGGAGTACTTCGCGCTCGAGGGGCTCGCCGGACTGCTCGACACGCTCGCGCTCGTGCAGCGCGAGCTGAACCCGCGGCTCACCGTCGCCGGGATGATCCTCACGATGCACGACGGCCGAACGCGGCTGGCGCGCGACGTCGAGCGCGAGGTCCGCCAGCACTTCCCGGACCTCGTCTTCGACACCGTCGTTCCGCGCAACGTCCGCATCTCCGAGGCGCCGAGCTTCGGTCGCCCGGTCATCCACCACGATCCGCAGAGCTCCGGTGCCGACGCGTACTTCGAGCTCGCCAAGGAGGTGGCCGCCCGTGGCTAGCCCCTCGCGCGGCATGGGGCGCGGCCTGGCCGCGATCCTCGCCACGAGCGCCCCCGTGGGGGAGGAGGGCGCCGAGGCCCGCGCCGAGCTGCGCGAGCTGCCGGTCGAGCTCGTCAAGCCCAACCCCGGCCAGCCCCGCAAGCGCTTCGACCAGTCCGCGCTCCAGGCGCTGGCCGACTCGCTGGCCGAGCGCGGCGTGCTGCAGCCGGTGCTCGTCCGCCCCGTGGCCGGTGGGACGTACGAGATCGTCGCCGGCGAGCGCCGGTGGCGGGCGGCGCAGCTCGCCGGGCTCGACCGCGTGCCCGCCCTGGTGCAGGACCGCGACGATGCCGCGACCCTCGAGGCGGCGCTCGTGGAGAACATGGCCCGCGAGGACCTCAACCCGGTCGAGGAGGCGCGCGCCGTCGCCGCCCTCACCGAGGAGCTGGGTCTCACGCGCGAGGAGGTCGGCAAGCGCGTCGGTCGCAGCCGCGTCGCGGTCTCGAACCTCCTGCGGCTGCTCGACCTCCCCGACGAGGTCCTCGAGGTCCTCGAGCAGGGCGCCCTCTCCGAGGGCCACGGCCGCGCGATCCTCCAGGCCGAGGACCACCGCGACCGCAAGCGCCTCGCGCGCGAGGCCGTCGAGCAGGGCTGGAGCGTCCGGGTCACCGAGGAGCAGGCCCGCCAGGCCAACGCCGCGCCCGGCGCAGAGGGCGCCAAGGCCGGCGGCGCGAAGGCACGCGTGCACCCCGACCAGGCGGCCGCGGCCGAGGAGATCGCCGACGCCCTCGGCAGCGCGCTGGGCACCGACGTCCGGGTCAAGCCGCGCGGCACGGGCTACAAGGTCGAGCTCGCCTTCGGCTCCGCCGACGAGGCCGTCGAGCTCGCCCGCCGCCTGCGCCGCGGCTAGTCCCGTGCACCGGGCCACCGCCCGCGCAGGCTCGCTACACTGGCCGCCGCCCCGGGCGATTAGCTCAGTCGGTTAGAGCGCTTCTCTGATAAGGAAGAGGTCCCAGGTTCGAATCCTGGATCGCCCACTGTGGAAGGCCCCGCACCGCGGGGCCTTCGTCGTTCCTAGGGGCATCCGGATCCGGACCGCCTGGTCCGGTCGATGGAGTAGCGCGCTGCACAGGGGTATGGTCCCCGAACGCTGACGGCCGGCTCGGCGCTGACGCGGCGGTGCCGCGCAGGCCGTCGAGGAGGTCCCCGACCCGACCCGGCTCGGCCTAGGCCGTCGAGGTCAAGAAGCCACGCTGCCAGTGGTGCTGCGATGGGCTGGCTCGCGGTGCAGGGCCGCTGGACGCCGCGGCGAGCGGCTGACCGGCAGTCGGCGGCGTCAACGCGCTTCCGTGAGTCCCCGGGCGTCGATCCTCTGCATCCATCGGGCCGCTGCGCCCCTCGGACAGAGGACACTGAGTGATCGTACGAGCCTGTTCTGTCAGGAATCGGACTCGTCCATTCGTCCACGCGCGCAACTTGGCATCGGGGCACTGCTACTTTGCCCACCGCTCGTGTTCCAGCACGAGGGCCGCTGGCCTGTCCGGCGGATGTCAGGGGAGAACTCGGAGGTCGGGGATGTCTGTCATGCCGCGCCTGCTCGGCGCACTCACGGTCGTCTGCGCGGTGGTGGCAGCCACTGTCTTTGGTACGTCGCTCACCGCAGGGGATGAGCGGCGAGCCGCTGTCGTCGTGGACGACGACGCGGTACACGCCACGGTCCGAGCGGTGCAGCAGAAGTCCCGGGCCCTCGAAACAGCGACCGCGCGCGCCGCGCGCCGACGCTCTCGCACGGCCCACGCCGGGCTCAGCGACCGGCAGGCCGAGCGCGTCGTCCGCCGGCACTTCAGCGACGAGCTGACCGCGCAGCAGGGTGACGTCTCCCGCATCCTGGGCCGCCGAGGCGGGGTCAGGCGCTACCTGAGCGACTTCACGGCGGTTCCCCGCCGCGGGCACGGTGTCATCACGTCGACCCAGCCGCTGCGCGTCGGCGCCCGGGACGGGAGCAAGGCCCCCGTCGATCTCCGGCTGCGCCCGCGGCGTGGTCGCTACGCTCCGGTCCGGGCGACGTCGGGGTCGCGCATCGCGCGCCGGCTGAGCGGCGGCTTCAGCCTCGAGGGCGGAACCCGCGTGCGCTTCGTGTCCGGCAAGGACGTCAATCCGCGTGGCCGCGTCATCGACGGGCGCCAGGTGCTCTTCCCCAACGCGGCGCAGGATACCGACGTCATCGCGATGCCACGGGCCGTTGGGTTCGAGTTCTTCACCGTCGCGCGTTCAGCGCGTAGCCCGGAGCGGCAGGTGCTGCACGTTAATGTGCCGAATGGCGGCCGGCTCGTTCAGGCGAAGGACGGCGGCCTGCGGGTCGTGAGCGCGACCGGCCGTCCCGTTGCGACCATCTCCCGCCCGGTGGCCGAGGACGCCCAAGGGCGCCCGGTCCAGGCGTCGATGCGCGCGGCGGACGCCGACTCGATCGTCCTCACGGTGCGACACCACGGCCGTGACGTGGCGTACCCGGTGCTCGTCGACCCCGTGGTCCAACCGTGGCAGGCGGGCAACGGTGACGGCTGGTGGTACAGCGGGAACTCGTCGGGGCTCGAGCGGTGGACGACGGCGCAGTCCGATGCCAATGGCAACTACTGGGCCGTGCGCAACACCTGCTACTCGCCCGTGAGCTGCTACGGCTCGGGACCGTACGGCCTCTACATCTACGCCTTCGCGGGCTACAACTACGCGGCCGGCGCAATGGCGCAGTGGAACTACGCGCTCCCCGCGGATCGGACGTCGTACTTCAAGCGCGCGACGTTCCTCAACACCTTTTTCAACAAGCGCGGCGACACGCTGAATTCGCCGTTCGTGGCGGCTGGCATCTACAGCAGCGTCTCCGGCGGCTGGACCGGGCTCCGGACCTACGGGGCCGGGTTCTCGAATCAGACGATCGACGCGCCTGCCAACCAGGGCGACGTGCAGAACGGCAAGTCCGCCGTATTCGCCCTGTTCAACGGCGCTAACCGCGTCAACCCCACATGGCAAGACGCCTACGCGGGCGGCGTCGTCTTCGAGGTCGACGATCCGGAGGCGCCGTCCATTACCGGCATCGCCGGCTCAGGCTCGCCGGACCAGAAGGGCTGGGTGCGCGATCAGGTGTCCGTCGTCGGAAAGGCCTCCGACCCGGGCCTCGGCGTCATGCAGTTCAACCTCGGCGTCCCAGGCCTCCAGCCGGGCGGCGGCAGCACCGGCTTCGCGAACGGCTGCACGGGCCGTGTCGAGAGCCCGTGCCCGAAGACCGACGAGCGCACGATGACATGGGACTCCAAGGTCATGCCCAACGGCATCAACGAGCTCGGCCTCTGGGTTTACGACGCTGGTCTGCGCCTTGGCGGCGGCAACAAGTGGCCCCTCAAGGTCGACAACGAGGCCCCGCAGATCCAGCTCACAGGCTCGCTCGCTGGCTCGCGCGGTGCGGACGTCATGGCGTTTGCTGACCAGGGCCTGCGTGTCGACGCGACCGACGGTACGTCTTCCGCGCCGCGCTCGGGCGTCAAGCGGATCGATATCAGGATCGACGGCGAGCCGTCGATCCTCGACCAGACGTGCCCGGCGACGCAGGACTCTTGCTCGCTCTCGTACACCGTCTACCGCCACACCGCCCACCTCGCCGCCGGCCGACACACGGTCGCGATCGACGTGGAGGACCGCGCCGGCAACCACAAGACCGACAGCTGGGACTTCTTCGTCTACCGCACGTCCTGGCAGCACGGCGGCGACAACCACGCGATCGACACGGCGGATGAGGCGCGCGCTGCAGCCGACGTGATCGCTGCGACGGAAGGTGCACCGCGTCAGGAGCTCATGAACGGGCTTAAGCCGACGGACTGGTCGATCGTGACGCACTACCTCGACAAGACCCCGCCGTACCTGGGCCCGCTCGAGTACGAGCGATGGACGAACGACCGCTTCAAGCGGATCGCATTCCGGTCCACGGACTACGGCGAGGGTACGGGCATCCAGAACCTGACGATCGACGCGCCCGCGATCCCGAATTGGGACGGCAAGCGCGCCTCGCACATGCTCACGCTGCCGTGCGGCTACGGCTCGGTGCATTGCGTCGGCGGTGCTGACGTGGCGACGGTACCCGGCAACCAGTTCCGCGACGGATCCAACTCGGTCGAGGTGGTCTCCACAGACGCGGCCGGCAACGTTACGCGCAAGGACTTCCACATCGGCATCGACCAGACGAAGCCGCGGTTCGAGCTGACGGGCTCGCTCGCCGGATCGCGTGGCGCGGACGTCATGCGCTTCCCGGACCAGGGCCTGCGCGTCGACGCCACCGATGGAAGCGCCGACAGTCCGCAGGCCGGCGTGGCGAAGATCCAGATCACGATCGACGGCGAGGCCTCTACGCTGCCGCAAACCTGCGGCGAAACGGAGGACTCGTGCTCGCTCGCCTACGTCGTTTACCGCCACACCGCGAACCTCGCCAACGGCCTCCACACAGTCAACGTCGAGGTCACCGACCGCGCCGGGAACGTCGCGACCGACTCGTGGAACTTCTACGTGCATCGGACGTCGTGGGAGCACGGTGGGGACAACCACCAGGTCGACACCCGGGACGAGGCGAAGGCACTCGACGACGTTTGGCAAGCCGCAACGCCAGCTGAGCGAGAGAACCTCGATCGTGGTCTGAAGCCGGCCGACTGGACGTACTTCTCGACGTTCCAGGACAAGACCCCGCCGCTGGTCGTCGAGGCGCAGCGCAACGGCTACTGGGCCCGTGATCCGAACACGCCCCTTGGGTTCCACGCGACGGACTACGGTCGCGGAAGCGGCATCCAGAGGCTCTACATCCGTGCGCAGGGCCACCCGAATTGGAGCGGCAACGCGGACTCGAACAACCTCATCTCCCCGTGCGGTAGCTACGGCGAGCCGCACTGCGGCAACGACGCGGTCGTCGGCTCACGAATCGGCGACCTGCCGAGCGGGCTGCAGACCGTCGAGGTCACCGCCATCGACGCTGCCGGCAATACGACGACGCAGCAGTACCATGTCCCGGTCGACAAAACGGAGCCGCGGGTGACGGTCGCGGGTGGCGCGCGCTCGTCCACCGGGACCGCCATGACCAATGGCGATCTCGACGTGGCAGCCGACGATGACCACAGCGGTGTAGTCAGCATCCAGTGGCACGAGGTCCTCCCCGACGGCAGCCGCCGGATCCTGCCGGGCACGAATCGCACCGACGCGCAGTGTCCGGGCTACGGCTGCAGCCCGACCAGCATGCGCCACACGACGGGCTTCGACCCGTTGGCATACGGGTGGCAGACGGGCACCCACACGCTCGAGGTGGATGTTTGGGACCGCGCCGGCAATTTGTATCGAGACGCTTGGCAGGTCGACTTTTATGAGACATCGTGGCGCTACGGCGGGTCCGACCGTACGATCAACACACAGGAGGAACATGACGCGCTCGGCGCCGTGATGATCGACGCGTCAGAGGAAGGGTTCGACGAGCTCATGGCGGGCCTGACCCCGATCGACCGAGCAGGGCGGCGGGATTCAACGGCCATCTGTACCGAGGTGTTTGCCGGGGATGCGGACGGCGCTGCACAGATCTGTCACCACGACGAGGAAGGCGAGGATGGCGCTACCGCGGCGTATGCACTCAACAGCTACGAGAAGCGAGTCTGTCGCGCATATGCCTGGTACTGCCCCGGCTGGTACATCGACTCACGAGACGCGGTGGCAATGGCTGAGCGCCTGTTCACTGGTAAGACGCGGAAGTCCGACGGGACGCGCACCAATGCCTTCCAGCATGCCTTCTGGAACGCGCTCATGATCAAACGGACAGGCCTAAAGGCAAATGCGATGAAGGGCGCCCGTGCAATGGCTACGGCGCATGAGGCCTATGCCTACGACTCCTCGACTGACATCATCCGGTGGAATTCGCGGATGGACATGGTGAACAACCAGATCGGTCGGAATGTCGCAGAAACCGAGCTTCGTGAAGACCAAAGCCATTCGAAGCGTCATCTCTGCCACATCCTGTTCGAAGATGCTTGGTATCAAGGCGAGAAGATCCCTTGGAACGCCGACCCGTACGAGGCGTACAGAAACGGTTTGGGGCACGTTCTGTTTCGTCGGGAACGCACTTCGGATGGGATTTCGCCTGAGTACACAGGGCTTTCCTGTGAAGGTGTGTGAAAATTGGAAGGCATCGATCTGTGTGGTCGCTGTGGTATTTGCCGGCTGTGGCACCAGCGACTCTGGGAGTTCAAGAAAGGTGGCGCCCTCCACATGCATCGCGCCTCCAAGAGCGCACGAGTGGCTCAGCAGTGACGTTGGGAGGGCCAGCGACCTGCCGTTTCGCCGCCGATACGTGGATGGTCTGCTCCATTGCGGTCGGTTGAAGGGCCGTCCAGCAGGCTGGGTCAGGCAGGTCTTGGGGCGTCCTGACTACGGCTCAACGTCCGAGCGATGGACCTACACGGTAGGTCCTGAGCGTGGCAGTCTCGCACTGGACGCGGAGGTGCTTGAAGTGCGCTTTCGTGGAGGGCGGGTCGTAGCTGTTAGGTTGTACGTGACCTAGCGCGACATACGCCCTCGCTAGCCGAACGCCGGCAGCCCGTCCAAGCTCACCGCGTTCTGCTTGCGCGTCCGCGCCGCCATCCCGTCAGCGCCCAGCGTCGCCAGGCGCTTGCGCGCGTGCTTGTCGTAGTGCTCGCGGTCGCCCGCGTGCTCGAGCAGCGGCAGGGTGTAGCCGCAGGAGTCGGCGATCCGCGTCACGTCGACGCGCACGACGGAGCGACGGGACTCCGGGACCCCAGGCGCCTCGAGCCCGGCGGCGAGCTCCTCGAAGCGGGGGTCCTCCCAGTCCACGACCTCGCCGCGGCCGTGGAGGCGCAGGATCCGGGGCGGGCCCTGGAAGGCGCAGAACATGATCACGATGCGCCCGTTCTCGCGCAGGTGCGCGGCGGTCTCCGCCCCGCTGCCGCGGACGTCGAGGTAGGCGACCTCGCGCGGACCGCGCACGGCGAAGGAGCCGATGGGGCCCTTCGGCGACACGTTGACGTGGCCGTCGCCCGCCAGGGGCGCCGTGCCCACGAAGAACACGGGCTGCTTCGCGATCCAGCGCTGCCAGGTGGCGTCGAGCTCCTCGTACGTGCGACCCATGCCGTCGAGCCTACGACGACGCCGTCCGTGCGCAAGCACGACGGCCCTCCGCCGAGCGGGAACGGAGCAGGTCCAGGGCTATAGTGGCCGGACCCCCTGAGAGGAGCCCCTTCCCGGTGCAGGAGATGGTCATCTACGGCGTGAGCTTCGACATGGTCGGCAAGCAGCCGATCGTGCTGCTCAAGACCGTTGACAGCAACAAGTTCCTGCCGATCTGGATCGGCCACCCGGAGGCTGCCGCGATCCTGATGAAGCTCCAGGGGGCCACGACGCCGCGCCCGATGACGCACGACCTCCTGTGCGACATGCTGGGCGAGCTCGACGCGCGCTGCACCCAGGTCGCGGTGACCGAGCTGCGCGACAACACGTTCTTCGCGTCCATCACCCTCACCGTCGGCGGGCGCGAGGTGGAGATCGACTCCCGGCCCAGCGACGCGCTCGCGCTCGCCGTGCGCGCCGGCGCGCCGATCTTCGCCGCCGAGGAGGTCATCGCCGAGTCCGCGATCGAGTTCGAGCACGAGGTCGAGGACACGGAGGAGGTCGTGGACAAGTTCAAGGAGTTCCTCGACCAGGTGACCCCCGAGGACTTCGCCGGCGACTCCTAGGCGCGCGCCGGCCTACGCGGCAGCGTGGCGGCCGAGCGCGAGCTCGACGAGCCGCCCGACCATCTCGTCGAAGCCCAGGCCCGCGGCGTCCGCGGCCTGGGGCAGCAGGCTCGTGGCGGTCATGCCGGGCACGACGTTGGCCTCGAGGACCGTCAGCTCGCCGGTGGCCTCCTCGAGCAGGAGGTCCACGCGTGAGACGTCCCGGCAGCCCAGGCGCCGGTGCACCGCCAGCGCGAGCTCCTGCGCGCGCGCCGTGACGTCGCCGCCGAGGTCGGCGGGGCAGACGAACTCGGTGCGCCCGATCTCGTAGCGCGCCTCGAAGTCGTAGCGCGAGTCGATCGGCACGGCCTCGACGATCGGCAGCGCCTCGTCGCCGAGGATGGAGACCGCGAGGTCGCGCCCCTCGACGTGGCGCTCGAGCAGGACCTTGCGCGAGTACGAGAACGCCGCCACGAGCGCCCCGGGGACGGCGGCGGCGTCCTCGGCGTAGCGGATGCCGAACGCGCTGCCCTGGTCGGCGGGCTTGACGACCAGCGGGAACGCCAGGCGCTCCTCGATCGCGGCGAGCGCCTCGGAGGCCCCGAGCTCCTTGAACGCCGTCTCGGTGAACGAGACGAAGTCGGGCGTCGGCAGCCCCGCGTCGAGCATCTCGTGCTTGGCCAGGACCTTGTCGGCGCTGCGGATGCAGCCCGAGACGCCCGAGCCGGTGTAGGGGAGCCCGAGGACCTCGAGCAGCTCCTGCACCGTCCCGTCCTCGCCGTCGCGGCCGTGCAGCGCGACGAAGCAGACGTCGGGCGCGAGCTCGCGCAGCTCGCGCACGAGCCCCGGCCCGACGTCGATGCCGCACACGTGGTGGCCCAGGCGCTCCAGCGCGTCCTCGACGCGGGCGCCCGACCGCAGGGAGACCTGGCGCTCGAGCGAGCGACCGCCCTTGAGGACGCAGACCTTCGTCATCCGTTCGCGCGGCGGCGCGGCAGGCGCAGCACGTCGGCCATCCCGGCCTCGTCGCGCCGCTGCTCGGCCTGCGGGCGCTTCCCGCCGCCCGCCGGACGCGTCCCGGAGATCGAGCCGAAGAGCTCGAGCTGCTCCGCGACGACCTCGCCGATGCGGCGCACGCCCTCGCGGATGTCGTCGTCGGGCACCCCGGAGAAGTTGATGCGCATCGACGCGCCGCCGCGGCCGTCCATGAACGCCCCCCGCCCGGGGACGAACGCGACGTTGCGCGTGAGCGCGCGCACCAGGAGGTCGGTGGTGTCGATCGCGTCGGGCAGCGTCGCCCACACGAACAGGCCGCCCTGCGGCCGCGTCCACGTCGCCTCGGCGGGGAAGTGCTCGGCCAGCGCGTCGAGCATCACGTCGCGCCGGCGGCGGTAGAGCTGCTTGAGCTGGGCGAGGTACGGCTCCCAGCGACCCTCGGCGAAGTACTGGGCCACGAAGTACTGCGTCAGCGAGGACGAGCAGAGGTCGGCGCCCTGCTTGCCGAGGTTCATCTTCTGCAGCACCGGCCCGGGCGCCACCGCCCAGCCCAGGCGCAGGCCCGCGCTGAGGATCTTGGAGAACGTCCCGAGGTAGATGACGAACTCGCCGCCGTCGAGCGTGCGCAGCGTCGGCAGCGGCTCGCCCTCGTAGCGCAGCAGGCCGTACGGGTTGTCCTCGAGGACCAGCAGCTCGCGCGCGTGGGCGATCTCGACGAGGCGCTTGCGGCGCTCGAGCGACATCGTCACGCCGGCCGGGTTCTGGAAGCTCGGGATCGTGTAGATGAACTTCGGCGTGCGGCCCTCGCGGTCGAGGCGCTCGAGGGTCTCCTCGAGCACGTCGATGCGCATGCCGTCGTCGTCCATCTCCACCTGCACGACGTCGGCCTGGTAGGCGCAGAACGACGGGATGGCGCCCGGGTAGGTCGGGGCCTCGGCGACCACCACGTCGCCCGGGTCCAGCAGCGTCTTGCAGACGAGGTCGATGACCTGCTGGCCGCCGGTCGTGACGAGCACGTCGCCCGTGTCGACCTTCGTGCCCTCCGCGGCCATGACGTGGGCGATGACGTCCTTGACGCGGCCCAGGCCCTCGGTCGGGCCGTACTGGAGCGCCGCCGCGCTGGAGTCGACGGCGACCTTGGCCATGATCGCCGCGAAGTCCTCGGCCGGGAACGTCGAGGTGTCGGGCAGGCCGCCGGCGAGCGAGATGACCTCGGGCCGCTCGGTCAGGGCCATCAGGTCGCGCATCGCCGAGGACTTCATGACCCGCGTCCGCGAGGCGAAGAGGCCCGCATACCGCTCGAGGTCGCGGGCAGAACGCCCCTTCGGACGCGGACCGCCGGAGAGGTCGTCCGTCATCATGGCCCGTCCACGGTAGCGGACCCCCCTCGCCCGACCCACAAGATGAACCTCATCCTCGACCTGCTCACCGGCCTCGGCCTCGCAGCGTGCTGCGGCCTCAGCCCCTTCCTCCCGGCGCTCGTCGCGGGCGGCCTGGCCGCCGGCGACGTCGGCGTGGACTTCGACGGCACCGCGCTGTCGTTCCTCGAGGAGCCCTGGTTCCTCGCCCTGATGGCGGTCCTCTTCGTCGCCGGGGTCGTGGTGCGCGTGCAGCGCCCCGCGCTCGCCGCGCAGGTCGGCGTCTTCGGCATCACCGTCGGCGCGCTGCTGTTCGGGGCGACGCTCGACGACAGCCAGGACACGTGGTTCTACGGCCTGGTCCTCGGGGCGCTCGTCGCCGCCGGCTCCTACGTCGTGGCGCGCTCGCTCTTCGAGCGGGTGCGCGAGCGCTTCTCGCGGGCCGGGGACCAGTCCGCCGCGGCCGCGCTGCCGGTCTACGCCGAGGGCACCGGCCTGGTCGGCGCCGCGCTGTCGGTCCTGCTGCCGCCCGTCTCGCTGCTGCTGGTCGGCTTCCTGGCGGTGCTCGGCGCCCGCCAGCGCGGCCGCGAGGGCCAGAAGTACGCGGGGCTGCGGATCCTGCGGTGAGCTCGCCGCACCCGCCTAAGCTCGTCCTCGCCGTCATCGACGGCTGCAAGCCCTCCGAGCTCGACCGCGCGGTGGCCGCGGGCACCGCTCCGACCATCGCCGCGGTCATCGAGCGCGGGACGGTCGTGCGCGAGTCGTGCGCCGCGTTCCCGTCGGTCACCCCGGTCTGCGCGACGTCGATCGCCACCGGGACGCTGCAGGACCACCATCGCATCCCGTCGATGAACTGGTTCCACCGCGGCGAGCGCCGCTACGTGGAGTACGGCTCGTCGCTGCGCGCCGCGATGCGCCTCGGCGTCGCCCAGCAGCTCACCGACACCGTCTACAACCTCAACGGCAAGCACCTCGCCGAGGACTGCGAGACGGTCTTCGAGAGCCTCGACGACGCCGGCGTGCGCACCGCGGGCACGACCTACCTCGTCTACCGCGGCCGCCACCAGCACGAGGTCGCGCGCGACACGCCGTTCGCCCGGGTCGCCGGCCTCGCGTTCAAGCGCCCGGTGCAGGGCCCGAAGGAGCTCTTCTACGCCGACGTCTTCGCCAGCCGCGAGACGGGCTGTCGCTCCCAGCTGGGCAAGCCGGGCGTGCGCGACCGCCACTCGGGCTGCGTGAGCGCCTGGCTCGCCGCGCGCGACCTCTTCGACTTCCTGCTGCTGTCGCTGCCTGACAACGACACGCACTCGCACAAGCACGGCTCCGACGCCCAGGCCGAGTCGATCGCCTGGGCCGACCGCGAGCTCGCGCGCGTCGCCGACGCCTCCGGCGGGCTCGAGCGCTTCCTCGACGGCCACGCGGTCGTCGTCGCCGCCGACCACTCCCACGCCGACGTCGAGCGCACGGTCGCGCTGCCCGACGTCTTCGCCGACTTCGCCGTGGCGGGCGCCCGCGGCCGGCGCATGGAGGACGCCGAGGTCGCGCTCTGCCCGGCGCAGCGCAGCGCGATGGTCTACGGGCTGGTCGAAGCCGGACGCGGGCGGCTCGTGCCGCGGCTCGTCGAGGCGGCGCGCGCGGCGGACGGCGTCGACGTGGTGGCCTGGCGCGACGAGGACGGCTGGTGCGCCGCGGCGAGCGGCCGCGGCGGAGAGCCGGTGCGCTTCCGTCGGGCGACCGGCGAGGGCGGGGTGCGCGACGCGCGCGGGACGCGCTGGGAGCTCGAGGGCGACCTCGACGCGCTGGCCCTGCACCGCGACGGCGACGTCGTCGACGGCCCGACCTACCCGCAGGCGCTGCGGCGCCTCGAGGCCGCGCTGCACTGCCCGACCTCGGGCGACGTGCTGCTCAGCGCCGCGCCGACCTGGGAGTTCCTGGACTGGGGCGGCGCGCACCACGTGGGCGGCGGCAGCCACGGCTCCCTGCACCACTCCGACTCGCTCGGGGCGCTCGCGTTCTGCGGCGTCGAGCCACCGCCGGGCCACACGGGTGCCTGGTCGATCACCGACGTGGCGCCCATGGTCCGCGCCCACTTCGGCGTGACGCCGTACCCTGGGGCCGGATGACGGACGAGAGCGCCGCCGTCGACGTGCGTCTGCACCACCGTGTCCGGCTCGGGCTGCGCAAGCCCGCGAACTGGCTCGAGCTCGTGCGCTTCGGCGTCGTGGGCGCGAGCGGCTACGCCGTGAACCTCGCGGTGTTCGCGCTCATGGTCCACAGCGCCGGCGCGGACTACCGCGTCGCCGCGGTGACCGCCTGGCTGGTGGCGGTGGCCAACAACTTCTTCTGGAACCGCCGCTGGACCTTCCGGGCCCACGACGGCCACGCGGGGTTCCAGGCCGCGCGGTTCCTCGCCGTGAGCGTCGCGGCGTTCGTCGTGAACCTCGCCGTCCTCGAGCTGCTCGTCGCGGGCTTCGACATGGCCGAGGTGCCGGCGCAGGCGATCGCCATCGTCGTCGCCACCCCGTGCAACTTCCTGGGCAACAAGCTCTGGTCCTTCGCGCGCTAGCGGCGCTCCTCGCCGTCCTCGCCCTCGCGCCGGTCGCCCCGGCCGGGGCGCAGACGGCGCGGCTGCCGACGCAGGTCGTCGCCGGGCCGGCGGACGGCAACGCCGTCGAGCGCGTCGACGACCTGACCCGCAAGCCGGCGGGCCACCAGCGCACGGGGGCCCAGGTCCTCCAGGTGGCCGAGCAGCTGCCGCAGGTCATCGCCGAGCGCCGGAGGACGCGGGGCTCGTACCCCAACGTCTTCCTCAAGGGCAAGACCCGCTGGCAGGTCTCCTTCTACTCGCGCGACAAGCCGGCGGTCGAGATCGCGCAGGTGCTCGTCGACGACGCGACGGGCGTGGTGACCGAGGCCTACACGGGCTACAAGGTCGCGTGGACGATGGCCCGCGGCTACGACGGCGCCTTCGGGCGCAAGGTCAACTCGCCGTGGGTGTGGATCCCGCTGACCATCCTCTTCGTCGCGCCGTTCGTGACCTGGTCGCGGCCGTTCCGGCTCCTGCACCTCGACCTGCTCGTCATGGCGGGCTTCGGCCTGTCGCTCATGGCGTTCAACGACGCCGACATCGACACGTCGGTGCCGATCATCGCGCCGCTGCTGGCCTACCTCCTGCTGCGCATGCTCTGGGTGGGGCTGCGCCGGCCCGACCCCGAGGCCGAGCGCCGGCCGCTGCCGCTGCTCGTGCCGACGGCGTGGCTGGTCGTGGCGACGGTCTTCCTCGTCGGCTTCCGCGTGGGGCTGAACCTCACGAGCTCGAACGTCATCGACGTCGGCTACGCGGGCGTGGTGGGGGCCGACCGCCTCGCCCACGGGGAGCGGCTCTACGGCGCGTTCCCGAAGGACATCGAGCACGGCGACACCTACGGGCCGGTCGGCTACGCGGCCTACGTCCCGTTCGAGCTCGTCTTCCCGTGGAGCGGGCGCTGGGACGACCTGCCCGCGGCGCACGCCGCCGCGATCGCCTTCGACCTCGCGTGCCTGCTGCTGCTGTTCCTCGTGGGGCGGCGGATCCGCGGGCCCGGGCTGGGGATCGTCCTGGCCTACGCCTGGGCGGCCTACCCGTTCACGATCTACGCCTCGAACACGAACTCCAACGACGCGCTCGTGCCGGCGCTGCTGCTCGTCGGGCTGCTGCTCGCGGAGCGGCCGGTCCGCCGCGGGGCGGCGACCGCGATCGGCGGGCTGTCGAAGATGGCGACGCTCGCGGTGGCACCGGTGTTCGCCACCCACCGGGCCGGTGGGGTGCGCGACGTCCTGCGGTTCGCCGCCGGCTTCCTGGTGGCCGCGGCCGTCGCGCTGCTCCCCGTGTGGCTCGAGGGCCCGTCGCTGCACGAGGTCTACGACCGCACGATCGGGTTCCAGGCCGGGCGTGACGCGCCGTTCTCGATCTGGGGGCTCTACGACCTCGACGGCCTCCAGAAGGTCTGGCAGGGGATCGCCATCGGCCTCGCGCTGCTGCTCGCGGTGGTGCCGCGGCGGCGGGACCTCGTCGGCCTCGCGGCGCTGGCGGCGGCGGTCCTCATCGCCTTCCAGCTCGGCGCGACGTACTGGTTCTACCTCTACCTCGTGTGGTTCGCCCCACTCGTCTGGCTGGCCCTCTTCGGGCGCTTCGCCGCGCCGGCCCGCTAGTCGCGGGGCTGGCGGCGACGCTCGCCACCCTCGCGGCCGACGACCGGATCAGCGACCTCTACGTCTACTCCGTCGTCGACGGGCTGGTCAGCGGCGGGGCGGTCCCGTACCGGGACTTCGACTTCGAGTACCCGCCGCTCGCGCTCGGGCCGCTGCTGCTCGGTGGCGGCAGCGAGGCGGCGTGGACCGCCATCGCCGCGGTCGCGCTCGCGGCGATGCAGCTCGCGGCGCCGTCGCGGCGGGCGGCGTGGCTGCTCGTCCTCGTCCCGCTGCTGGCGGGCGCGCTCGTGCGCACGAAGTTCGACCTCGTGCCGGCGGCCTTCGCGGTGGGCGGGCTGACGCTGCTGCTGCGCGCGCGGCCGGCGTGGGCGGGCGCCGTCCTGGGGCTCGGCACGCTGGTGAAGCTCTGGCCGGCGCTGCTCGTCGGCGTGGCGGTCGTCTGGCTGCGCGACCGGCGCGCGCTCGTGCACGCGGGCGCAGCCGCCGCGACGGTCCTCGCCGGCTGCCTGCCGTTCCTCGTGCTCGGCGGCTTCCCCGGCGCGCTGCTGCACTTCCACCTCGACCGCCCGGTGCAGCTCGAGTCCTCGCCCGCGAGCGTCCTCTTCGCGCTGGGCGACTCGTACGTCACGGGCGCCCCGGTGCGGCCCGACCCCTTCAAGTCCAACGGCCTCGACGGCGGTCCCGCCGGCGCGGTCCGGACGGCGTTCGTGGTGCTGGAGGTGCTGGCGCTGGCCGGGATCGCGGCGCTCGTCGCGCGCCGGCGCGACGGCGACGCGCTGCTGCTCGGCGCCCTCGGCGCCGTCCTGGCCTTCGTCGGCCTCGGGGCGGTGCTGTCGCCGCAGTACCTGCTCTGGCTGCTGCCGCTGGCGGCGCTCGTCGCGGCCCGGGGCCACGTCGTCCCGGCGGCGCTGGTCGCCGGCGCGGCGGTGCTCACCCGGCTGTGGTTCCCGGGCCGCTACTTCGACCTGGTCTTCGAGCGCGGCGCGGTGGCCGAGCTCGTCGCCGTCAGGAACCTGCTGCTGCTCGGGGCCCTGGCCGCCACGGCTCGAGCACTTGCTCGATCGCCGTCGCGCGCCGCGGCTCGGCGGCCGCCCGGATGACCACGCCCATCAGCCACGGGTCGTCCTCGGAGGTCTCGAAGCGCACCTTCATGTGCGTGCGCATCGAGGCGATCGCCTGCTCCTTCTTGACGCCGATGACGCCGCCGCGCGGGCCGGTCATCCCCACGTCGGTGCAGTAGGCGGTGCCGCCGGGCAGGACGCGCGCGTCCGCCGTGGGCACGTGGGTGTGCGTCCCGACGACCGCGGTGACACGGCCGTCGAGGTGCCAGCCCAGCGCGACCTTCTCGCTGGTGGCCTCGGCGTGGACGTCGACGAGGACGTGGTCGGCCTCGCGCTCGAGCTTGGCCACGGAGGTGTCGGCCTCGCTGAACATGTGACGGCCCGACTGCAGGAAGACGTTGCCCTGGAGGTTGAGGACGCCCAGCCTGACGCCGTTGCGCTCCACCACCACGCTGCCGCGGCCCGGCTGCGCGGCGAGGAAGTTCGCCGGGCGGACGATGGGCTTGTCGGAGTCGAGGTAGGGCCCGATCTCCTTGCGCTGGTAGGTGTGGTTGCCCAGCGTGATGACGTCGACGCCGTTGGCCAGGAGGTCGTCGGCGAGCTTGGGCGTGATCCCCAGCCCGCCGGCGATGTTCTCGCCGTTGACGACGACGAAGTCCGGCGCGTGGCGCTCGCGCAGCTGCGGCAGGAGGCCGAGCAGCGTGCGCCGGCCCACGCTGCCGACGACGTCGCCGACGAACAGGATCGTGGCCTCGTGCCCCGCCATGGGGTGGAGTCTGACGCGGCGGGGGCCGACTAGAGTCGCGGGGGTGATCGGCGCCGCGTCGCTGACGAAGCGCTTCGGCGACCGGGTGGCCCTGCGCGACGTGTCCTTCGGCGTGCAGGCGGGCGAGGTCGTCGCGGTCATCGGCCCCAACGGCGCGGGCAAGACGACCCTCCTCGGGCTGCTCGGCGGGACGCTGCAGCCCAGCGACGGTGCGGTCCAGCCGCGGCCGGCGAGCATCGGGTGGGTCCCGCAGCAGCCGGCGGTCTACTCCAAGCTCAGCGTGCGCGAGAACCTCGAGCTGTTCGCGCACCTCGAGGGCGTCGGCGACCCGCGCGCGGCGGTCGAGCGCATGCTCGGGCAGACCGGGCTGGCCGACCGCGCGGGCGACGAGCTCGGCCGGCTGTCGGGCGGCGGCCAGCAGCGGGTGAACATCGCCGTCGGCCTGCTCGCGGACCCCGACGTCCTGCTGCTCGACGAGCCCAGCTCCTCGCTGGACCCCCTCCAGCGCGAGCGCCTGTGGGAGTTCCTCGGCGCGATGGACACGACGATCCTCTTCACGACCCACGACGTCGCCGAGGCCGAGCGCCACGCCGACCGCGTCCTCGTCCTGGCCGACGGCGAGCTGGTCTTCACCGGATCGCCCGCCGAGCTGCACGGCGCCGTCGGCGATGAGGCGAAGGGCTTCGAGGCCGCGTTCGTGCGCTTCCTGCGGGAGCGCGGGCACTAGTGCGCTGGCTCCTGCTCAAGGACCTGCGGATCCTGCGGCGCTCGCCCCTGCTCGTCGGCCTGCTCGTGGTCTACGCCGTGGGCGTCGGCCTCGCGGTCGCCGTGGCGCTGAAGGACACGCCCGACAAGCCGCGCGTGGCGTTCGTCAACGAGGTCCCCGAGGGCGAGGGGGAGTTCTCGGTGGGCGGGCAGACCTTCGACGCCACCTCCTACGCCGGCCGGCTCTTCACGGCGGTCGAGCCGGTGCGCGTGACGACGCGCGAGGAGGCGCTGCGGATGGTCCGCGACGGCGAGGTGCTCGGCGCGCTCATCGTCCCCGAGGACGTCGTCGACCGCCTGCAGGCGACCGTGAACCTCGCGGGCGCGGGCCAGCGGCCGACGCTCGAGGTCCTCTACAACGCCGAGGACCCGCTGAAGACGCAGGAGGTCCAGTCGCGCATCGAGTCCCAGCTCGCGCAGGCCAACAAGGCGATCGCCGACCAGCTGGCCAAGCTCGCCGGGCGCTACCTCGACATCCTCCTGCGCGGCGGCGACTTCCGGCTGCTGGGCCGCAGCTTCCAGGTCCTCGGCCTGCAGAACACCGAGCGCATCCTGCGTGCCGTCTCGTCCCAGCTGCCCGCGGGCGACCGCCGCCAGGCGGCGCTCGACCGGGTCGCGACGTTCGCGCGCCTCGCCGTGCAGAACCTCGACGTCGCGGGCCCGGTGCTGCAGACCGTCGGCTCGCCGCTGGCGGTGAAGCAGACCATCGTCGAGGGCGCCGACACGCCGCTCGAGGACTTCTTCGTGGCGATCGCGATCACCGTCTCGCTCATGTTCGTGGCGGTGCTGCTCGGCGCGGGCATGCTCGCCCTCGAGCGCGAGGAGCACGCCTTCGCGCGGCTCGTGCGGGGGCTGACGACCCGGACGACGCTCCTCGCGGAGAAGGTCGTCCTGGCCGCGCTGTGCTCGGGCCTGGCGACGCTGCTGCTCACCGTCGTCGTCGCGGCGGTCTACGACCTGGACTGGGGACGGGCGCCGCTGTGGGTCGCGGTCATCGCCGCCGGCGGCCTGGCCTTCGGGACCCTCGGGGTCGCCATCGGCGCCCTGGCCCGTGACGTGCGGGCGGCGTCGCTGCTGGCGTTCCTGCTCGCGCTGCCGATCGCGTTCCTCGCGCTCATCCCGTCCGGCGCGGTGTCGGCCTCGCTCTTCGACGTCGTCTCGGTGGTCAACGCGCTCTTCCCGTTCGACCCCGCGCTCGACGCCGCCAACGCCGCGCTCACCGGCGCCGACCCCGGCGTGCCGGGGCCGCTGGCCCACCTGGCGGCGCTCGTGGCGGGTCACGGGGTGCTGGCCCGGGTGGCACTCCGCCGGTTCTCCTGACAGGGTTGCCGCGGCGATGGTGCGGCGGGTCAGGCTCGACGGCGGGGCGACGGCGATCCGCCCCTTGGCGCTCTCGGACCTCGACGAGATGACCGCGCTGGTCGCCCGCAACCGCGAGCACCTCGCCCCGTGGGACCCGATCCGCCCCGAGCGGTGGTGGACACGCGAGGGCCAGGCCGACCAGCTGCGCCGCGACGTCGCGGCGTGGGACGCGGGCGTGGGCTTCGCCTTCGCGGTCCTCGACCGCGAGGAGGGCGACCGCATCGTCGGCCGCCAGGCGCTGGCCAACGTCGTGCGCGGGCCGTGGCGCAACGCGACGCTCGGGTGGTGGACGTCGGTCGACGCGACGGGCAAGGGCCACGCCACGAGCGCGGCGCGGCTCGTCCTGCGCTTCGCCTTCGAGGTCGCCGGCCTGCACCGCGTTCAGCCCGCCGTCATCCCCCGCAACGCGCGGTCGATCCGGGTGGCCGAGAAGGCGGGCTTCCGGCGCGAGGGCCGCGCGCTGCGCTACCTCGAGATCGCCGGCGCGTGGGAGGACCACGACATCTTCGCCATGACCGCCGAGGAGTGGCCGGGACCGCTCGAGGGCCCGCCCTCGTAGTGGGGGTGTGCCGCCGACCGCCGTCGCCGCCGCCGGACCGCGCCTCGCGCGCACCGCGGCCGCGGCGCGGCTGAGCCCGCGCGCCGAACGGGCGGCCGTCCGCCGGGCGCTGCGCGGCGACGAGGCGGCGCTCGACGTCCTGTTCCGCGCGCACTGGCCCGCCGCCTACCGCGCGGCCTGGCTCGTCGTCCGCGATCCCCACGCCGCGGAGGACATCGCGCAGGAGGCGTTCGTCGCGGCGGTCCGCGCGCTCGAGCGCTTCGACCGCCGGAGGCCCTTCGGGCCGTGGCTGCGCACGATCGTGGCGCGGCGGGCGATCGACGCCCAGCGCTCGCGCGCCCTGCGCCGCGAGGTCGGCGACGCCCCACTCGAGGCGCTGCCAGCGCCCGAGGACGGACCGCCCGACGACGCGCTGCTCGCCGCCGTCGCCGCCCTGCCCGACGACCAGCGCACGGTCGTCGCGCTGCGCCACCTGCTCGAGCTGACCCCGACCGAGATCGGCGAGCTGCTCGGCGTGCCGCGCGGCACGGTGAACTCGCGGCTGCGCCGCGCGCTCGACGCGCTCGCCCAGGAGCTCGCGCGATGACCGGCCCGGACCTCGACCGGTTGCGCGAGGCGCCGGCGCCGGGCGAGGGCGAGGCGCGCGGGCGCACCCGCGAGGTCCTCCGCGCCGCCCACCGCGGACGGCCGGCGCCGCCGCGGCGCGTCGGCGTCGCCCGCGTCCTGGCCCCCGCCCTCGCGACGCTCCTCGTCCTCGGCCTGGTGCTCACGGCGCCGGGCGACGCGGTCGCCGACTGGCTGCGCCAGCGCGTGCGCGAGGTCGTCGGGACCGAGAGGACGACGCCGCGGCCGACCCCGGCGGCCGGCGTGCCGGGGACGGGCCGGCTGCTCACCGCCTCGTGGCGCGGCTTCGGCGTGCTCGGGCGCGAGGGCCTGGAGGGGGGTGCCATCGGGCCGGTCGACGCGGCGGCCTGGTCGCCGCGCGGGCGCTTCGTCGTCGTCGTGCGCGGCGCCGCGCTCACGGCCTACGCGCCGCGCGCGCGGCCCGACGCGCGGTGGACGGTCGTGGCGCCACGGGTGGGGCGCCGGCGCCTGCGGGCCCCGGTGTGGTCGCCCAGCGGCTACCGCATCGCCTACCTCGCGCCGTCGACGAAGCGCGGCCGGATGGTGCTGCGCGTCGTGGCGGGCGACGGGACCGGCGACCACGCGGTGGCGGCGGCGGGCGTCGCCCGGCCCGCATGGGTCGTCGACCCGCGCGCGTCGGGCCGCCACCTGGTCGCCTACGCCGACGACCGGCGCCGCGTCGTGCTGCGCGACGCCGACACGATGGTCCCGGTGTGGCGCAGCCGGCCGGTGCCGGTCGGCCGGCCGTTGCGGATCGTCCCCTCGGCCGACGGGCGGCTGCTCGCCGCCCAGACGTCGGTGGGCACGACGCTCGTCGACGCCCGCAGCGGGGGGCTGCACGGCCACCTCGGGCCGTTCGCGCGCCGGACGCGCGAGGAGGGCCTTGCCGCCCGGCCGGGCGGTGGGTGGGCGGTCGTCCGCCGCGTGGCCGGCACGGCGGAGCGGCGGGTCGTCCGGGTGGACCGCCGCGGACGCTCGCGCCTGCTCGTCGCCGTCCCCGGTCCCGTGCGCGGGCTGGCGTGGTCGCCCGACGGCCGCTGGCTCGCGGTCGGCAGCGTGCGCGCCGACGCGCTGCTCTTCCTCCGTCCGGGCCCGGAGGGCCTGGCCGCCGCCCGGTCGCTCGACGGCGCCGCCGACCGCTACGGCGGCGGGCGGATGGCGCTCGAGGACCCCGCGCTCCCGGGCACCTCGGCCGGCCCCTTCCCGCGGGTGGAGGGCTGGTGCTGCGCGCGCTAGCCGGCGCGCTGGTCGCGGCGACCGCCCTCGCCGCCTGCGGGGAGGACGCGCCGCCGGCCACCGTCGCGCCGTCCGCGCCGGAGGTCGCGCCCGCGACCGCGCCGGCGACCCCGGCGCTGCGGGCCGCCTGTCGCGAGGGCGCCGCGACGGTCCGCGAGCCCGTGCGGTGCCCGCTCGTGGTGCCGGCCACCGGCGCGGGCTACCGGCGGCCGCGGATGTTCGACCTCGACGGCTGCACGTACCTGCTCGACCTCGAGGCCCGCGGCGTGCGGGCCCGCAACGCCCCGTTCCACGTCCTGCTCGGCGGCCGCTGCCGGCCGTTCGACCTGCGCACGCGCCACGGCCGCTGGCCGGTCGCGTCCGTCCGCGACGACCTGCGCGTCGTCGGCCGCGCGCCGCAACGCCCAGGCGGGGGCGGAGGCCAGCAGGTGCCGCTCACCGTCCTCGGTCGCCCGCGCGTCCTGGGCCGGCCGGCGCTGCTCGTGCGCGCGGCGCCGTACCCGGCCGGTGGGATGCACGGCGGCCATGTCCTGCTGGTGCACAACGTCGATGGCGCGGGCTACGTCGTCAGCGCCCACACCCTGCCCGAGGGCCGCACGCCGGCGACGCCCCAGCTCGTCGCGACGCTCGTCGACGTCGCCGAGCGCTCCCGGCCGCTCGACTAGGGCGCCGCGGGCTTGAGCTTCGGGAAGCGGCCGGTGTCGCCACCGGCGGTGTAGGGCTCCTGCTGCAGGCACGGCGGCGCGCCCGGGCCGAGGGCCGGCAGGTTCAGCGCGTTGGACGTGTGGCTGCAGTCGAAGGCCTCGCGCACGCCGCGGTCCTTCTCGCGCGCCTCGTTGCCCGGTGAGGGGTACGGGTTGGCGCGGTTCGTCGCCAGGCGCTCGGGGAAGAGCGCCGTCGCCTCGTTCCACAGCGGCGTCGTGAGGCGCAGGTAGTGCGCCTCACGGCCCGAGGCGGTGGGGGCGATCGGCTCGGTCGCCGCGGCCACCGACGGCCACGAGGCGGTGAACTGGCGGCGGTAGTCGTCGAGGAACGACGCGACCGGGCGCACGTGGCGCGACAGCGGGTCGAGGCGGTCCATCAGCGGGCCGGCGGCGCGCACGATCGACGTCGCCGCGGGCACGCCCTCCTTCGCGGCGCGGATCGCCGGGCGGATGTCGCGCGAGACCGCGCGCAGGTCGTCGCCCAGCACGGCGCTGCGCTCGAGCGTGGAGCGCAGCATCCGGCCGACCGGCCGCAGGTCCTCGAGCGGGCCGACGATGTCCTTGGAGAGGGTCTGGGCGCTGGCCGACGAGGCGCGCAGCGCCGACATGAACGACGGCAGCACCCGGACCGTCGCCCGGAGGTCGTCGGTCTGCGCGGCGGTGGTGCGCAGCACCTCGTCGCCGGCCTGGACGAGCTCCTGCGTGGCCTCGTCGCGCTCGCCGACCGTCCCGAGGACGGTGCCCGCGTCGCGCACGAGCTGGCGCACCGCGCGGCCCTGGGCGTCCATGGTCGCGAGGAGGTCGCCGCCGTCCTGGGCGAGGCCCGGCAGGTGGCCGACGGCGTCGTTGAGGTCCTGGCCCCGGCCGTCGAAGGCCTTCTCCCAGCTCTGCAGCCAGCCCTGGAGGTTGCGCCGTGACGGCGCGTCGAGGGCCTGGAGGACCTCGTCGAGCTCGACGGTCGGCTGCACCTGGCCGCGGGCGAGCGTGCCGCCCTCGGGCAGCGGCCTGGCCGACTTGTGGCCCGGGGTGAGCTCGATGTACGTCTCGCCGAGCAGCGTCTTCTGGCGCGCGACGACGCGCGTGTCGGACGGCAGGGGCGCGACGGTGCGCTGGAGCTCGAGCGTCGCCCGCGTGCGGTCGCCGTCGCGGCGGTGCTTGACGACCTTGCCGACGGGGACGCCGCTGATGCGCACGTCGGCCTGCTCGGAGAGCTGCGTGGCCTCGTCGAGCAGGACGTCGACCCGGTAGCCCTTGGGCTTGAGCGGCGAGGCGCCGCCGAAGCTCAGCCACAGGAAGAGCAGCAGCCCGAAGCAGGACAGCGCGAAGCCCACCATGGTGAGGACGCGCCCGACGGTGAACCCGGTCTTCGGCATGGCTACTTGGGGCAGATCCCGGCCTGGGCGGCGGGGGCGAGGAGGGGCAGGAGCAGCTGGCCGACCTGGACGTTGGAGCAGCTGAAGACGAGCTGGCCGCGCCAGCCGCCGCCGTTGGCGTCCTGGGTGGAGGTCATGGAGTTGACGTTGTGGGCGAACCAGGCGAGCCAGAAGAGGTAGCCCTCCTCCTTGCCCTCCGGGTTGTGGACCAGCTCGTTGGTCACGTAGCGCAGGACCGAGAACGCACGGTTGAGGTCCGGCGTCAGGGGCTGGAGGTTCGTGAGCGCGGTCTGCAGGTTCCCCGCCAGCGGCTGGGCCTCCCGGCTCAGGCCGCGCAGCTGGCCGAGCGCCGGCGTGCCGGTCCTGGCGAGCGGGCGCAGGTCGTCGAGCGCGCCGCGCAGCTTCTCGGCGGTCGGGGTCAGGCGCTGGAGGGCCGGGCGCAGCTCGCGGGCCAGCGGCCGCGCGGTCGCGAGTGCCGCGTTGGCCTCGTCGAGCGTGCCCGGGAGCTTGGACAGCGCCGAGCGCAGCGCCGCGTCCTGGGAGCCGAGCGCCGCGAAGGTCGTGTTGCCCTGCTCGACGAGCTTCGTGAGGTCGCCGCCCTGGTCGGCCAGGCGGTCGGAGACGTCGGCGAGGCCGCTGACGAGCCGGCGCAGCTCGACGCGTCGCGCGGCGATCGCCTGGGTGAGCTCCTTCGTGCGGGCGAGCGCCGGCTGCGAGGTCCTCAGCAGCGAGCGGAGGTTCAGCGCCCGGTCGCCCCGCAGGCCGTCCCCGAAGCCCTGGAGCAGGCCCTTGACGTAGCCGCGCACGTCGGTGTCGAGGCCGGCGAGGACCTCGTCGACGTTCACCGAGGGCGTGGCGCGGTCGACCGGCAGGACGTCGTCCTCACCGAGGACCGGGGCGCGGGAGGTGCCCGGGTCCATGTCGATCGTCATGTCCTGCAGGCCGGTCTTGGGGCGCACGAGGACCTTGGCGTCGGCGTGCACCGCTCCGAGCTCGCGGCGCTCGATGTCCAGCCGCACGACCGCGCGGCCGTTGCGCAGCTCGACGTTGCCGATCTCGCCGACCTGGACGCCCGCGACGGTCACGGTCTGGCCCTGGCCGGGCGTCAGCGCCTGGCCCGTGGGCAGCTCGACCTCGACGGAGTAGACGTCGTCCCACGGCCAGCGCAGGCGCTGGTTGTCGAGCACGATGCCGCCGACCGCCGCCGCGATCACGAGCAGGCCGAAGATCGCCGCGAAGGGGACGATGTAGCGCCGGATCTGGGTCCGCAGCGTCACTTCGCGGCCCTCCGGTCGGCCTGGCGGGCCTTGGCCAGCGCGCTCCTGAGCTCCTTGCGCGTGTCGAGCTTGCGCAGGCGCTTGATCGCGCCGCTCACCGCGGAGCTGCGCTCCTTGCGCGACAGGCCCAGGCGCTTCTGGGCCGGCGCGGGGGCGCTGTCCGCCCGCAGGTCCGGCAGCGCCTGCTCCTCGCACTTGGCCTCGGGCGCGAAGGGCGGCTCGGTGTTCGGCGTCCACCGCGGGCGGGCCCCGAGCAGCGGCTCGGACGTCAGGGCGTAGAGGTCGCCGATGCCCGGCAGGGCCGTGGTGACGAGGTTCTCGGCGCCGCCGGCGAGGTAGCGGATCTGGCCGCCGTTGCCGTCGAAGTTGCCGCCGGAGGACGCCAGGCCGGCGCCCATGCTCGTCAGCTCGCGCCAGATCGGCAGGCCCGTCGAGAGCTTGCCGTCGTCGACCTGGGCGTTGAGCACCGGGACGACGCTGCGCGAGACGCAGGTGGAGATCGGCGTGACGCGGCCCAGCAGCTCGTCCAGCTGCGGGGTGACCGTCTCGAGCGAGGCGAGCGCCGGGCGCAGCCGGCGCGTCAGGGCGGGCAGCTCGGCGTCGCCCAGCAGGCCCGAGCCGGCGCGGACGAAGGGTCGCGCCTCGTCGATCGTCGACGGCGCCGCCCGCAGCGCCGGGCGCAGCGTGTCGGCGAACGTCCGCAGCGCCGGCAGCGTGGCCCGGACCTCGCGCAGCGCCGGCGTCGCGGTCGACACCGTGCGGTCCAGCGCGCGCAGGGAGGCGCCGAGGTCCTGGCGCGAGGAGCCCAGCGCCGTCACCGTGCGCGCGAAGCCGGTGACGAGGTCGGCGAGCTCGCGGTCGCGGACGGCCAGGGCACGCGAGACCTGCGCCTGGCGCTCGACGAACCGGCCGAGGTCGCCGGGCCGCGCGCCGCGCATCGCCTCGGCGGTGAGCGCGGTGCCCTGGAAGGCGCCGGTCCAGTCGCGCACGCCGGCCCGCACGGCGTCGGCGCCGCCCTCGTCCAGGGCCTTCGTGAGGCCCTCGACGGTCGCCTTCAGGTCCTGGCGCGAGTCGCGCTGCAACGTGCTGAGGACCTCGTCGAGCTGGACGGGGATGGCCGTCTGGGTGAGCGGGACCGTCGCACCGTCCGCGAGCTCGGGCTGACCCGGGGAGCCGGGGCGGACGTCCACGAAGAAGTTGCCCTCGAGGAAGAGCCGCGGGCGGATCTTCATCGTGGCGTCGCGGTGCAGCGGACGGCCTTCGTCCTGCATCCGCAGCGTCACCTCGGCGGTGCCGCCCGGCCCGGGCTCGACGGCCTGGACCTTGCCGACGTCGACGCCCGCGATGCGCACCGGCGTGCCCTTCTTCACCTCGGTCGCGGCCGTGCGGAAGATCGCCTTGACCTCGTAGTGCGAGCCGAAGGGCAGCGTGAGCTTCGTGAAGCCCGCCCAGCAGACGACCGCGACGACCACGAGGGTCAGGGCGCCGGCCTTGAACGGGGAGATGCCGCGCGCCCTCATCGGCGGGCCTCCGCCGGCGGGCTCGTCGTCTCCGTGCGGCCGGGCTGGGTGCCCGGGGCCGGGCCGCCGCCCGACGCGGTGAAGTACGTCTCGTTGCCCGGCTCGCACTCGCCGCCGGCGCCCGTGTCCTCGTCGATGAGCCGGTGGTTGTTGGCCGCCGGCCGCGGGCTCTGGAGGTCCTCGGAGAGCTCGACGATCGGGATGAAGCGGAACCACGTGCCCATCCGGTCGCCCTCGCTGACGACCGACGGGACGTTGCGGCCCCACAGCCCGAGGTAGTTGCAGCGCGTCTGCATCGGCGCGATGGTCTGCAGGGCGTGGTCGACGTCGGCGACGACCGGCGTCAGGTTCGTCAGCGAGCGGGTCGTCGACGGCCGGGTCGCGAGCGTCCGCAGGGCGTCGAGCGTCGGCTGCAGGTCGCGCGCCAGCGGCCGCGCGTCCCGGAGGGCGGGGCCGGCCGCGCGCAGCCCGTTCGCCAGCCGCGTCGCGCTCGTCGACAGCACCCGCACGCCGGGGGCGGCGTCGCGCAGCAGGCCGGCGGCCTGGGCGAAGATCGGGCGGGCGGCGCGGAAGCCGGCGGTCGAGACGCGCGTGACCTCGGGTGCCTGGGCGAGCGTCGCGTCGACCGCGGCGTCCTCGTCGGCGATCGCCGAGAACGTCCGGGCGCCGGCGCGCATGAGCGAGCCCAGCGGCTGGCTCACCGGGGCGAGCGCGGCGGCGGCCGACTCGGCGCTGCGCAGGAAGCCGGGGAGGTCGGTCCGGGGAGAGCGCAGCAGCGCGGCCACCGAGCGCAGGCTGCGGCTGGTGCGCGGCAGCTCCTCGATCGTGCGCCCCACGTCGGCCTCCCGGCCGGCCAGGCCGGTGCCGAGGTCGCGCACGACGCCCTTGAGCGCGTCGCGCGTCGGCGCGTCGAAGGCGGAGATCGCGTCGTCGAAGTCGACGACGCCGGTGCTCTGGCGCAGCCCGATCTCCCCACCTGCGGGCAGGTCCCGCGTGCTGTCGCCGGGGCGCAGCTCGACGTACTTGAGGCCGAGGTTGGAGCGCAGGCGCACCATCGCGCGGGTGTCGACGGGCAGTGGCTCGGCGGCCTTCTCGAGCGCGAGCTGCAGGCGGGCGGCCGGCGTGCCGTCCGGGCCGGGCTCCGCCTCGACCTCCGTCACGACGCCCACGCGCGAGCCGCCGATGCGCACGTCGTTGCCGGGCACGACCTGCGCGGCGTCCGGCACCACGACGTCGATCTTGTAGGTCGGGACGAACGGCAGGCCGCTGTTGGCGTTGTAGGAGAGGAACACCGCCACCACCACGACGAGCACGGTGAGCGCCCCGACGAGGACGGGGTTGGCGACGATGGAGCTCTGCGGCCGGCGGACGCCCATCTACGGCCCCAGGAGGAGGTCGAGGAGGCGGTCCACGGCCCCGCCGGAGGGCTGCTGGCCCTGCGCGGGCTGGTCCTTCTTGCCGTCGAGCAGGCCCTTCGTGCCCTCGACGAGGTCCTTGACGGTGTCCTGGAGCGCCTTGGGCAGCTCCTGGATCGCCTTGGGCAGGTCCTGGACGGTCTTCGGGAGGTCCTTGAGCAGCCCGTCGAGCGTCCCGGGCTTCTCGGGCTCCTTGGCCGGGGCCTGCGGCGCCGGCGTCGTGACGGGCGCGGCGGGCGCCTGCTCGCGCTCGGGCGCCGACTCGCTCTTGGCCTTCGCCCTGCGCTGCCTGGCCGGCGTGGCGGAGCGTCCGCCCTCGGCGAAGTGCGCGTCGCAGCTCTTGATCGTGACGACCGCGTAGAGGTTGCAGGCGTCCACCGCCTGCAGGTACGCGGGCAGGATGTGGGAGACGCTGTCGTAGCGGGCCGTCGCCGTCGTGGCGTAGTAGACGAAGCGCAGCAGGCCCTCGACCGCGCCGCGGTCGCGCATCGACTCGAAGAGCTCGGCGAGCTGGGCGCCGGCGGGCCGTGCGGCGGTGGCGAAGCGGGCCAGGCGGCGGACCTGCGGGGCGACCGGGCCGACGGCGCGGCGGCCCGCGCGGGCGGTCGTGCCGAGCTGGGTCAGCGTCGGCTGGACCTCCTTGGCGAACGGCCCGAGGCGGTCGACCAGGCGCTCGGCGGCGGGCGCGGCGGCGGCGAGGTCGGCGGCGACGGAGGTGCCGTCCTCGCCCAGCGCGCGCAGCTGCGCCAGCGACGGCCGGGCCTCGTCGAGCAGCGCCGGGAGGCCGCGGACCGTCTCGCGCAGCTCGGCGGAGCGGCGGCTCGTCGCGCCGGTGGCGCGGCGCGCGTCGCGCACGAAGTCGGCGACGTCCTCGCGGCGGTCGGCCAGCACGTCGACGACGCGATCGGCGTCGCGCAGCAGTGCCTGGATCGTGCGGCGCTCGCCGTTGACCTGCGTCAGCAGCTTCTCGGTCTCGGCGAAGGCCGGGTCGGCCTCGCGGATCGTGGCGTTGAGGTCCTCGGCGCGGCCGGCCAGGCCGCCGCCCAGGGCGCTGACCAGGAGCGCGGTCTGCGTCGTGGTCGGCTCGCGCAGGGCGCCGAGCACGAGGTCGAGGTCGATCGGCGTGGTGGTCTGGTCCAGGCCCATCGTCGGGACGGCGTCGCCGCGCGCCGCCAGCGGCTTGGCGTCCGCCGTGCCGGGCGTGCACTGCACGAACTTCTCGCCGATCAGCGACTGGGGCTGGATCGTGCAGCGCGCGTCGGCCTTGAACGGGCCGAACTCCTCGTCGACGCGCATCTGGATGCGCGCGCGGCGGCCGTCGAGCGTCACGTCCTCGACCTGGCCGACCTTCGCGCCGGCGACCTTGACGTCCTGGCCCGGCACGAGGAAGCCCGCGTTGCGGAACAGGGCGTCGACGCGGTACCCCGACGCCGACTCGTCGTCGCCGGCGCCGACCGCCAGGAACGTGCCGCCGCCGGCGACGAGCGCCACGGCGCCCGTGGTGAGGAGCCGCCTCACGGCGCGTTCCCCGGATCGCAGGACCCGCCCTCGGGGACCTGGTTGTTGCCGACGCCCGGGATCTCGCGGTACGCGCCACCCGGGCAGCGCCGGACGTTGCCCTTGCGGGCCAGCGGCAGCGCGCCACCCAGCGCCGAGAGGCCACCGCTGAGGCTCAGGTTGTTGGCGATCGGGGCGACGCGCCCGTAGAGGCCGTTGGCGTCGTAGCTGTTGACCTGCGAGGCGCCGAAGCCGCTCACCACGCCGTGGAAGACGTCGGGCAGGTAGGGCAGCGCCTTGGAGACGATCGGCAGGACGTCGTCGACCGCCTTGGTCGTCGCGTCGAACGCCGGCAGCGCGGTGGTGCGCAGGCCGGGCATGTCCTGCAGCGTCGAGGTGAGGTCGGGCAGGAGGGCGCGGACGTCGTCGATCGCCGGGCCCGAGCGCTGCAGCAGCGGCTGGAGCTCGCGCACCAGCGCCGCGGCGCGCGGGGCGACGGGCTGCAGCTCGCGCGCGGCGGGCCGCAGCGCCGTGAAGGTCGTGCCCAGGTCGCGCAGCGTGCGCGTGCCCTCGGCGAGGGTGCCGGGGGCACGGCGCAGCACGCCGGTGAGCGCGGCGCGCTGGTCGGCGAGCTCGCGGGCGGTGCTCGCCGCGCCGCCGAGCGCGGCTTCGAGGTCGCGGTCGCGCGACGCGACCGCCCCGACGACCGAGGCGCTCTGCACGAGGAACTGCTGGAACGCGCGGCTGTCGCGGTTGACCTCACGCGCCAGGAGGTCGAGCTGGCCGAGCGCCGGGCTCAGGGCCGTCAGGCCCTTGTTGGCCTCGCCCTCCTGGCCCTCGAACACCGCGCGCTGGTTGCGCAGGAGGTCCTGCGCGGCGCTGCGCGTCTGCGTGTCGAGCGTGCTCAGCACGCTGTCGATCTCGACGACCGAGCGGCTGGCCGACGCGGGCAGCACCGCGCCGCTGTCGAGCTCCGGGTTGCTGTTGGGCCCCGGGGCGAGCTGGACGAAGCGGTTGGCGACGCTCGACAGCGACGCCACGCGGACCTCGGCGCGCGTGCCCTCGTGCAGCGGGGTGAGGTCGCCGTCGGTGATGGTGACGTCGACCTCGGCGAGGTTGTCGTCGTCGAGGCGGATCGCGTCGACCGTCCCGACCCCGACGCCGCCCACCTTGACCTCGTCGCCCTTGACGAGCTGGCTGGCGTTCTCGAAGCGCAGCTTGAGCCGGTAGTCGTCCTGGCCGCCGACGAGCACGACCACGGCGACCGCGGCGAGCACGAGCAGGGTGGCGAGGGGGACGATCCGGCGCAGCACGGGACGAGGGCGTCCGGGCACGCGCTCTCCACCGCGCACCGGACACGTTGTCAGACACGCTATCCCGGCGCCGCCGCGAATGACAAACGGCAACCGGCGGACGACCCTGGCGCCCGGCGGCCGACCGCGCCTAGGATGCCGAGGCATGCCGTCGGTGACCCGCTCACGCTCGGCCGGCCGGGAGCGCCGGGACGGCGTCGAGCGCGACGTCCTGGCGGCGGTGGAGGGGCTGCTCGCCGACGGGGCGTCGTTCACGGAGCTGGGCGTCGCGCGGATCGCCGACGCCGCCGGCATCGCCCGCTCGACGTTCTACGTCCACTTCCGCGACAAGGTCGACCTCCTCGTGCGGCTGACCGAGGCGGCGACGGAGGAGCTCTTCGCCGACGCGCGCGGCTGGGTGCGCGGCGACGAGGGCGACGGCCTGGACGGCCTGGTCGCCGCGATCCTGCGGATCGTCCGCCAGTACCGACGCCACGGCGCGCTGCTGCAGGCGCTGCACGAGGTGGCCGCCTACGAGCCGACCGTCGCGCGGTTCTGGCGCGCGCGGATCGAGGACTTCGTCGCGGCGCTGGCCGACCAGCTGCGGGTGCGCCGGGACGCGGGCGAGACGCACGCCGACCTCGACCCCGACCTGAGCGCGCGGATCATCGCCTGGTCGGTCGAGCGCAACGTCACCGACCAGGTCACCCACCGCCCGGCCGGCGAGGACGAGGCGTTCGCCGCGGCGCTCGGGCGCCTGGTGTGGCGCACGCTCTACCGCGAGCCGGCCTAGGCCCCGCACTACGCTTGAGGCCGTGACCTTCCCCGCTGTCCGGATGCGTCGTCTGCGCCGCACGGGCGCGCTGCGCTCCCTGGTGCGCGAGACCCCGCTCGCGGCGTCGGACCTCCTGCTCCCGCTGTTCATCGAGCAGGGCCTCGACGGCCGCGCGCCCATCGAGGCCATGCCCGGCGTCGACCGGCTGTCGATCTCCGCCGCCGTCGAGGAGGCCGGCGAGGTCGCGGCGCTGGGCATCCCGGGCGTCCTGCTCTTCGGCATCCCGGGCCACAAGGACGCCGAGGGCTCGGGCGGCTGGGACGACGAGGGCATCGTCCAGCTCGCCACCCGCGCCATCAAGGAGGCCCACCCGGACCTCCTGGTGATCACCGACGTCTGCCTCTGCGAGTACACCGACCACGGCCACTGCGGGCTCCTGCGCCCCGACGGCCAGGTCGACAACGACGCGTCGCTCGAGCTCCTCGCCCGCACCGCCGTCTCGCAGGCGCGCGCGGGCGCCGACGCCGTCGCGCCCAGCGACATGATGGACGGGCGGGTCGGCGTCATCCGCAAGGCGCTGGACGACGAGGGCCTCAGCGACACGCCGATCATCGCCTACTCCGCGAAGTTCGCCTCGGCCTTCTACGGGCCCTTCCGCGACGCCGCGGACTCGACGCCCGCCTTCGGCGACCGCCGCGGGTACCAGATGGACCCCGCCAACGGCGACGAGGCGGTGCGCGAGGCGCTCCTCGACGTCCAGGAGGGGGCCGACATGCTGATGGTCAAGCCCGCGCTGCCCTACCTCGACGTGCTCTGGCGGGTCAAGCAGGAGACCAGGCTGCCGATGGTGGCGTACAACGTCAGCGGCGAGTACGCGATGCTCAAGGCCGCTGTCGCAGCCGGCCACCTCGACGAGCGCACGGCCGTGCTCGAGACGTTGACGTCGATCCGCCGCGCCGGCGCGGACGTCGTCATCACCTACCACGCGAAGGACGCCGCCCGATGGCTTCAGCAGACGTGACCAAGACCGCCGTCCCGAAGGTCCGCAGCCGCAAGGACGGCGCGGCCGTCCCGCTCGACGAGTTCGACAAGCGCCTGCTCAACACGATGCAGGGCCGCTTCCCGATCGAGGTCCGGCCCTACGCCGCCGTCGCCGAGGAGCTCGGCGCGCCGGAGGACCGGGTCATCGCCCGGGTCGGCGAGCTCGTCCAGCAGCGGATCATCCGCCAGGTCACGCCGATCTTCGACACGCGCGCCTTCGGCTACGCGTCGATGCTCGTGGCCGCCAAGGTCGACGCCGAGCACCCGTGGCGGGCGGCGAAGGTCGTCAACGAGCACCCGGGCGTCTCGCACAACTACCTGCGCAACCACGAGTTCAACATGTGGTTCACCATCGCGGTCGAGCCCGACTCGAAGCTCGGCCTCGAGGGGACGCTCGACGTCCTGCAGCGCGAGACGGGCGCCGAGTCGGTGCGCATGCTGCCGACGCTCAAGCTCTTCAAGATCCGCATGGACCTCGAGATGGAGGCGGGCACCGACGCGCTGGCCTCCGCGAGCGCCGAGGCGGTCGAGCCGGCCGAGACCGAGCCCCAGCCCTACGACGAGCACGACAAGGCGGTCGTGCGCGCCACGCAGGGCGACCTGCCGATCGAGCGCGAGCCCTACGCCAGGGCGGCGGCCGAGCTCGGCATGACCCAGGAGCAGGTCGTCGACCACCTGCGCGGGATGGTCGACCGCCGGCTGCTGCGGCGCGTGGCGGCGATCCTCTTCCACCGCCGCGCCGGGTTCAGCGCCAACGGCATGGGCGTGTGGAAGGTCCCCGAGGACCGCGTCCTCGAGCTCGGCGGCAAGATGGCCGCCTTCCGCGGGATCTCCCACTGCTACCAGCGGCCGACCTACGCCGACTGGCCCTACCAGCTCTTCACGATGGCCCACGGGCGCTCCAAGGAGGAGTGCGACGCGATCCTCGACGCCATCGAGCAGCAGCTCGGCTGCGTGGAGGCCCGGGCGACGCTCTACTCCTCCACGGAGTTCAAGAAGATCCGCCTCCTGTACTTCACCGAGGACTTCAAGCGCTGGGAGCGCGAGCACGGCGGCGTCTAGCCGTCCGCCGCACCCATGGCCGGGACCTCGCTGACCGACGCCCGCTCCGCCGAGCTCTACGCCCGCGCCGTCCAGCGACTGCCGGGCGGCGTCAACAGCCCCGTGCGCGCGATGAGGGCCATCGGGCGCGACCCGCTCTTCGTCGAGCGCGCCGAGGGCGCGTGGCTCTGGGACGTCGACGGCAACCGCTACGTCGACTTCATCTCCTCGTGGGGGCCGCTGATCCACGGCCACGCCCACCCCGAGGTCCTCGCCGCCGTGGCCGACGCCGCATCGCGCGGGACGACGTTCGGGGCGCCGACCGCCGCGGAGGTCGACCTCGCCGAGGAGGTCGCCCGCCGCATCCCGTCGGTCGAGATGCTGCGGATGACCTCGAGCGGCACCGAGGCGTCGATGAGCGCCATCCGCCTCGCGCGCGCCGCGACGGGTCGCACCACGCTGCTGAAGTTCGCCGGCGCCTACCACGGCCACCTCGACGGCCTGCTGGCCGAGGCGGGCAGCGGCCTGGCCACGCAGGGCATCCCGTCCTCGCCGGGGGTGCCGGAGTCGGCCACCGCGCAGACGGTCGTCGTGCCGTGGAACGACGGCGAGGCCGTCGCCAAGGCGTGCGCCGAGCACGAGCTGGCCGCGATCCTCGCCGAGCCCTACCCGGCCAACATGGGCCTGGTCCCGCCCGTGGAGGGCTTCCTCGAGCTGCTGCGCCACCAGGCCGACGCCTGCGGCGCGCTGCTCGTCTTCGACGAGGTCATCAGCGGCTTCCGCGTCGGGCGCGGCGGCGCCCAGGAGCGCGAGGGCGTCACGCCGGACCTCACCGTCATGGGCAAGGTCATCGGCGGCGGGCTGCCGGCGGCGGCCTACGGCGGCTCCCGGGCGCTCATGGAGCGCATCGCGCCGGCCGGCGACGTCTACCAGGCGGGCACCCTGAGCGGGAACCCGCTCGCCGTCGCGGCCGGCCTCACGACGCTGCGCCTGCTCGACGACGAGGCCTACGCCCGGCTCGCGGCGACGACCGACACGCTGGTCGCCGGGCTGCGCGACGCTGCGGCGGGTGCCCGCGTGCCGGTCTCCGTCGTCTCGGTGCCCGGCCTGCTGACGGTCTTCTTCCGCGAGGAGGCGCCGCGGGACTACGCCGAGGCCCAGGCCTGCGACCACGAGGCCTACGCCGCGTGGTGCCGGGGTCTGCTGGCCCGCGGCGTCTACCCGCCGCCGTCGCAGTACGAGGCGTGGTTCCCGTCGCTGGCCCACGAGCCCGAGCACCTCGAGCTCACCCTCGACGCCGCCGCGGCCGCGTTCGCCGAGCTGTCGGCCGGCGCGTGAGCGCCGCGCTCGGGGCGGTCGCCGCCGCCGTGCGGGCCGAGGGCGGCCTGCTGGCCGGCGCCCTCGTGGAGCCCCCGGCGCCGGGCGACGGCGGGCTGGGGACCCTGGCGGCCGGCGGCCCGCGCGCCGCGGGGCGTGAGGCGGAGCTGGCGGAGGTGGTCGAGGCCGTCCGCGAGGGCCACCTGCTGCACCACGGCCGGGCGCGCGTGCTGTCCCAGGACGACCCCGACCTCGCCCTGCTCGCGGGCGACCGGCTCTACGCCCTGGGCCTCGAGCGCCTGGCGGCCGCCGGGGACGTCGTCAGCGTCCGCGCGCTGGCCGACGTCATCGCCCTCGCCGCGCAGGCCGCAGCGGCCGGTGACGAGGACCTCTCCGCGGCGGTGTGGGAGGCCGGCGCGACGGAGGTCGGCTGGGGTCCCGGACCGGGCCTCGACGAGGCCAAAGAGCTGGCGCGTGCAGGGGATCCCGGTGCGGCCGCCGCCCTGCGAGCCGCGGCGCGCCACGCTCGCGAAGATCTGGCGCCGAACCGTCCTCGGACCGGCACCCCCGGGCCGGACGGCTCCTAAGCTGAGCCAGCGATAAAGTCCCGCGTCCCGTCCAGCCCCTCCCGCTGGCGGCAGGACGCAGGAGCGCCCCTCACGTGCCCAAGAAGCAAGCACCCAGCAAGTACACCGCCGACCGCCGCATCGCGGGCGCCTTCGAGGGCGAGACCGTCACCCGCCGGCGGTTCATGACCCTGTCGGCCCACGGCGCCGGCGCCGTCGCCGCCTCGGCCTTCCTCCTCCCGGCCCTGGGCTTCGCCCTCGGCCCGCTGTTCGAGGAGATGGACCAGCCGTGGCAGGCCGTCGGGTCCGAGGACGAGTTCTCCGACGACACCTACGTCCCGAAGGTGTTCACCCAGTCGGCGCGCATCGGCCAGTCCGGCAAGTCGACGGTCTACATCCGCAAGCGCAACCCGGAGATCGACACCGAGAAGCTGCCCAAGGGCTTCGAGGACGAGACGTACGTCGCCATCTCGCACCGCTGCATGCACCTCGGCTGCCCGGTCCGCTACGTCCAGGCCGCCGAGCGCTTCATCTGCCCGTGCCACGGCGGCGTCTACAACTTCCGCGGCGAGGTCGACGGCGGGCCGCCCGTCCGTCCGCTGGACCGCCACTACACGCGCGTGCGCAACGGCCAGGTGGAGATCGGGCCGCGGTTCTCCGTCAACGGCCACCTCGAGCGCTTCAGCCCGCGCGACCCCGGTGAGCCGCTCGACGGCATCGGCCAGTACCTGTACCCGTCGCGGCCGTCGATCCGGAAGCTCTCCGAAGGCGAGTAGGACCCATGCCGAAGCTCAAGCTCCCCGCTCCCCCGCTGCCCCCGGGCGTGCCGAAGCCCAAGCCCAAGCGGCCCGGCACCCCCAAGCAGACCCCGCTCGACGTCGCCGCCGACGCCGGCGCGAGCGCCGTCGACTGGATCGACGAGCGCACCTCGCTGTCCGGCGGTCTGCGGTGGATGCTCTTCCGCAAGGTCCCGAAGGGGACGAACTGGTTCTACACGCTGGGCTCGGCGACGATGTTCGCCTTCCTGAGCCAGGCGGTGACGGGCGTCTTCCTCGCGATGTACTACCGGCCCGACGCCGCCGGCGGGGCCTACGAGTCCATGCGCTACGTCAACGACGAGGTCTTCCTCGGCGAGTTCGTGCACGGCATGCACAAGTGGGGCTCGTCGGTGATGGTCATCCTGATCTTCCTGCACATGGCGCGCACGTTCTTCTTCGGCGCGTACAAGTACCCGCGGGAGCTCAACTGGGTCATCGGCGTGGCGCTGCTGATCCTCACGATGGCCATGTCCTTCACGGGCTACCTGCTGCCGTTCGACCAGCGCTCCTACTGGGCGACGATCGTCGGCGTGAACATCAACGGCACGGGTCCGCTCGTCGGTCCGTACCTGTCGGACTTCCTGCGCGGCGGCCCCGAGTTCGGCGCCACCTCGCTCTCGCGCTTCTACGCGATCCACATGATGCTGATCCCGGGCGCGATCGCCGCGCTCATGGGCGCGCACCTGTACCTGGTGGCGAAGCTCGGCACGACGGCGCCGCCGTGGATCCGGGCCGAGAAGTCCGACGCCGTGCGTGAGGAGAAGGCGTAGTGAACCGCCAGGAGAAGGAGCAGTACCTCCGCGAGTACTCGATCCTCAAGGCGCAGGGGAAGCCGTTCTTCCCCTACGCCGTGGCGAAGGACTCGGCGATGGCGTGCGTGGTGATGCTCGTCATCATCCTCATGTCGCTGATCCTCGGCGCGGAGCTGGGGCCGAAGGCCGACCCGACGACGACGACCTACTCGCCGCGTCCGGAGTGGTACTTCTTCTTCCTCTTCGAGCTCCTGAAGGTCGTCAAGGAGCCCGCGCTGACGCCGCTCGCCACCATCGGCGTGCCGACGATCTGCATGATCCTGCTGTTCCTGCTGCCGTTCTACGACCGCAGCGCGGAGCGGCGTCCTGAGCGCCGTCCGGTCGCCACGACCGCCGGCATCCTCACCATCGGCGCCATGGCCTACCTGACGTACCTGGGTGCCTCGGCCGGCGCGCCGACGCAGATCGACCTCGAGACGCCGTCGCGCATCCAGGCGCAGGGCGCGCAGATGGTCGCCCAGTACGAGTCGGGCAAGCAGGTCGTCGCCCAGTCGGGCTGCCTGGCGTGCCACAAGCTCGGCAAGAACGGCAACGAGGGCCCCGGCCCGGAGCTGACCGACATCGCCGACCGCCTGCCGCGTCAGGCCATCCAGCGCACGCTGATCAACCCGACGGCGCCGATGCCGTCGTTCGCCGCCCTCCAGCGCAACTCGCCGGAGAAGTTCGCCGCCATGGTGGCTTTCCTCGGGGAGCTCAAGGAGGAGGAGGGCGACGAGTCCGAGGACGACGCGCCGGTCAACGCGCAGCGCCGTCCCTAGGACGCCATGACCGCCGCCACCGCGGGCGGAGCTCCCGGCTCCGCCCCCGGCACCCTCGAGGAGCCGCAGGTCCGGGCGATGTTCGACCGCATCGCCCGGGTCTACGACCTCATGAACTCCGTCATGACGGCCGGGCTGCACCACAGGTGGCGCAGCCGGGCGGCGGACCTCGCGGCGGTGGGCCCGGGCGACCGGGTCCTCGACGTCGCCACCGGCACGGGCGACCTGGCGGTCGAGCTCGCCTCGCGCGTCGGCCCGACCGGCGAGGTCGTCGGCTCGGACTTCTCCGAGGGGATGCTCGACCTGGCCCGCAAGAAGGTCGGGGACATCACGTTCGAGTGGGGCAACGCGCTCGACCTCCCGTACGAGGACGCGTCGTTCGACGCCGCCACCGTCGGCTTCGGGGCGCGCAACTTCTCCGACCTCGACCGCGGCCTCGCCGAGATGGCCCGCGTGGTGCGGCCCGGCGGCCGCGTCGTCGTCCTCGAGATCACGACGCCCCAGCGCCCGCCGCTGTCGACCTTCTACTCGCTGTGGTTCGACCGCGTCGTGCCGCTGCTCGGCCGCTTCGACGACGCCTACACGTACCTGCCCGCGAGCGTGAAGCGCTACCCCGGCCCCGAGGGGGTCGCGGCCGCGATGGACCGCGCCGGGCTCGAGCGCATCCGCTGGGTGCTCACGGCGGGCGGGATCATCACCCTGCACGTCGGAGAGCGGCCCTGAGCTCCGCGCCGGCCGCCGGTCCCGTCACCGCCGTCGCCCACGCGGCCGGCGACCACGTCCTGCCGCTGCTGGCGCGCGTGGAGGAGCGCCTGACGGCGATCGCCGGCGCGCACGGCGAGCCGCTGGCCACCCACGCCGGCGCGACGATCGCCGCGGGCGGCAAGCGGCTGCGGCCGCTGCTCGTGCTCGTCGCGGCGGGGGAGCCGGGGTCGGCGGAGGTCGAGGAGGCGCTCGTGCGCGCTGCGGCCGCCGTGGAGCTCGTGCACTCCGCGACGCTCGTGCACGACGACGTGCTCGACGACGCGCCGCTGCGCCGGGGGGTCCCGACGGTCTACGCCACGGCGGGCCGTGACGCGGCGACGCAGACCGGCGACCTGCTCTTCGCGCGCGCGTTCTCCGAGCTGGCGCGCGGCGAGGACGCCGAGCAGGTCCGGCTGCTCAGCGACGCCGGCTCGGCGCTGGCGCGCGGCGAGCTGGTGCAGCGCGCCGACGCGTGGGACGCGTCGATCTCGCTCGAGCGCTACCTGCACCGCTGCGACCTGAAGACCGCGCGGCTGTTCCAGGCCGCGGCGCGCCTGGGCGCCAGGTGCGCGGGCGCCGGCGGCGCGGTCGAGGAGGCGCTGGGGGACTTCGGCCGGCGCATCGGGCTGGCCTTCCAGCTGCTCGACGACGTCCTGGACGTCTCCGGCCCGGCCGAGCGCACGGGCAAGCACCGGGGCACCGACCTCCTGGACGGCACGGTCACGCTGCCGTTCATCCTCGCGCGCGCGAGAGACCCTGAGCTGGGCGCGATCGACCCCCGGACGATCACCGAGCCGGCGCAGGCCGAGGCGGTCTGCGACCGCATCGCGGCGACCGGGGCGCTCGACGAGGCGCGCGCGCAGGCGCTGGACCACGTCGACGGCGCGAAGGCGCTGCTCCCCGAGGGGCTCGAGGAGCGCCAGCGCGCCGCGCTCCTGCTCGTGGCGGACGGCGTCGTCGCCCGCTACGCCTAGCGACCTAGAAGTCGCAGGGGAGGATGCAGTCGGCGTCGAGCGCCTTCACGAAGCGCTCGATCTCGTCCTCCATGTTGGCGTGCGCGAGGCGGCGCAGGTCCCGGACGAGCGCCTCGGTGCCCCGGTCGAGCTCCTCGTCGAAGCGCTCGACGTGGTCCTGGGAGTAGACGCCGGTGGCGGTCCACTCGCAGTTGGGGCAGCGCAGGGAGACCTCCCAGTGCGTGGCGCCGGCCTCCTCCCAGTCGGTCGGGTAGACCAGGTCGGAGTCGCAGGCGCTGCAGATGTGGAGGTCCGGCGTGGCCTCGGCCGGCATCGGGCCCGCGGCGGCGACGCCGTGGGCGCCGACGGCCTGGTCCTCGAAGTAGACGACCTCGATCGTCTTGCCCGAGGGCAGGACGACGCGGCGGACGTAGTGGTTGGGCTCGGGCTGCGGGGTCATGGAGGGCGAGGGGCCGAGGGCGGCTGCACCCCGGTTGTCGGCCGCCCCCGCGGGTGCCTTGAGGTCGGCTTGGTGTGAGGTCCGTATGGGCTGGACGGCTGGCCGACTGGCCCCACGCGCTAGCGTTCGGGCCATGCCCGGCGGCATCGGCCCCCTCGAGCTCGCGATCGTGCTCGTCATCGTCCTGGTCGTGTTCGGCCCGAAGCGGCTGCCGCAGCTCGGGCGCCAGCTCGGCTCGGGCATGCGCGAGTTCAAGGACTCGATCACCGGCAAGTCGGGCGACGACGACGACCCGGACGCGCCACGGCTCGAGTCCCCGGCCTCCGGCAGCACCACCACCGCCTCCTCGGCCACCGCGGAGCCGGTGCGCGAGGACGAGCCCGTCCGCCGCGACGCCTAGCCCGGCGGCCCTCGCCGCCGGACGCCGATGCCCACCCTAGGCCCGGTCGGTCACGACGACCGCCTGAGCCTCGTCGAGCACCTCGACGAGCTCCGCTCGCGGCTCATCACCTGCGTGCTCGCCTTCCTGGCGTGCTTCGCGCTGACCTACTGGCAGAACGACCGCGTCCTGGACATCGTCGGCAAGCCGCTCGAGCAGACCCAGAACCTCGACGGCGACACGAAGTCCAACGACCCCCTCGAGCAGAACGCGCGCTACCAGCTGCGCACCGGCGAGGCCTTCGGCGGGGTCGACCGGGCGCTGCGCAGCCTCGACCGGTCGCTGCAGGCGCTGCGCGAGGCCGAGGGGCTGCCGGCGGCCACGCAGACGCTGCTCACGCAGGCCGCGCGCGACGCGCGGCGGGCGGCCGACGCGGCCCGCAAGGCCGCGGCGGCGGTGCCGCAGAACCGCGAACGCCAGCCCGTCACGCTCGGCGTGGCCGAGCCGTTCGTCACGACGTTCACGGTCGCGGGCTACGCGGCGCTGCTGCTCTGCCTGCCGATCCTGCTCTTCCAGGCCTACGCGTTCGTGCTGCCGGCGTTCACGCCCGACGAGCGCAAGGTCGCGCTGCCGCTGATGCTGCTCGTGCCCGTGCTGTTCATGGGGGGCGTCGCCTTCGGCTACTTCGTGGCCCTGCCCAGAGCCGTGGAGTTCCTGCAGAACTTCAACGACGACGACTTCGACATCCTCGTCCAGGCACGGGACTACTTCCGCTTCTCGGTCGTCTTCCTCGCCGTCATCGGCCTGCTGTTCCAGATCCCGGTGGGCGTCCTGGCGGTCACGCGGCTCGGTGTCGTGTCCACGGCGACGCTGCGCAAGAACCGCGGGTACGTGCTGCTCGCGCTGGCGGTCGTCGCCGCGGTCGGCACCCCGACGCCCGATCCGGTGACGATGCTGCTCGCCCTCGCGCCGCTCGTCCTGCTCTTCGAGCTCAGCGTGCAGCTCGCGCGGATCTTCGAGCCCAAGGACGGCGGCGGCGGCCGGTGGAGCTTCGACGACGACGAGTGGGACGACCATCCTGCTGACGTTGACGAGCGCAACGACTCGCTAGCCTGACGCCCATGCTGTTCGATCTCCGCGGGCGCGGCCGGCGCCGCACGGTGAAGGTGGTCTACTCGGGCCTGGCGCTGCTCATGGGCGGCGGCCTCGTGCTGTTCGGCATCGGTGGCGACGTCCAGGGCGGCCTCTTCGACGCCTTCCGCGAGGACCAGCAGCAGGGCCAGGGCGACAAGGCCTTCGAGGAGCGCCTCGAGCGCACCGAGAAGCGCGCCGACACCGATCCGCGCAACGCCGCCGTCTGGGCCGAGCTCGCGCGCCTGCGCTACCAGGAGGCGGGCCTCGGCGAGAACTTCGACCAGGCCACCGGCACCTTCACCGACGACGGCCGCGACGAGCTGCGCACCGCCGTCCAGGCCTGGGAGCGCCACGTCGCCCTGGCCAAGGAGGACCCGGACTCGAACGTCGCGAACCTCATGGTCCAGGCCTACAGCGCCCTCGAGGACATGCCGAAGGCCGTCGCCTCCATGGAGATCGTCGTCGACTCCAAGAAGGAGCCGACCCCGCAGCTCCTCACCCAGCTCGCCACCCTCGCCTGGTCCGCGGGCCAGAACCGCAAGGCCGAGCTCGTCGGCGACCGCGCCCTCGACCTCGCCGACAAGGCCGACCGCGAGCTCATCAAGGGCCAGCTCGACTCCGCCAAGCAGCTCGCCCAGCAGCAGCAGGTCCAGAAGGCCCAGGAGGAGGCCGGCGTCCAAACCCGCACGGGCGCCGACGCGCTCCTGGCACCCGGCTCCTGAGCCTCGGTCGTCCCGGCCGCGGCCTGGTTCGCGCGGCGGTCTGGTCGTCGGGGCGGGAGCTCGCGGGCGGCCACCGCCCTCACGCGATCCTCCCACGGCGCGTCGGTCGGGATGCTCCCGAGCGGGCCGTCAGCCACAGCGAGTGGCTACACTGCCCCGTCCCGCCCCTGTAGCTCAACTGGCAGAGCAGCGGACTCTTAATCCGAAGGTTCTAGGTTCGATTCCTAGCGGGGGCATCGCCCTGGAGGCCCGGCACACGCCGGGCCTTCCGCGTTCTCGGGCCGGTCGCGCCGCACGCGGGGGCGGCTCCGCCGCGAGCCTGGGGTTGACCGCCGCAGAGGCGGTCAAGTCCAGGGTCACCGGCCGTCCCTGGTCGGCGCTGAACCCCTGTGCGCGCCCGACCCCTCCAGCGCCGCCTGCAGCGTGTCCGCGTCCCAGTCGCCGTCGTGGCGCACGCCGTTGATGTAGAACGTCGGCGTCCCCTCCGCGCGGCTGTCCTCTGCGCCACGCACGTTGAGGGCGATGCGCCCGGAGGCGACGTGCTCCTGGACGTCGTCGACGAAGCGGTCGAGGTCGAGGCCCAGCGCCTGGGCGTGGTCGACCATGCGGCTGAGGTCGACCGGCTCGTCGTCGCGCAGGAGGCGGTCGTGCATCTCCCAGAACCGGCCCTGGGCGCCGGCGGCCTCGGCGGACTCCGCGGCCAGCCGGGCGCCCGGGTGGACGTCCTCGAGCGGGAGGTGGCGCCAGACGAAGCGCAGCCGGTCGCCCAGGCGCGCGCGCAGCTCGTCGACGACCTCCGCGCTGCGCCCGCAGTAGGGGCACTCGTAGTCGCCGTACTCGAGGAGCTCGAGCGGGGCGTCGGCGGGCCCGCGGACGTGGTCGAGCTCCGGGCGCACCAGGTGGGCCAGGCGCGGCGGGCCGGTCTCGGCCGGCGCCTCCCCGCGGCTGCTGAGCCGGAAGACGACGGTGGCCAGCACCGCGGCGAGGACCGAGGCGACCAGGACGCCGACCTTCGCCTCGTCGCGCAGCGCCTCGTCCTCGAAGGCGAGCTCGGCGACGAAGAGCGAGACGGTGAAGCCGATGCCCGCGAGCGCGCCGCCGCCCAGCAGCTGGCTGCGCCGGACGCCCTCGGGCAGCGGCCCGATCCCGGCCCGGACCGCGAGCGTCGTGCTGGCCACCACGCCGAGCAGCTTGCCGGCGACCAGGCCGACGACGATGCCCCACGTGATCGCCGAGCCGGCCGCCGCCTCGAGCATCTCGCCGTCGATCGCGATCCCGGCGTTGGCCAGCGCGAAGAGGGGCACGACGACGAAGCTCGACCACGGGTGCCACAGGTCCTGGAGGCGCTCGTTGGCCGAGACGGCGTCGACCACGCCGCGGCGCGTCATCCGCGCCAGCTGCGGCGACGGGTCCAGGCGGAACAGCCGCGTGAGCCGGGCCGCGAGCTCGACGTCGGCACGGCGCGGCGGGTGCACGTCGACGAGGACCCCGACGACGACGCCGGCGAGGGTCGGGTGGATGCCGGACTCGACCATCGCGATCCACAGGGCGACGCCGACCACGACGTACGCCGGGCCGCGCCACGAGCCGACCCGGTTGACGACCAGCACCAGCGGCGCGATCGCCACCGCCGCCACGAGCCACGCGAGCTCGACGCCCGACGAGTAGAAGACGGCGATGACGACGATCGCGCCGATGTCGTCGACGATCGCCAGCGTCAGGAGGAACACCCGCAGCGAGCTCGGCGCGGTGGGCCCGACGAGCGCGAGCAGGCCGATGACGAAGGCGATGTCCGTCGCCATCACGATCCCCCAGCCGTCGGCCCCCGGGCCGCCGGCGTTGACGGCGAGGTAGAGGCCGGCCGGGACGAGCATCCCGCCCAGCGCCGCCAGCGCCGGGATCAACGCCTTGTCGCGCTCGGTCAGCTCGCCCAGCGAGAGCTCGCGGCGCACCTCCATGCCCACGAGGAAGAAGAAGAAGACCATGAGCCCGTCGTTGACCCACCAGTGCAGGTCGTGGCGCAGCTCGTAGCCGCCGAGCGCGAAGGACAGCTCGGTGTGCCAGAGGTCGACGTAGCTGTCCGACGCCGGCGAGTTGGCCCAGACGAGCGCGAGGACGGTGGCGGCGAGCAGGACGCCCGCGCTGCCTGCCTCGGTGGCGAGGAACCGCTGGACCGGGCGCTGGCGCTCACGGGCCCAACGCGTCAGGCCGGCGGGGTGGATGGTGTGCACGGGGCGGCTCCTGGGCAGGGGTGGTCGACGCTCGCCGACCAGGCTTCCCGGCACACCGCGCCGGACGGTAGCGCACCCCGCCGCTCAGGCCGCGGTGGCCGCCGCGCGGGCGAGCAAGAGCTCCCGCTCCCGCGCGTTGCGCGTCAGCGACGCCGCGCGCTCGAACGCCGCCCGCGCCTCGTCGGCGCGGCCGAGCCTCTCGAGCAGGTCGCCGCGCACGCTCGGCAGCAGGTGGTACTCGCGCAGCGCGGGGTCGTCGGCGATCGCGTCGAGGACCTGGAGACCGGCGGCCGGCCCGAGCGCCATGCCGACCGCCACCGCACGGTTGAGCTCGACGACCGGCGACGGGGCGACCTGGACCAGCGCGCCGTAGAGCGCGGCGATGCGCGGCCAGTTCGTCGCCTCGGCCGTCGTCGCCTCGGCGTGGCAGGCGGCGATCGCCGCCTGCAGCGCATACGGCCCGAGGGGCTTGCCGAGCCCGCGCGCCGTCTCGAGCGCCGCGAGGCCGCGGGTGATGAGCAGGCGGTCCCAGCGCGAGCGGTCCTGGTCGAGCAGGAGGACCGGCGCGCCGTCGGGCCCCACCCGAGCCCGCGAGCGCGAGGCCTGGAGCTCCATGAGCGCGACGAGCCCGTGGACCTCCGGCTCGCCGGGCGCCACGCCGGCCAGGAGGCGCCCGAGGCGCAGCGCCTCCTGCACCAGGTCCAGGCGCATCCAGTCCTCGCCGACGGTCGCGGCGTAGCCCTCGTTGAACACGAGGTAGAGCACGCCCAGCACGCCGGCCAGGCGCTCGGGCAGCTCGTCCTTGCCCGGCACCTCGAAGGGGACCTCGGCGTCGCGCAGCGTCTTCTTGGCCCGGACGATCCGCTGCGCGACCGTCGCCTCCGGGACCAGGAACGCCCGGGCGACCTCCTCGGTCGACAGACCGCCCACGAGCCGCAGCGTCAACGCCACGCGCGCCTCCATCGACAGCAGCGGGTGACAGCAGCACAGCACGAGCGACAGGACGTCGTCGTCGACGCGGTCCTCGACGACCGCGTCGAACTCGTCGCGTTCCATGGCGAGCTGCAGCCCGAGCCCGTGTGCGAGCTCGGCGTGCTTGTCCTCGAGGCGCTTGCCCCGGCGCAGGACGTCGATCGCGCGGTGCTTGGCCGTGGCCATGAGCCACGCCCCGGGGTTGTCCGGCACGCCGTCGCGCGGCCAGCGCTCGAGGGCGACGACGAGCGCGTCGTGCGCCAGGTCCTCGGCCAGGCCGACGTCGCGGACCATGCGCGCGAGGCCGGCGATGACCCGCGCCGACTCGATCCGCCACACGGCGTCGACGGCGCGGCGGGCGTCGTCAGCGGCGGTGGCGGATCGCGGCGGGCCCACGGCGGCGGCTCAGGCGTCGACGGTCTGGAGCGGCGGCTCGTCGGAGAGCTTCGCCGCCGCCTGGAGCTCGTCGGAGAGCTCCGCGACCTCGAAGACCTGGCGCAGCTCCAGCGCATCGCCCTCGCCCAGCGGGCAGCGCCGCGCCCACTCGACGGCCTCCTCCTTCGTGCGGGTCTGGAGGATCCAGTAGCCGCCGACGACCTCCACGGCCTCGGCGAACGGGCCGTCCGTCACGACCTTCTCGCCGCCGCGCAGCTCGACGCGCGCGCCCTGCGAGGGCCCCTGCAGCCCGTCGAGCGCCAGCAGGACGCCGGCCTTCGTGAGCTGCTCGTTGTAGGCCTGCATCGCCTGGACGTCCTCGAGCGACGGCTCGGGCGCGCGCTCGTAGGTCGCGGGGTCGATCTTGATGAACAGCATGAACCGCATGGCCGGCTCCTCGGTCTGGTGCGGAGGCTCCCGGGTGGAGCCTCCCTCACCACGGCGACGAACGCGGTGGTCCTCCATCGACGCGACCGCGTGGTTGGCGCGTAGACGCTCGCGTCGCGTGTCCTCCAACCGCGACGACCAGCGCAGGAACGCCTGCAGATGGCCGCCTTCCGCGACAGCTGCCGCGCAAGGACCTCGACCATCTGTCCGAGCGTCCACGCGCCCCTGTTGACCGCCCGGTCACCACCCGATCCAGGGCCTGAACCGCCACGGACGGCGGAGGCCGATCCCATGGGAGGGAATGGAGAGATGCAGACCACGAAGGGCATCGCCGCACTCGCCGCCACGCTGGTCCTCGGGCCCGCGTCCGTCGCGCACGCGGTGACGAGCAGCCAGTCGATCACCGCGGACGTGGCGCCGACCCTGCAGGCGACCTTCCCGGGCGACTACGCCTGGGGCACGCTGGCCGTCGGCGCCGGCGGCAACACGTCCAGCGAGCAGACCGTCAACGTCAAGAGCAACGCGGCGTGGGGCGTGAAGGTGTCGTCCGACCTCGCCGACGGGCGCATGAAGGAGTGGACCGGCGCGGCCTACGTCAGCTCGTCGCCCAAGGTGCTGACGCACGCGCTGACCTGGCGGCTGTCGAGCCTCGGCGGCGCGGCGCAGGGCACGAGCTTCGCGGCCCTGTCGTCCACCGCCGCGGCGGTCACCACCTCGCAGGCGATCACCGGGGACAGCGGGACCGACGTCGGCGTCACCTACCGGCAGGTCGCGTCGTTCGCCGATCCCAGCGCGGGCGGCAACGACTACCGCATCGCGGTCACCTACGACGCGGCGCAGGGCTACTGAGCGAGCGTGCCGCGGCGGCCCCTGAGCATCCTGGCCGCCGCGGCCGCCGCGGCCGCCGTCGCCCTGCCGGCGCTCCTCGCGCCGGCGCACGCCCACGCCGCGGGCTGCGTGCTGAACATCGGCTCCTGCCTCGTCGTCACGCCGCCGCCCGCGTCGCTCAACCTGGGCCAGGTCAACGCCGCGACGACGACGACCTCGGCCGAGCAGGTCATGCAGGTCGCGGCGGGCAACTCGTGGGGGATGCGCATCTCCGTCGACCAGGCGGGCGGCCGGATGCGCGAGCACAACGGCACCTCCTACGTCGCCAGCGGCAAGGTCATGCACCACCCGCTGCAGTGGCGGCTGAGCTCGTTCGACGGCACCGCGCAGTCGACGTCCTTCGCCGACCTCTCGACGACGCCCGCCGTCGCGCTCACGAACCGCTCGATCACTGGGTGTGTGCTGCTGCTCCTGCTGTGCACCGACATCCCGCTCGGCTTCAGGTTCCGCATGACGACGTCGTTCTGGGACGCCAACGCGGGCGCCAACAACTACCGGATCCAGGTCACCTATGACACGCAGCTCGGCTTCTAGGCGAGCCTTCGGCGCGGCGGTCCTCGCCGGACTCCTCGGTCCCGCCGGCGCACACGCCGCGGGCGGCGGGTTCTGGATCACGCCCGCCCGGATCGACGCGCGCGTCGAGCGCGGGACGCTGCTGGCGCCCGTCGTGGTGGGCAACGACACGGGCCGGACGCTCGCCGTCACCGCGACCGTCCTGCTCGCCGACCAGGGACTCGACGGACTGCCGACCTGGACGCTGACGCCCGCCGCCGTGCGCGAGGGCCGGACCGTCGCGCGGGTGAGCCCGGCGACGTTCCGCCTCGCGCCCCGACAGCAGCGCAAGGTCCGCCTGCGCGTGGTCGGCCGTGCGCCCCGGCGCGGCCGCGGCACCTACGGCGTGCTCCTGCTCTCGGCCGTCGGCGCCCGTCCGGCCACCGCGAGCCGGTCCTTCGTCTCGTCGCGCATCCGCCTCTCGGCCAACCTCCTGCTGCGCTACGGCGGGGGCGGCGCCGCCGCGGGCGGCGCCGAGGCGCTGCGCGCCGCGCAGGGTCCGGGCCGCTCGCTCGTCTTCGCCGCGCAGGTGCGCAACACGGGCGACCTGCACGGCCGGCCGCGGGCGCGCCTGCGGGTCCGTGACCGCGACGGGCGCCTCGTGGCCCGCGCGACGTTCCCGACGGGCAACGTCCTGCCGGGCGCCCGCCGCGAGCTGACGACGGCGGTGCGGCGCGTGCTGCCGGCGGGCACGTACACCGCGCGCGTGGTGGTCGACCTCGGCGCGCGGCGCACGACGCGCGACCTGCGCCTGCGCCTCGTCGCGCCCGGGACCCTGCCGACGCCGGACCTGCGCATCGACGCCCTGCCGGTGCCCGAGGTGGCGCCCGGTGCGGCGGTGACGGCGGAGGTCGTGCTGCGCAACGCGGGCACCGCCCCGGCGGCCGTCACCGGCGAGGCGGCGCTCGGGCGGCCTGGCAGCGAGCGGCCCGACGCCCGCGTGCCGGTGACGGGCGCGCCGCTGGCGCCCGGGGGGCGGCTCACCGTCCGGCTGGCGCTGCCGCCGGTGGCGGAGGGCGACCGCCGCCTCACCGTCACGCTGCGCGACGGCGACCGGACCGTGGCCACGCGCTCGGTGACCTTCCAGGCGCGCGCCCGCGCCTCGGCGTGGACGCGCTTCCTGGACTGGGCGGCGGCCCACGTCGCCCAGGTCCTGGCGGGGCTCGGGCTCCTCCTCGTCGTCGGCACGCTGCTCGCGGTCGTCCTGGTGCGTCGCGCGCTGCGGCGTGCGCGGGCGGCGGCCGCGGCGCATCCCGAGCGGGTGCTCGAGCACGTCTGACGCCCTCCGGGCTCCGGGCGGTCCCGCCCACCCTCGACGCGCGCAGCGCTTCTGCGACCGCTTGACGCACACAGACCGCCGTTGAGCGCGCGGTCGCCGCCATTCCTCCATCGAACGGCCGCGGGGCCGATCTCGTGACGAGACGTCACGGACGACGTCCTCGCCACCTCACGAAGGAGTCCCATGCTGCATCGCCGCATCGGGCTGCGCACCAAGCTGCTCGGCGGCTTCGGCGCGGTCCTCGCCCTCATGTCCGTCCTCAGCCTGATCGCCATCAGCAAGATGGCCGCGATCCAGGACGGCACGGAGGTCGCCAACAACCGGGTCATCCCGAGCATCGCCGCGGTCGACGACATCACGCTCGAGGCCGAGAAGATCCGCGGCTTCGAGTACCGCCACATCTCGTCGCCCACCCCCAAGGGCAAGAAGGAGGCCGACGCGAAGATCGCGGAGGCGACCGCGGGCCTGCGCAAGGTCATCGCGGACTACCGCAACACGGTCAGCGACCCTCGCGAGCGCCAGTTCCTGGATCGGGCGAAGGGCGACGTCGACCGGATGCTCGCCGACGTGCCGACGATCATCGCCCTGAGCCGTGCGGGCCAGGACCTCGCAGCCGTCGAGGCGATGGCCAAGGGCCGGACGGCCTTCATGGACCAGCTGCGCAAGACGCTGGACACCTGGGCGGTCTACAACGACGAGGTCGGCGACCGCGCCTACGCCGAAGGCAAGGCGACCGCCGCCACGGCGACGAAGCTCACCGTGGCGCTGCTGGCCGGCGCGCTGGTCATCGGCCTCGCCGTGGCGTTCCTCCTCTCGGCCGCGATCCGGCGCAACGTCGCGTCGGTCGTCGAGCGCCTGGCGTCGCTGCGCGACCACGACGTCACCGACCTCGAGGCGGGCCTGCAGGCCTTCGCCGCCGGGGACCTGACCCACGAGGTGCGCACCACGACCGTGCCGATCGAGCGCTGGAGCAACGACGAGGTCGGTGACGTCGCACAGGCGACGAACGCCATCATCGGACGCCTCGGTGAGTCCGTCGGCGCCTACGCCGAGTCGCGCCGCCAGCTCGCCGAGCTCGTCGGCGAGGTGTCCAACGCCGCGCAGTCCGTCTCCGCCGGCAGCCAGCAGATGGCCGCGACGTCGGAGCAGACCGGCCGTGCCGTCGGCGAGATCGCGCACGCCATCAGCGACGTGGCGACCGGTGCCCAGCGCCAGGTCGAGACCATCGCGGGCGTGCGGCGGTCCGCGGAGGAGGTCTCGACCGTCACCGAGGCCTCCGCGCGCTCGGCGCAGGAGACCGCTGAGGCGGCCTCCCGCGCCCGCGAGATCGCGGCGGACGGCGCCAGCGCGGTCGTCCAGGCCACCGAGGCGATGACGGCGGTGCGCGACGCCTCGGAGCGCGCCACCGGCGCCATCCGCGAGCTCGGGGCCAAGAGCGACCAGATCGGGTCGATCGTCGACACGATCACCGGCATCTCCGAGCAGACGAACCTCCTGGCGCTCAACGCGGCGATCGAGGCCGCGCGCGCCGGCGAGCAGGGCCGCGGCTTCGCGGTCGTCGCCGAGGAGGTCCGCAAGCTGGCCGAGGAGTCCCAGGCCGCCGCGCGGTCGATCGCCGAGCTGATCGCCGAGATCCAGTCGGAGACCGGGCGCGCGATCGAGGTCGTCGAGTCGGGCTCCGGCCGGACGGCCGAGGGCGCGGCCACCGTGGAGCAGGCCCGCGAGGCGTTCGACGCCATCGGGAGCTCCGTGGAGGACGTCACGGCCCGCGTGGCGCAGATCGCGACGGGCATCCAGCAGGTCGCGGCGAGCGCCACCGGCATGCGCGACGACGTGACCGACGTCTCGGCGATCGCCGAGGAGTCCTCCGCGTCGACCGAGCAGGTCTCGGCCTCGACGCAGGAGACCTCGGCCTCGGCCCAGGAGATCAGCGCGTCGGCCGGCGAGCTGGCCCGGACCGCCGAGCGCCTCAGCGAGCTGGTCGGCCGCTTCACGGTCGCCTAGTCGCCGCTGCGGCAGGACCGGTACGGCGGGCGTCCTCCGGGGCGCCCGCCGTCGTTGTCGACCTCTAGGCTCCGGGCGGTGCCGCCCACCCACGTGAGCGTCGACGGCCGCCTGGTGGAGCCCGCCGCCGCGACGGTCCCGGCCACCGACGACGGCCTGCTGCGCGGCGACGGCGTCTTCGAGGCGCTGCGCCTCTACGGCGGGCGCCCGTTCGCGCTGGAGGACCACCTCGCGCGGATGCGCCGCAGCGCCGACGGCCTGCGGCTGGACGTCGACCTCGACGCGGTCCGCCGCGACGTGGCGACGGTCCTCGACGCGGCGGGCGCCGTCGACGCCGTGCTGCGCCTCGTGGTGACACGCGGCGGCCTGCGCCTCGCGTTCGTCGAGCCGCTGCCGGCGCACGAGCCGACGGTGGCGCTGGCCACCGTGGAGTACGCGCCGTCCCGGCTGCTGGACGCGATCAAGTCGCTGAGCTACGCCGCCAACATGCTCGCCAACCGGATCGCCGCCGAGCAGGGCGCCGGCCAGGCGCTGCTGACCACCCCGCACGGCCGCATCCTCGAGGGCCCGACGTCGTCGTTCTTCTGCGTGCTCGAGGAGGGCGGGCCGCTCGTCACCCCGCCGCTCAGCGAGCACGTGCTGGACTCCATCACGCGCCGGCGGCTGCTCGGCCTGGTCGAGGTCCGCGAGGAGGTGCTGCGCACGACCGACCTGCCGCGGATGCGCGAGGCGTTCCTCGCCTCGACCACGCGCGAGGTCCACGCCGTGGCGCGCATCGACGACACCGAGCTGCCCGCGGCGCCCGGGCCGCGGACGACGGAGGCGGCGCGGGCCTTCCGCGCCCACGTCGAGGCCGAGCTGGGCGCGACCGCGTGAAGGTCGTCACCGTCATCGGCAACCGCCCGCAGTTCGTCAAGGCGGCGGCGGTCTCGCGGCTGCTGCGCGAGGAGCACGACGAGCTGCTGGTCCACACCGGCCAGCACCACGACGACGAGCTCTCGACCGTCTTCGTCACCGAGCTGGGCGTGCCGCGGCCCGAGCGCGAGCTGTCGATCCACGGCGGGTCGAACACCGAGCAGACCGCGCGGATGCTGGCGGCGCTCGGCCCCCTGGTGGCCGAGGAGCGCCCGGACGCGGTGCTCGTCTACGGCGACACGAACTCGACGCTGGCGGGCGGCCTGGCCGCCGCGCAGGCCCACGTCCCCGTCGCGCACGTCGAGGCCGGGATGCGCTCGTTCGACCGGCGGATGCCCGAGGAGCTCAACCGCGTCCTCACCGACCACCTGAGCGACCTGCTGCTCTGCCCCGCCCCCGCCGCCGCGGAGAACCTGCGCGCCGAGCGCGTCGCCGGGGCCGTCGAGGTCGTCGGCGACGTCATGGTCGACGTCGCCCACCTCTTCCAGCCGCGCGCCCGCGAGGACGACGCGCCGCTCGAGGCCCTCGGCGTCACGCCCGGCGAGTACGTCCTCGTCACCGCGCACCGCGCCGGCAACGTCGACGACCCGGCGCGGCTGCGCCGCCTCGTCGACCTCCTGCTCGCGCTGCCGCTGCCCGCCGTCCTGCCGCTGCACCCGCGCACCGACGCGCGGCTGCGCGCCGCCGGGTGGCTCAGCGAGCTCGAGCAGGCCCCCCACGTCCGGCTGTCGCCGCCGCTGGGCTACCTCGCCTTCACCGCCCTGCTGGTCCGCGCCCGCGCGATGCTCACCGACTCGGGCGGCGTGCAGAAGGAGGCCTACCTCGCGGGCGTGCCGTGCGTGACGATGCGCGACACGACGGAGTGGACGGAGACCGTCGACGCGGGCTGGAACGTCCTCGTCGACCTCGACGCCCAGGCGGCCCTCGCCGCCCTGGAGCGCACGCCGCCGCCCGACCGTCCCGAGCTCTACGGGGACGGGCACGCGGGCGCGCGCGTCGTCAGCTCGGTCGCCCGATCCTTCGCAGGCTGACGCCGTCGGGCACGCGCTCGACGACCCCGCGGCCGTCGACGACGACCCGCGCGCCCGGGACGTCGAGCTCGCGGTACTCGGCGTGGTCGGCCTGCACGACGACGGCGTCGACCGGCCCGCGGTCCCACGGCTCGAAGCCCAGTGCCTCGAGCTCGTCGCCGGCGAAGAGCGGGTCGGCCGCCAGGACGCGGGCGCCGCGGCGGCGCAGCTCGTCGCGCAGCGGGAAGGCGCCGGAGAACGCGGTCTCCTTCACGCCCCCGCGGTAGGCGACGCCGAGCACGAGGACGCGACGGTCCGCGACGTCGCCCAGGAGGTCGGCGGCATAGGCGGGCATCGCCTCGTTGACCTCGCGCGCCACGCGGGGCAGGCGGATGTCCGGCCCGCCCTCGAGGAAGAAGCGCGGGTAGACCGGGATGCAGTGGCCACCGACCGCGATGCCCGGCCGGTGGATGTGGCTGAAGGGCTGCGAGTTGGCGGCGTCGATGACGCGATCCACGTCGACGCCGATCTCGTCGGCGTGGACCGCGAGCTCGTTGGCGAAGGCGATGTTCAGGTCGCGGTAGGTCGTCTCGGCGAGCTTGGCGAGCTCGGCCGCCTCCGCCGACCCCATGCCGCGCACCTCGGCGTCCAGGAACGAGGCGTAGAGCTCGATGCCGCGCGCCTCGCTCGCGGCGTCCAGGCCGCCGACGAGCTTCGGGTAGGCGTCGAGGTCGCGCAGCACCCGGCCCGAGTAGACGCGCTCGGGGCTGAACACGACGTGGACGTCGTCGCGGCCGCCCAGGGCGGGCGCCAGGCGCCTGCGCGTCGTGCCGACCGGGACGGTCGTCTCGAGCGCGACCGTCGTGCCCGGCTGCAGGCCGGCGCGCACGTCGCGCGCGACGGCGTCGAGCACCCGCCAGTCGGGCCGCGCGTGCTCGTCGACCATGAGCGGCGGGACGAGGACGACGAGGTCCGGGGCCATGGCGACCGCCGACGTCGTGTCGGTCGTCGCGCGCAGCCGGCCGTCGCCGACCGTCTCGGCCAGCGCCTCCGCCAGCCCCGCCTCGTTGGGGAACGGGGGCTCGGCGGCGTTGACCAGGTCGACCGTGCGCTGGTCGACGTCGCAGCCCAGGACCTCGTGGCCGGCCAGGGCGATGCGTGCCGCCAGCGGCAGCCCAACCTTGCCGAGGGCGACGACGACCGCCCTCATGGGCCGCACTGCACGGTCTCGCCGCGCTGCGCGCTGTCCAGCGCGGCCTCGGCCACCGCGACGGCCTCGAGGCCCTCCTCGAGGGTGACGACCTCGGCCTCGTCGTCGCCCATGGCGAAGGCGGCGAACGTCTCGAGCTCGACGAGCAGCGGCTCGCGGCGCTCGAGCGCGTAGTGCGTCGTGTCGCCCTCGCTCACGCCGCGGAACTGCTGGATCGGCGCCCAGTCCGTGGACGCCTCGCCGTTGGCGTGGAACGTCAGGTCGGCGGCCAGCGTGTCGGCCACGAGCATGCCGCGCTCGCCCAGCACGCGGGTGCGGCGGACCTTCGCGGGCGAGAGCCAGTCCACGGTGCACGCGAACGTCGTGCCGGAGGTCAGGCGCCCGACGGCGAGGACGAGGTCCTCGTGCTCGCGGCCTGCGCGGTGCTCGACCTCGGCCGAGACGCGCTGCACCGGGGCGCCGCCGATCCAGCGCACGATGTCGAGGTCGTGGGTCGCGAGGTCCTTGACGACGCCGACGTCGCGGATGCGGTCCGGGAACGGGCCGACGCGCGTGGTCGTGATGGAGAAGACGTCGCCCAGCTGGCCCGCGCGCAGGCGGCGGCGCAGGTCCAGCAGCGCGGGGTTGCAGCGCTCGACGTGGCCGACCGCGCCGCGCAGCCCGGCGTCGCGCACGACGGCGATGAGCTCGCGCGCCTGCGCCCCGCTGGCCGCCAGCGGCTTCTCGACGAGGACGTGGACGCCGGCGGCGGCGAGCGCGCGCACGGCGGGCAGGTGCTCCTCGGTGGGCACGGCCACGACCGCGAAGTCCGGGCGGTCGTGCTCGAGGAGCTCGTCGAGCGTCCCGAACAGCCGCGACGGGTCGTGGACCGCGCCGTAGCGGTCGCCCGTCGGGTCCACCGCGCCGGCGAAGCGCAGGTCGGGGTGGGACTGCAGGATCCGGGCGTGGTGGCGGCCGATCATGCCGAGGCCGAGCACCGCGCCGCTCGGTCGAGCCGGGGCCGTCACGAGGGCCGTAGGCTACCGGGCATGGCGCAGGCGCCCGGACTCGTGCTGAGCCCCGAGGCCACGGTCGGCCGCGACGTCGTCTTCGGCGCGCACGTGGTCGTCCACCCCGGCGTGGAGCTCGGCGACGGCGTCGTCGTGGGCGACCACGCGGTGCTCGGCAAGCCCGTCCGGCTGGCGCCGGGCAGCGCCGTCGCGGGGCGCGAGGCCGGCGCGCTGCGCGTCGGCGCGGGAGCGGTCATCGGCGCCGGCGCGGTGCTCAACGCGGGCGCCGAGCTGGCGACGGGCGTCGTCGTCGGCGACCAGGCCTACGTGCGCGAGCGCGCGGTCGTCGGCGAGGGGTCCCTCGTCGGCCGCGGCGCGACGGTCGACTGCGACGTGACGGTCGGCGCGCGCGTGAAGCTCCAGACCAACGTCTACATCACCGCGTTCAGCGTCGTCGAGGACGACGTCTTCGTAGGACCCTGCGCGATGACGACGAACGACGACACCATGAACCGGCTCGCTCCCGGGACGCCGCTGCGCGGCGCGACGCTGCGCCGCGCCTGCCGGGTCGGCGGCGGCGCCGTGCTGACGCCGGGGGTGGAGGTCGGCGAGGAGGCGTTCGTCGCCGCCGGGGCGGTCGTCACGCGCGACGTGCCAGCGCGCGCGGTCGTCTGGGGCGTCCCGGCGCGCGTCGTGCGCGAGGTGCCCGACGAGCAGCTGCTGGAGCGCTGGCGGTGAGGCTGCCGGTCCGCCGCGCCCTGCCCGGCGCGGTCGAGCTGCCCGGCGCGCGGCGCCGGCGCGAGCAGGCCGAGCGGCGCACGGTCATGCTCGGCGTCGCCGCGCTGGGGACGACGCTGTGGGTCATCGGCTCCGAGGTGGTGCGCGTGTACCGGCGCCGGGCCGGCGACGAGCGGCCCACGGACGCGGTCGAGGCGCTCGAGGCGGCGGAGGAGACCGCCCGTCAGGCCGTCGAGGTCGCGGTGGCCGGCTACCGCGCGGGATCGACGCGCGAGAACGCGCTGCTCAACCTCCTCGTCTCCTTCTCGCTCACGTTCGCGATCGCACGGGCCTCGACGCACACGATCCGCCGCCGCGGTCACGTGGGCCCGTTCAAGGACCTCGTGGTCGGCCAGCGCCACATCCACCACTTCGTGCCCGGCATCGTCCTGGCGTTCCTCGCCGGCGGGGCGTCGGTCGTCTCGCGCAACGAGGAGCTCGACCCGTACCTCGCGCTGCCCTTCGGCGTCGGCGTCGCGCTGACCCTCGACGAGTCGGCGCTGCTGCTCAAGCTCGACGACGTCTACTGGACCGAGGAGGGCATCGTCAGCGTGCAGGTGACGCTCGCCGCGATGCTCATGCTCAGCGCCCTGGCGGTCGCGCTGAAGGTCCTGCGCCGCGGCGAGCGCGAGGTGCTCGAGCAGGGCGAGGCCGACGAGCGCGACGACGACGCCGCGCTCGTCGCGGTCCCCGCCGCCTAGGCCGCGGCGGGGAGCGTCGTGGCCTCGGCGGCGCGCGAGGTCCAGATGACCTGGTCGCGGCCGGGTCCGACGCCGACGAGGACGACCGGCACGCCGGTGTGCTCCTCGACGAACGCGAGGTAGTCGCGGGCGGCCTGCGGGAGCTCGGCCTCCGACTGGCAGGCGCTGATGTCCTCCTGCCAGCCCTCGAGCTCCTCGTACTCGCCGACGGCGTGGTGCAGGACCGACTGGTGGTACGGGAAGTCCGACGCGACGTAGTCGTCGTCCTTGGAGCCGCGGTAGCTCGTGCAGACCTTGATGCGGTCGAAGCCGCTGAGGACGTCGAGCTTCGTGACGGCCAGCGCCGTCAGCGAGTTGAGCTTGGCGGCGTAGCGCAGCGCGACGAGGTCCAGCCAGCCCGTGCGGCGGGGGCGGCCGGTGGTGGTGCCGAACTCGCCGCCGCGCTGGCGGATCTGCTCGCCGGTCTCGTCGTGCAGCTCGGTCGGGAACGGGCCGGCGCCGACGCGGGTCACGTAGGCCTTCGTGATGCCCCAGATCTCATCGATGTCCTTCGGGCCGACGCCGGCGCCAACGCAGGCCGCGCCGGCGACCGGGTTGCTCGACGTCACGAAGGGATAGGTGCCGTGGTCGATGTCGAGCATCGCGCCCTGAGCGCCCTCGAAGAGCACGCCGCGGCCGTTCTCCAGCGCGCGCCAGGCCAGCGCGGCGCCGTCGGCGATGTGCTGCTCGAGGCGGTGCCCGTAGGTCAGGTACTCCTCGGTCATCGCCTGGAGGTCGATCTCCTTGGCGAACGGGCGCAGCATCGCCCGCTTGGGCTCGAGGGCGGCGGCGATCTTCTTCTTGAGGATCCGCTCGTCGAGCATGTCCTGCACGCGGATGCCCAGGCGCGCGGCCTTGTCGGCGTAGGCGGGGCCGATGCCGCGCTTGGTCGTGCCGATGAGGTTCTTGCCCAGCCGTGCCTCGCCCGCGTGGTCGAGCAGCAGGTGGTAGGGCATGATCAGGTGCGCGTTGGCCGAGAGCTTCAGGCCGCTCACGTCGACGCCGCGGTTGCGCAGGCCGTCGATCTCGCCCGTCAGGACCTTGGGGTCGACGACGACGCCGTTGCCGATCACGCACGTCTTGCCCGGGTAGAGGATCCCGGACGGGATGAGGTGGAACTTCCACGTCTCACCGCCGTGGACGATGGTGTGGCCCGCGTTGTTGCCGCCCTGGAAGCGGATGACGACGTCGGCGTGCTCGGCGAGGAGATCGACGATCTTGCCCTTGCCCTCGTCGCCCCACTGGGCGCCGACGATGACCGTGCCTGGCATAGCGGCTTGAGTGTACGGACGGGGCCGCTCAGGCCACGTCCCACAGCGGCGCGCCGAAGCCCGGCTCGCCGGCGGGCTCGTCGTCGGCGACCGCGCCCTGGCGCCGGCGGTCGTGCCCGCCGATCGGCAGGATGTCGCACATCTCCTCGAGCCGGGAGGTCGTCCGCGCGCCGATCTGCTCGGCGAGCTCCTGGTCGTCGAGGTTCGTCGTCAGCACGATCGACCGCTGCTCCTCGTAGCGCGTGTTGACGATCGAGTAGAGCTGCTCGAGCACCCACGGGCTGGTCTTCTCGGCCCCGACGTCGTCGAGGTGCAGGAGGTCGACCTCGGCCAGCTGGCCCAGCAGCTCCTCGTAGCGGCGCTCGCTGCCCTCGTCGAACGTCGTGCGGATCTCGGTGAGCAGGCGCGGCAGCGAGTAGATCGCGACCGTCCGGCCCGCCTCGAGCGCGGTCCGCGAGACGATCATCGCCAGCGTCGTCTTGCCGGTGCCGACCGGGCCCTGCAGCCACAGGCCGCGGCCCTCGTCGAGCTGCTCGTCGATGGTGCGGGCGAAGCGGCGGACCTCGGCGACGATCTGCGGGCGGGGCATGTCCGAGACCGGCGGGCGGTCGAACGACGCGCCGCGGTAGCGCTTGGGGATCACCGCGCTGAGGCCCTTCGCGCGGCGCTCGGCGACGAGCTGCGCACGGCAGCGGCAGTGCGAGGCGGTGCGCGTGGTCTCGTCGACGACCATCCCGGTTCCGTCGCAGGCGCCCAACGGGCAGGTGCGCGCCACTACGCGGCCCTCGCGAGGTTCATGAAGCGCGGGTACTCGCCCTGGAAGGTGAGCGGCACCTCGCCGACGGCGCCCTGGCGGTTCTTGGCGATGATCAGGTCGGCCTCGCCGGGACGGTCGGTGGTGTCCTGGTTGTAGTACTCGTCGCGGAAGATGAAGACGACCAGGTCGGCGTCCTGCTCGATCGAGCCGGACTCGCGCAGGTCGGACAGCATCGGCCGCTTGTCCGTGCGCGACTCGACGGCACGCGAGAGCTGTGACAGGGCGATGATCGGCACCTCGAGCTCGCGCGCGAGGATCTTCAGGCCACGGCTCATCTCGCCGATCTGCAGCACGCGCGAGTCCGTCCGGGCGTCGGCGCGCATGAGCTGGAGGTAGTCGACGATGATCAGCCCGAGGCCGCCGTACTCGGCGTAGGTCGACTGGTGCAGCCGGCGCGCCTTGGCGCGGATGTCGATGAGGCCGACGTCCGACGAGTCGTCGACGAAGAGCGGCGCGGCGGCGTAGCGCGAGGCGGTCTCGAGCACGCGCTTCCACTTGCGCTCGTCGCGCAGCCGGCCCTTGCGCAGGTCGTCGCCCTTGATCGACGCCTGCGAGGCGATGAAGCGCTGCGCGAGCTCGGCCTCCGACATCTCGAGGCTGAACAGGGCCACCGGCTTGGGCCGCTCGGGGTGCAGCGCGACGTTCTCGGCGATGTTCGTGACCAGGGCCGACTTCCCCATCGCGGGACGCGCGGCGATGATCACGAGGTTGCCGGGCTGGAAGCCGCCGGTCTTCTCGTCGAGCTCGGTGAAGCCCGACGGCGTGCCGGTCAGGTGGATGCCGTCCGTCGCGAGCTTCTGCCAGACGTCGATCTCGCGGTGCAGGACGTCGCCGACCGCGCGGAAGTCCTTCTGGCGGTCGTCGCGCGCGACCTCGAGCATCGCCTTCTCGGCGTACTCGACGATCTCCCGCGGCTCGTGCTCGTGGTTGTGGACCGACGACTGGATCTCGTAGGTCGCCTGCAGCACGCGGCGCAGCAGCGCGCGGTCGCGCACGATCGCCGCGTACCGGCGGATGTGGCCGACGACCGGCACCGCGGCCGCCAGCGCGTCGATCTCCGGCTCGCCCCCGACGTCCTCGAGCCTGCCCGTGGCCCGCAGGTGCTCGGTGACCGTCAGGACGTCGATCGGCTCGCTGCGCCCGTAGAGGTCGAGCATCGCCTCGAACACCAGGCGATGGCGGTCGCGGTAGAAGTCCTCGGCCTTCAGGCCCTCCTCGATGACGAACGCGTAGTGCGTCTCCTCGGACAGGAGCATCGCCCCGAGCACGCTCTGCTCCGCCTCGATCGAGTGCGGCGGCGCGACGCCCTGGACGACGTTCGAAGGGGCGTGGTCGTCGGCGGCGTAGGTCGTCACGAGCGGGCCAGCGTAGCCGCGCACGCGCCCTCCGCGGCGCCCCGGGACGAGGGTGTTCCTGCACCTTCCGGGAAACGGTTGTCGGCCCTCTCTGGCACGAACTGATGTTCGCGCGGGAGGCGGACGGAAGGGGCGGGCGCGGCGGCGGCACGGGCCCGAACTGCGCGGCGGCGCTGGTCGTGGCGTTCCGTCCAGGCGGTGGGTGCGGTGTGGGGCGCTCGCGGTTCGGCAGTGAGGGAGGAGGAACAGCCGGCCGAGGTGGCGTCCCGTCCGGACGCGAGCGATGGACCAGACGGCGTCCGGCGCGGGCCTCGGCGTCGACCGGCGAGTCGGAGTCGGTGGGCGACCTCAAGTCGCCGCTCGTCGATTCGCGCGGTCGGTCGGTCTCGCTACGCGAACCCCCGTTCGTGTCTTCAGGCGGCCGGGTACGGCGGAAGGCGGCCGCGCCGCGCCCACCAGGGCTCGGTGCTTCGATCGGGGACTTGGTTACTCGCTGGGCGACCTCGCGTCGCCGCTCGACGGCGAGTTGGGGCTCGTGCCCGCATGCCGGTGGACTCCCGACTCACCGTCGCGCACCCGCAGGGCGACGCACGACGACCCCGCGAACGACGAAGCGGCCCTCTCGGGCCGCTTCGCACAGACATCCCGGTGTGGCGGAGCGCCTAGCGCTCGACGACCATCACCTTCACGTCGGCGGTGATGCCGCCCGCGACCTCGACGGTCACGACGTGCGTGCCGGTGGTCTTGATGGGCTGCTCGAGCTGGACCTTGCGGCGATCCAGGGCGACGCCGCGGGCCTCCTGGATGGCGTCGACGACGTCCTGGGCCGTGACGGAGCCGAAGAGGCGGCCGTCGTCGCCCGCCTGCTGCTCGATGGTCAGGACGGTCTTGTCGAGCTGCTCGGCGACCTCGGCGGCGCGGGCGCTGTCCTCGAGGGCCTGGCGCTCGCGGGCGACGGCGAGGCGCTGGACCTCGGCCATCGCGCCCTTCGTCGCCGGCTGGGCGAGCTTGCGCGGGATGAGGAAGTTGCGCAGGTAGCCCTTGGAGACGTCGACGACCTCGCCGCGCTGGCCGAGCTTGTCGACGTCCTGGAGGAGGATGACCGACGGCATCGGCTAGTCGCGCTCGCGGTCGCCGCGATCGCCGCGGTCCCGGCGGCCACCGGGGCGGTCCTCGCGGGCGGGCTCGGCGACGTAGGGCAGCAGCGCCAGCTCACGGGCGCGCTTGACCGCGGTCGAGATCTGGTTCTGGTGCCGGCGGCAGGCGCCGGTGATGCGCCGCGAACGGATCTTGCCCCGCTCGGAGATGAACCGGCGCAGGGTCGAGATGTCCTTGTAGTCGACCTGCTCGACCTTGTCCTTGCAGAACGGGCAGGGCTTGCGGCGGCCGGAGCCCATCCGCTTGTCGCGGCGCCGGCTGGGACCGCCGGTCTTGCCGCCTCGGGCGCTTCGCTGCTTGGCCACTGGGAGAAGAAGTCCTTGGAGTGCTTCGAACGTGCGAACGCGCGCCGGGTGGCGCGCGAACGCACAGTGTGACACGTCAGGTGCCGAGGGGCGGTCCGGTGCCGAACGACAGCGCTCGGTCCCCGACGACCGCGGGCGCCCGAAGGCGCCCGCGCAGAGGTCGTGGGTCGGGCGCTGTGGCCTAGAACGGGATGTCGTCGTCGGCGGGGCCGCCGCCGAAGGAGCCGCCGCCCTGCTGGCCGCCGCCGCCGAAGCCGCCGCCACCGCCGTTGGCGTAGCCACCGCCACCACCACCGCCGCCACCGACCGGGGCGAAGTCGTCGGTGTTCGTCGGGACGTCGGAGCGCTGCGGGGTGAACCCGCCACCGCCGCCGCCCATCGGGGCGTCGTCGCGGCCGCCGAGGAACTGCACGGCGTCGGCGACGATGTCCACGGCCTGGCGCTTCTGGCCCTCCTGGGTCGTGTACTCGCGCCACTCGAGGCGGCCGTCGACCGCGATCGGCCGGCCCTTCGAGAGGTAGCGCGCGCAGTTCTCGCCCTGGGCGCCCCAGACCGTCACGTCGAAGTAGTTGGGCTTGTCGACCCACTCGCCCGAGGCGTCCTTGCGGCGCGAGTTGGAGGCGATGCGCAGCGTGCACACCTGCGTGCCCGACGGCAGCGAGCGCAGCTCGGGGTCACGCGTGAGGTTGCCGGTCAGGACGACGCGGTTGATGTTGGTGCCGGCCAAGGGAGGTTCCTTTCGGGGGCGAACTCGAAGTCTGCGGCGAGCCTAGAGGGCGTGCCGGAGGGATCGGCGGACAGCCCCGCAAACTGGGGGTGATTCGGCACGGAGGCGTGACGAACCCGTGCCGTGCAGGGTGGCGCAGCACGCGGACGGCCCGCCGGGGGCGGGCCGTCGCAGCAGCGCTGGTGTGCGGGGCGCGGCGCCTAGAGGCGCTCGGCGACCGCCGGCTCGGCGGCGGACTCGTCCTCGGACGGCACGGCCGCCTCGGTGAGGTCCGGCGGGGCCGGGGTGCCCGGGGCGAGCTTCACGACGCGGAAGCGCACGACGCCGTCGGTGATGCGCAGGTAGCGGTCCAGCGCGCCCGGGACCTCCGGGCTGCCCTGGAACTGCAGCAGGTGGTACTCGGCGTCGCCCTTGTGGCGGATCTCGTAGGCCGTCTTGCGCGTGCCCCACTCGTGGGTGCCGACGACCGTCGCCCCGTTCGAGGACAGGATGCGCTCCACCTCGGAGCGGATCTTCTGGCGCTGGCCCTCCTCGGCGGCGGTGTCGAGGAGGAGGACGAGGTCGTACGTGGGAGGCGTCTTCGGCATGGTGAGAGGGCCCGTCGGGCGGCCGCCCACGGTAGCAGGAGGGGGGCGAACTCCGTTCGCCGCCGACCTACATGAGGCATGAGCCCCTCCGTCCTCTCCCGCATCCGCTGGGCCAACGTCCTGCGCGCCGTGGCGGCGCTGGCCGCGATCGCCGTGGTGGCCGCGTGGCCGCGGCTGCAGGAGCCCGCCCCGGCGCTGCCCGCCGCCCGGGCCCAGCCCGTGGCCACCTCGCCCGCCCCGCCCGTGCCGGAGTTCGGCCCGGAGTCGGCGGCCGTCCCCGCGCCGATCGCCACGACTCGCGCGCCCGCGCGCGCGGGGAAGGCCAGGCGCAGGCCGCGCCGGGCGGTCCGGCGGACCGGGAGCCGGGCACGGCCCAGGCGCGCCGAGCGTCCGGCCAGGCCGGTGACCCCGGCCCCGACGAGGGTCGTCCCGCGCGCCGCTCCCGCGCCGCCCCCGCCCGTCGTGCGTGCGCCGCCGCGCCCGAGGCGGCGCCCGGCCGCCTCCGGCGAGTTCGCGCCCTTCGGCTGACGGAGCGCTACGCCTCGACCCCGGCCTTGCGCCGGATGTCCGCGAGCTGGTCGTCGATCCAGTCGCCCGGGTCGCGCGCGGTGATGATCCGCTTGAGCCCCGCCGCGCGCCGCCGGCGCTCCTGCGGCTCCATCGTCAGCGCCGCGTGGATGGAGTCCGCGAGCTCCTGCACGTCGAACGGGTTGACCGACAGGGCGAACTCGCCGAGCTCCTCGTGGGCGCCGGTGTTCTCGCTCAGGATCGAGACGCCGTCGCGCTCGTTGACGATCGGCCCCTCCTTGGCCACGAGGTTCATGCCGTCGAACATCGCGTTGACCAGCAGGACGTCGTAGTCCTTGTAGGCCGCGACCGCCTCCTCGAGGTCGTCGCGCAGCTTGAGCTGGATCGGCATCCAGTCCGGCGTGCCGTGGCGGTGGTTGACCACCGCCACGATCGCCTCGATGCGCTCGAGGTACTCGGCGTACTCCGGCACGTCGGTCCGCGACGGCATGAGCTGGGCGACGAACGTCACGCGCTCGGCGAACTCCGGGTGCTGCTCGAGGAAGAGGTCGAAGGCCGTGAAGCCGCGCAGGACGTTCTTGGAGAGGTCCGCGCGGTCGACGCGCAGGATCAGGTGCTCGCGGCGCCGGCGCTCGAGCTCGGCCGCGAAGTCGTCCACCCGCGACGAGGTCGCCGTCTTCTGGATCGCCGACGCGTCGATGGGCAGCGGGTAGGCGCGGACCCACACCTCGCGGTCCTGCCAGCGCACGATCCCCCGCTCGAAGTCGACGTCCAGCCCCATGAGGTCCCGGCAGCACTGCAGGAAGTTCCACCGGTAGGACCGGGTGTGGAAGCCGATGATGTCGTTGGCCAGCAGCCCCTCGTAGAGCTCGTCGCGGATGCGGTTGGGGAGCACCCGCCACGCGTCCGGCTGGGTCCACGGGATGTGGACGAAGTGGTGCAGGACGACGTCCTCGCGCGCCTTGCGGACGAGCGCCGGCAGTGTGTAGAGGTGGTAGTCGTGGACCATCACGACGGGCTCGTCGACGCCCTCGACCTCCTCGACGACCGCCCGCGCCAGGTCCTCGTTGACGACGTTGTAGCCGAACTCGAAGGCCTCGACCTCGTGCCGGCGGACGTCCGGGGCGTTGGACAGGTCCCAGAGGTAGTGCTGGATGAACCACAGCATCGGGTTCGCGAAGATGTTGTAGAAGCGGTCGTAGGCGTCCGGGTCGCTCTCCACGAACTTGACCTGGTACTCGCCGCCGGCAGGCGAGGTCACGGTGAACGGCCGCCCCTGCTCCTCGCGCGCCCGCTGCGCGTCGCCCTCGGTCATGGTCGAGCAGACCCACACCGCGTCGCGGTGGGAGGCCAGCCCGGTGAGCGCGGTGACGAGGCCGCCCGTCCCGCGCTTGACCCCGCCCTCCTCGTCGAAGGTCACCGGTCCCCGGTTGGAGACCAGCACGAGGGGGCGGTGCTCGGCGTCGGCGCTCACGTGCCGGAAGCTATCCGCCGAGCGCCCGCGTCAAGCGTCGCGGCCGTGATCAGCCGCCGGGGACCGAGACTGGGCGCTCGCCGAGCGTCACCTGCACGGTGCGCTTCTGGCCGCCCCGGACGACCTCGAGCGCCACGCGCTGGCCGGGCCGGTAGCGGGCCAGGATGCGCCCGAGGTCGGAGTCGGTGCGCAGCGCCTGGTCGTCGACCCGCGTGATGACGTCGCCGCCCGGCACCCACTCGACCTCCTGGAAGCGCTCGGCGTCGTCCTCGTCGCCCGCCCGCAGGCCCGCGTCGTCGCCGGGGCCGCCGTCGACGACCTCCTGGACCCACGCCCCGCGCTGCACGCCGAGGTCGAAGTGCTCGGCCGCCTGCGGGTAGAGCCCGCGGGTCGAGACCCCGAGGTAGGCGTAGCGCACGCGGCCGCTCTCGCGCAGCTGGGAGATGGACCGGCGCACGAGGTCGACCGGGACCGCGAAGCCCACGCCGCTGCCGTCGCCCGACTGCGTGCGGATCTGCGAGTTGATCCCCAGGACCTCGCCGCGCGCGTTGAGCAGCGGGCCGCCGGAGTTGCCGGAGTTGATCGCCGCGTCGGTCTGGATCGCGCCCGTCGTCTCGAAGCCGGTGAGCGACTCGATGGAGCGGTCCGTCGCGCTCACGACGCCGACCGACAGCGAGCGCTCCTCGCCGAAGGGCGACCCGATCGCCGCGACCGGCTCGCCGACCTCGAGGTCCTCGAGCGAGCCGAACGGCAGCGGGCGCAGCCGCAGCCCGTCGGGGTCGACGCGCAGCAGCGCGACGTCCGAGAACGGGTCGACACCGACGATCCGCGCCGACACCTGGTCGCCGGTGGAGAAGCGCACGTAGACGCGCTGGGCCTTGCGCAGCCGTGCGCCCTCGCCGCTCGTGACGACGTGGGCGTTCGTGGCGACCTCCCCGGACTCCGAGACGACGAAGCCCGAGCCCAGGCCGCCGCCCCCGCCACCGCCGCCGCGCCCCAGGCCGGCCGCGATGACCGTCACGACGCCCGGTCCGTCGCGCTCGAAGATCGCCTCGGGGTCGAAGGCCTCGTCGCCGACCTCGCGCACGACCTCCACGCGCGTCGTGCGCTGCACCGTCTGGGTGCGCGTCGCGTCGGCGCCGCTCGCGCCGTCGTCGTCGCCGCCCTTGTCGCCGCAGCCGGCGAGCGCACCGCCGCCGAGGACCGCCGCGGCGCCGAGCGCCGCCACGAGCGCCCGGGCGCTCACGCCGGCAGCTCCAGCTGGAAGGTCGTGCGGCCGGGCTGGCTCTCCACCACGAGGTGGCCGTCCATCCGCTCCGCGAGCTCATGGGCGATCGCGAGGCCCAGCCCGGAGCCCTGCGCGTCGTCGGAGGTCACGAAGGGCTCGAAGATGCGCGGCAGCATCGTGCGGGGGATGCCCGGACCGAAGTCCCCTACACCCAGGCGCGCGACGCCGCCGCGCCGCGACGCCGACACGACCATGGCCGTGCCGCGCGGGGTGTGGGTCAGGGCGTTGTCCAGCAGGATGCGCAGCACCTGCGCGACGCGGTCGGGGTCCACGACGGCCTCCACGGGGTCAGGGGGTAGGCGGACCTCGACGGTCGAGTCGTGCTGGTCCAGGACGGGGCGGAACTCCCCGGTGACAGTCTCGGCGATGAGGCGCAGGTCCGTCGGCTCGGGGCGCAGCTCGAGCGCGCCGGCCTCCAGGCGACTGAGGTCCAGGAGGTCCGCCGCGAGCTGCGTGAGGCGGTGCACGCCCTGGCGCAGCTGCTCGAGGAACTCGGCGCGGTCCTCCTCCGGGACGTCGCCGTCCTGCAGGAGCTCGACGAACCCCGCGAGCGAGAACAGCGGCGTGCGCAGCTCGTGCGAGGCGGTGGCGATGAAGCGCTTGCGCGCGCTGTCGAGCTCGGCGAGCTGCACGCGCATGTCGTCCAGCGCGCGGGCGAGCTGGGCGAGCTCGTCGTCGCCCTGCACCGGGAAGCGCTGGGAGAAGTCGCCGTGGGCGACGCGGCCGGCGACCGTCTCGAGCGCCTTGACGCGCCGCGCGATCGCGCCCGCGCCGAACCACGCGGCCAGCGCGGTGAGCAGCAGCGCGATCGCGCCGACGACCAGGATGCGGTTGCGGATGACGCCGACGTCGCCCTCGACGTCGTCCAGCGGCTCGGAGAAGACGACGACCGAGCCGAGCACCCGCCGCCCGCTCTCGGGGTCGGTGAACGACAGCGGCAGCGCGGCCTGGCCGACGCTCCCGGTCCCGGCCGCCTCCGTCGCGGTCTCGAGCCGGCCCGAGCGCGCGGCGTCGAGGGCGACGTCGAAGCGCAGGTCGCGGATCTCGACCTGGCGCGTCGAGTCCGACTTGGGGTAGGTCTGCAGCCCCAGGTCGCCCGAGACGACGCTCAGCACGGTGACGCGGACGTTCGCGGTGTCGGCGATGTCCTGCACGAGCGCGTCGATCTGCGGCTGGGGCGTGTTCGAGTCGATCGCGTCCTCGATGGACGGCGCGTAGGAGCGCACCTCCTCGCTGAGCGTGCGCAGCTTCTCGTCGCGCAGGGCGCTGGTCAGCGTCGGGATGACGCCGCCGAGGACGACGAGCAGGGCCAGCAGGACGGTCGCGAGGACCAGGAGCGCCAGCCGGGTGCGCACGGACCGCAGCACGGTCCGCGCAGCTTGCCGCCTCAGCGCTCGTCGCGGAACCGGTAGCCCACGCCGCGCACGGTGAAGAGGTACTCCGGCTCCTTGGCGTCGAGCTCGAGCTTCTCGCGCAGGTGGCGGATGTGGACGTCGATGGTCCGCGGGTCGCGGTAGGCGCTGTCGCCCCAGATGCGCGTGAGCAGGACGTCGCGGGTGAAGACGCGGCCGGGGTCGCGGGCCAGCGCGTCGAGGATCTCGAACTCGACGAACGTGAGCTGGACCGTCTCGCCGCGCACGCGCACGGAGCGCTTGGCCGGGTCGATCTCGAGCTCGTGGACGACGAGCGGCTTGTCGTGGTCGTCGTCGCCCTCGGGCGCGGGCGACATCCGCGCCCGGCGCAGCGCCGCCTTCACCCGGCTGCGGAACTCCCGCAGGGAGAACGGCTTGGTGATGTAGTCGTCGGCGCCGAGCTCGAGGCCGAGGACCTTGTCGATCTCCTCGGCCTTGGCGGTGAGCATGATGATCGGCACCGCCGAGCGGGCCCGCAGCCGCCGGCAGACCTCCAGGCCGTCCATCCGGGGCATCATCACGTCGAGCACGACGAGGTCGAAGGCCTCCTCGCCGAAGCGCGCGAGCGCCTCGCGCCCGTCGGAGACCGGGACGACCTCGTAGCCGTCCTTGCGCAGGGGGTACGTCAACAGCGTCTGGATCGCGTGCTCGTCGTCGGCGAGCAGGATCCGCGGGGCATGGTCCGCCACGGAGGACCAGAACACCACAGGGTCCGTAAGGTGGCGGTCAGGTGCTCGACCCGCGCTTGTACCGCGTCGCGCTCGTGCCCGTCCTCGTCGCCGTGCTGGTGGCGGCCTTCTCGCTGGAGAACCGCCCGCGGCCGATCGGGACGACGCTCGCGCCCGACGCCTTCCAGGGCCCCCGCGCCACGCAGACGCTGGACGACCTCGCCGAGGCGTTCCCGCAGCGCGCGCCGGGCGACGCGGCCGACGAGCAGCTCGCGCGGCGCATCGCCCGCACCCTGCGCGACGACCTCAGCGGCGCGACCGTCCGCCTCGAGCAGGACCGCGGCCGGACGGTCGACGGCCGCCGCGACCTGACGACGGTCGTGGCCACCCGGCCCGGCCGGCCCGGTCCCGGGATCGTCGTCGTCGCCCACCGCGACGCCCAGGGCCGCGGCGCGCGGGCCGAGCTCAGCGGCACCGCGGCGATGCTCGAGCTCGCGCGGGTGACCAGCGAGGCGCGGCTGCGGCGGACGATCACCTTCGTCTCGACCTCCGGCGGCAGCGCCGGCGCGGCGGGGGCGGCGCGCCTGGCCACCCGGCTGTCGCGGAGCGGCACGCAGGCGGTCCTCGTGCTCGGCGACCTCGCGGGCGAGCGCGTGCGCAAGCCCCTGGTGGTCGGCTGGTCCTCGGGCCGCGGGCAGGCGCCCCTGCAGATCCGCCGCACGGTCGAGGCCGCGGTGCGCGCCGAGGCACGGACCGAGCCGGGCGGCCCGCGCGCCGTCACGCAGTGGGCGCGCCTCGCGCTGCCCATCACGCCCGGCGAGCAGGGCCCGCTGGTCGAGCAGGGGCTGCCCGCCGTCCTGGTCTCGGTGAGCGGCGAGCGCGGGCCGGAGGCCGACGCGCCGCTGGCCGAGGGCCGGCTGGAGACCTTCGGCCGCGCGATGCTGCGCGCGATCACCGCGCTGGACAACGCGCCCGACCTGCGCGACGCCCCGACCGCCGCGCTCGTCACCCAGCGCAAGGTCCTGCCCGCGTGGGCCGTGCGGCTGCTCGTCGGCGCGCTGCTGCTGCCCCCGCTGCTCGTCGCCGTCGACGGCCTCGCGCGCCTGCGCCGCCGGCGCGAGCCCGTCGGTCCCTACCTGCGCTGGGTCCTCCTGACCGCCGTGCCGTTCGCCGTCACCGCGCTCATGGCGCTGCTGCTCGGGCGCACCGGGCTGGCCGGAGGAGCGCCGCCCAGCGCGCCGCCCGCCACCGGCCTGGACGTCGACGGGACCGCCCTCGGGACGATGGCCGCGCTGGCGCTGGTCCTCGCCCTCGGGTTCCTCGCCCTGCGCCCGGTCCTCCTGCGCGCGGCGATGGCCAAGCCGCGCGGCGACGAGCTCGGCGCGCCCGGCGCGGCGATGGCGGTCCTGCTCGTCAGCTGCGCGGTGACGGTCGCCGTCTGGGTCGTCAACCCGCACGCCGCGGCGCTCCTCGTCCCGGCGCTGCACCTCTGGCTCTTCGTCCTGTCCCCGGGCCTGCCGCTCCGCGGCGCGCTCGGCGCCGGGCTCGTCGTGCTCTCGCTGCTGCCTGTCCTGGCCGTGTGGGCGGTCAACGCCTCGGCGCTCGGGCTCGACCTCGGCCAGACCGCGTGGCTGGCCGTCCTGCTGGTGGCCGGAGGCCAGCTGTCGGTGGCGACGTGGCTGCTGTGGAGCGTCGTCGGCGCCTGCGCGGTCTGCGCGCTGGTCGTCGCCGCGCGCCGGCCGCCGCCCGAGCCGGGCACGCCCGACGCCGTGACGGTCCGCGGTCCGCTCAGCTACGCGGGCCCCGGCTCCCTCGGCGGCACGGACTCCGCGCTGCGCCGGTGACGCGGCGAGAGCGCGGACGGCGGGCGCTGCGCGCCGCCTCGAGCGTCCTCATCGCCGTCGGCGTCCTGCTCGTCGCCGACGCGGCCGCGACGGTGACCTGGCAGGAGCCGGTGACGGCGCTGTCGACCGCGCTGCGCCAGGGCCAGCTCGACGACGACCTCCGGGCGCTGCGCGACGCGGGCCCGACGCCGCTGGAGCTCGAGGCCCTGCGCGGGCTCGAGGGCGCCCGCCGGCGCACGGCGTTCCTCGCCCGTGGCCTGCGCGCCCGCGTCGACGAGGGCGACGCCGTCGCGCGCCTGCGCATCCCGTCGATCGGCCTGTCGAAGGTCGTCGTGGACGGCACGGCGCCCGGCGACCTGCGCAAGGGCCCCGGCTTCTACCCGCAGCTCGGCCTGCCCGGGGCCCCGGGCACGGCGGCGATCGCCGGCCACCGCACGACCTACGGCGCGCCGTTCCGCCACCTGGACGACGTCGCCCCCGGCGACCGCATCGAGCTCGAGCTGCCCTACGGGCGCTTCACCTACCGGGTGCAGGAGCGCAAGGTCGTCGAGCCCGACGACGTCTCGGTGCTCGAGCGCCGGCCCTACGACCGGCTCGTGCTCTCGGCCTGCCACCCGCTGTTCAGCGCCGCGCAGCGGATCGTCGTCCTCGCCCGGCTCGTGCGCACCGAGCCGGCGGGTGCGGTCTCTGGACGAGCGTCCTAGCGTGGGTGCGACACGCATCGAGGAGAGCTGGGACGCTGCCGATGGATGGCCCGAGGCATGAGCGTGAGCGAGCTCAAGGACATGGTCGCGCGGGGCGAGTACGTCGTGGACGTGCAGCGGGTCGCCGAGGCCCTGCTGGCGCGTACGCCGACGCCGGCGCAGCGCCGCGAGGCGCGGCTGGAGCTCGGGCTCAGCCGAGACGGTGCTCGTGCCCGGCGAGCTCCGGCCGCCGCGCGCCCCGCGCGTCGCGCAGGCTGACGCCGGCGGGCTCGTCCCCGGCGGCCACCACCTCGCCGACGACGGTCACCAGGTCCCCGAGCGCCGTCGCCGCGTCCGGCGGCAGGCAGGCCAGCAGCTCGTAGTCCTCGCCCGCCGTGGCCGCCAGGACCGCCGGGTCGACGCGCAGCTGTGCGGCCACCTCCGCGACGCCGGGGGCGACGGGCAGGCGCTCGAGCGTGACGTCGAGCACGACGCCGGACGCCCGACCCACGTGGCCGGCGTCCGTGGCGACGCCGTCGGAGAGGTCGATGAGCGCCGTCGCGCCCGCGGCGGCCAGCGTCCGGCCCGCGTCCAGGCGCGGCTCGGGGCGCAGGTGCGCGCGCAGCAGCGCGTCGCGCCCCGTCGCCCGGCCCTCGAGGACCGCCAGTCCGGCGCCGGCGGCGCCCAGCGCGCCGGTCACCGCCACGACGTCGCCCGGCCGCGCGCCGTCGCGGCCGACCAGCTCCTCGGCGCTGTCCGCCCAGCCCACGACCGTCACGCCGACCACCAGCGCCGGCGCGCGGGTGACGTCGCCACCGCAGACCGTGGTCCCGGTGCGCGCGGCCAGCGCCTCCATGCCGCGGGCCAGCGCGAGGACGTCCTCACCGGAGACCTCGGGCGGGACGCCGAGCGCGACGTAGGCCTCGCCGGCCCGGGCCCCCATCGCGGCGAGGTCGCTCAGCGCCGTCGCCAGCGCGCGGTGCCCGACGTCGAACGGCGTGCAGCGCGGGTCGGCGAGGCGGAAGTGGACGCCGTCGACCACCTGGTCGACGCTCACCGCCTGCACTCCGTCGGCGCGCACCACCGCGCAGTCGTCGCCCGACCAGCGCAGCACGCGCGGCGAGCGGTTCGTCAGGAGCTCGCGCAGCGCGTCGATCAGTGCGAGCTCGCCCACGCCTACGGCGGGGGAGCGCCGCCCGCGGCGGTGCCGCCGTCGGGCGCCGGGGGCGCGGTCGGGGCCGGCGCCTGGGTGCCGGGCGTCGGGGTCGACGGCGTGGGCGTGGGCGTCGGGGTCGACGGGGTGCTCGTGCCCTGGCCGCCAGTCCCGCCGTTGCCGCCGCCGTTGCCGTCGAGGTCCTCGTAGAGGTCGCCGGGCGCGCGGTCGTCGCGCCCGCGCTCGAGGTCCGTCGCGCCGCCCGGGTCGATCCGGTAGTCGCGGTCGGCCTTGTTGCCCTTCACGCCGGTGCGCGCGTATTTGCCGAAGAACGGCCGCGCCTTGAACGGCTCCGTGGGCTTGGGGAACTGCCCGCAGAACTTGCCGTGCGCGGTCTTCATGTAGTCGCCCCAGATCGGCGCGGCGACCTCACCGCCCGCCGAGCCCGGTCCCAGCGTGCGCTTGTCCTTCGCGTGGCCGACCCACACCGCCGTCGCCAGCCGCGGCGTGTAGCCGACGAACCACGCGTCGGTGAAGTCGTCGGTCGTGCCGGTCTTGCCCGCGGCCGGGCAGCCGATCTGCGCCTTGGTGCCCGTGCCGCCGGTGACGTTCTTCTCGAGGATCTTCGTCGCCTCGTACGTCACGCCGTCGCTGAAGGCCTTGTGGCGGCGCGCCTTGCGCGTGCGGCAGTCGAACTTCCCGCTGCCCAGCGGGAAGCAGACCTTCGTGATCGCCGTCGCCCGGTTGCGGAAGCCGCCCGAGGCGATCGTCGCGTACGCGTTGGCCATCTCGAGCGGCGAGACGCCGTGTCGCAGGCCGCCGAGCGACTCGGCCGGGTAGCCGAGGAGCTTGCTCTTGATGCCCATGTCGCGGGCGGTCTGGGCGACCTGGTCGGGCCCGACGTCCAGCGCGAGCTGCTGGTAGATCGAGTTGTCCGAGGTGAGCGTCGCCTTGACGAGGTTCGCGCGGCCGATGTAGCTGCCCGAGTACGTCTTGACGTCGATCGGCCCGTACTCCGGGTCGTTGAACTTCAGCGGCATCGACGTGTAGGACGTCGAGTTGGGGTCGACGCCGCGGCGCAGCGCCGCCATGAGCGTCATCGTCTTGAAGGTCGAGCCGGCCTGGTACTTGCCCTGGGCCGCGAGGTTGTACTCGAGGTCGCCGTAGTTGGCCGAGCTCGCCATGGCGACGATGTGGCCGTTGGCCGGGTCGACCGTGACGATCGCCGCCGACCGGTCGCGCCCCGCGACGGCCTTCGCGATCGACGCCCGCGCCGCGCGCTGCTTGCTGCGGTCGAGCGTGGTGTAGACCCGCAGGCCGCCCTGGCGCACGCGCTCGATGCCGTACTCGTCGATGAGCTGCTGGCGGACGTAGTCGAAGAAGAAGCGCTCTTCGCGGCGGGTGTAGAAGCCGCTCTGCTGGACGCCGAGGGGCCGCGAGGCCGCCTCGTTGGCCGCGGCGTGGCTGATGTAGCCCTCGTCGGCCATGCGCGAGAGGACGTCGTTGCGCCGCGCGCGGGCCCGGTCGGGGTTCTGGAACGGGTTGTAGAGCGAGGGCGCCTGCGGCAGCCCGGCCAGCAGCGCCGCCTCGTGGAGCTCGAGCTTGCCGGCCGGCTTGTTGAAGAAGACGCGCGCCGCGGCGGAGACGCCCAGCGCCTCCTGCCCGCCCACCGTCCCGTACGGGACGGAGTTGATGTACGTGGTGAGGATCCACTTCTTGCCCTGCGCCCCGGGGTGGAGGTCCTCGAGGTCCTCGGCCAGGCGCGCCTCGCGGATCTTGCGCTTGAAGCCGTCGATGCCCGAGCGCGTGTCGTCGCCGGTGTAGAGGTTGCGGACGAGCTGCATCGTCAGCGTCGAGCCGCCCTGCACGGTGTCGCCACCGGACTCGAGGTTCTTGAACGCCGCGCGGACGATGCCCTCGAAGTCGACGCCCTTGTGCTCGAAGAAGCGGCGGTCCTCGATGGAGACCGTGGCCTGCTTCATGACCTCGGGGATGGCGCTCGACGGGATCGGCGTGCGCAGGACGGGCGCCTGGATGACGCCGAGGCGGCGGCCGTCGGCGTCGAAGACGACGGAGGTCGCGCCCTTGTCGCGGGCCTTGAGCTCGGTGAGGTCCGGGCCGGAGGTCGCCACGCTGACGATCCAGCCGACGAAGCTCAGACCGGCGATCGCGACGAGCGCCGTGACGACGCCCAGCGAGAGGAAGAGGATCCGCCCGGGGCCGCCTTGGTTGCGGCGCCGGCGGCGCTGACGCTCGCGGCGGGACATGCTCGGTGGTCGGGCCGGCCGAGGCCCGATGAGGGCGGGCAGCGGCGGGTCCGAAGGGCGGATTCTACCCGGCGACGGCGGGTCCTCCGCGTGGGTGCGATCGTGCACCCGCCACCATGTCGGCCGTGGACCGGCGGAACGACCTGGCCGTCGCCTGGCGGGCGTTCTGGGTCTCGCGGGCGCTCGTGTGGGCGGCCGCGCTCGTGGCGATCGCCGTCTTCGGCGTCTCCTCGCAGGCCAGCGCGTACGACCCGACGGGCCTCACGGCGCCCTTCGGCGAGCCCTGGGACACGCTGCTCGCGCCGGCCGCGCGGTGGGACTCGGTGTGGTTCCTCAACATCGCGGCCGACGGCTACGACGCCCAGCGCGCGGCGTTCTTCCCGCTCTACCCGTGGCTGTCGGCGGTCGTGGGCCTGCCCCTGGCCTCGACGCTCCTCGGCGGGCTCGTCGTCTCGTGCGTCTGCGCGGTGGCGGGGCTGGCGGCGGTGCACGCGCTGGCGCGCATCGAGCTCGGCGACCTCGCGGCGCGCCACGCGACGTGGACCCTGGCGCTCTTCCCGGGCTCGATCTTCCTGAGCACCGTCTACAGCGAGGCCCTGTTCCTCGCGCTGAGCGCGGGCGCGCTGCTGGCGGCGCGGACCTCGCGCTGGGGGTGGGCCGGCGTGCTCGGGGCGCTGGCGTGCGCGACGCGCAGCGCGGGGATCGTCCTGGTCGTGGCGCTCGCCCTGCTGTGGCTCGATGCCCAGCGCGACGCCGCGACCCGCCGGCGCCCGGGGCTGCGCGAGCTCGCGCTGGGGACCGCGGTGCCGCCGCTCGGCCTCCTGGCGTTCTGCGCCTTCCTCGCGCTGGACGGCGTCGGGTTCCGGGCGTCCTTCGACGCGCAGGAGGTCTGGTTCCGCGAGTTCGCCGGGCCGTTCGTCGGGCTGTGGGACGGCCTGGTGGCGGGGTGGGACGGCGCGCGCCAGCTCCTCAGCGGCCAGCGCGAGCACGTCTACTTCCGGGAGGCGGGCGGCGACCCGTTCCTCGTCGCCGAGCGCAACCTGCGCGACACGCTGACGCTCCTGCTCTTCGTCGTCCCGGCCACCGTCGGCGTCGTGCGCCGGCTGCGCCCCGCCTACGCCGCGTACGTCGTCTGCGCCCTGGCGCTCCCGCTCTCCTACCCGGTGGGCCCGCAGCCGCTGATGTCGTTGCCGCGCTTCGCCGCGGTGCTCGTGCCGCTGTTCCTCTGGCTCGGCCTGTGGCTCGCGGCGGACACGAGGCGCCGGGCCGTCCCGGTCTACGCCGTCCTCGCGGCCGCGACCGCGACGTTCGCCGGGCAGTTCGCGACCTGGCACTTCGTGGCATGAGGGCCGTCCTGCTCGACGCAATGGGCACGCTGGTGGGCCTGGAGCCGCCGGCGCCGCTGCTGCGCGCGCAGCTCGCCGCTCGCGGCGTTGACGTCTCCGAGGAGGAGGCGGCCGCCGCGCTGCGCGCCGAGATCGCCTTCTACCGCGAGTACCACGGGATGGCCCGCGACCGTGCCGGGCTCGACGACCTGCGCGACCGCTGCACGGCGGTCCTTGCGGGGGCGCTGCCGCCCGCGGCGCGCGAGCTCGGCGACCTGCGCGACGTGCTCCTGGCGAGCCTGCGCTTCGCCGCCTTCCCCGAGGTGCCGGCCGCGCTCGACGCGCTGCGCGCCGCCGGGCTGCGGCTCGTCGTGTGCTCGAACTGGGACGTCTCGCTCCACGACGTCCTGCGCGAGACGGGCCTGCGCGAGCGCCTCGACGCGGTCGTCACCTCGGCCGAGGTGGGCGCCGCCAAGCCGGACGGGCGGACGTTCGCGGCGGCGCTGCACGCGGCCGGCTGCCGGGCCCGCGAGGCGCTGCACGTGGGCGACGACCTCGAGGCCGACGTGCGCGGGGCGCGGGCCGCGGGGATCGCGGCGGTGCTCGTGGACCGCGCCGGCGCGGGCGCCCCGGCGGGCGTGCGGGTGGTCCGGGGCCTTGACGAGCTGCCGACGGCGGCCATCTAGCATCCGTCGGCCCCATGAGCCTCGCCCCCGAGCACCCGGCGCCGCCTGAGCTGCCGGAGGTCCCCGCCGGCGTCACGCCCGGGCCCCAGGGGCCGCGCTGGCACCCGGCGACCGCGCTGGCGGGCTTCGTCGCCGCGTTCGTCACGGCGGCGATGCTCGGCTCGATCCTGCTCATCGCGTCCGGGACCGACGGCGACGAGGACGCGCCCGCGTGGGCGAACATCGCCGCCACGGTCGTCCAGGACGTCGTGCTCGTCAGCGTCGCGATCGGCTTCGCGGCGTTCGCCGCACGACCCCGGCCCTGGCAGTTCGGCCTGAACCGGGCGACGGTCGGCAAGGGCCGCCTCGTCGGCTTCGTCGTCCTGGCCTACGTCGCGTTCGTCGCGTTCACCGCGGTGTGGATCTCGATCGTCGGCGGGTCGACCGAGGACGAGCTGCCCCAGGACCTCGGCGTGGACGAGAGCACCGCGGCGGCGGTCGGCATCGGGATCCTCGTCGTGGTCTTCGCGCCGCTCGTGGAGGAGTTCTTCTTCCGCGGCTACCTGTACGGCGCGTTGCGCACCTGGCGCGGCCCGGCCGTGGGCGCCGTCGTCGTCGGCGTCCTGTTCGGCGCCGTGCACGCGGGCGGCTCGGACGTCGCCTACCTCCTGCCGCTGGCGGTCTTCGGCGGCGTGCTGTGCGTCCTGCGCGAGCGGACGGGCTCGCTGTACCCGTGCATCGTCCTGCACGCGATCAACAACAGCATCGCGTTCGGGTCCTCGATGGACTGGGGCTGGGAGACGCCGGTCGTCCTGGTCGGGGCGCTGGCGACGATCGCCGCCGTGCTCGCGCTCGTGAAGGCGCTGGCCGGGTCCGAGCCCGCCCACGCGCCCGCGCGCGTCGGCTAGCGTCGGACCATGCACGCCTTCCGCGCGGCCGTCGAGGCCCGCGACCTCGACCGGGTCGCCGAGCTCTTCCACGAGGACGTCCTCTTCCACAGCCCGTTCGCGCACCGCCCCTTCGAGGGCAAGGACGCCGCCACGGCCGTCGTGCGCGCGGTCATGTCGGTCTTCGAGGACTTCACCTACACCGACGAGCTCGAGGGCGACGAGGCCAGCGGGCTGGTCTTCCGGGCGAAGGTCGACGACAAGCGGCTGCAGGGCCTCGACCTCATCCGCACCGGCGACGACGGGCGCATCATCGAGTTCACCGTGATGATCCGGCCCGCCAACGCCCTGATGGCCGTGGGCCAGGCGATGGCGCCGAAGGTGGCCGAGCTGCCCAAGGCCGCGGCGGCCGGCTAGACGCGCAAGAGGCGGCTGGCCACACCTTGGGCGGGGGCGGCGCCCTCTAGGCTTCCGTCCCGCTCATGCTGCGTCGTGTCGCTGTTGCCTCGCTCGGGCTGGCCCTCGTGCCCGCCGCCACCGCCACCGCCCAGGACCCGGCGGCCCAGGACCCGGCCGCGGCGCCGAAGCTCGCGCTGAGCGCCGAGAAGGTCAACGGCGCGCGCTCGACCGTCCTGGCCGGCACGCGCTTCCGCGTGCGCGGCGTGCTGACGCCCTACGTCGCGGGCCAGACCGCGACCGTCCGCTTCTACCGGGGCGACCAGCGCATCTCGCGCCGCCAGGTGACCCTGCTGCCGTCGGCCAGCGGCAAGAGCGCGTACTTCGTCCTGGGCTTCGCGACGAAGCAGGCCGGCCGGCTGCGCATCGAGGCCACGAAGGACCCGAGCACCGCGCTCGGCGCCGTGAAGGCCGCGCCGCGGCGCGTCACGGTGCTGGCGCTGCGCGCCCGCCCGGGCCAGCGCGGCGCCGCGGTGCGCGAGCTGCAGCGGATGCTGCGGTCCAAGGGCTACGTCATCGGCAAGCCGGGCGTCTACGACGGGCGGACGGGCCGCGCGGTGCTCGCCTTCCGCAAGGTGGTCGGCCTCCAGCGCTCGACGCTCGCGACGGCGGACGTCTTCCGCCGCCTGGCCCGCGGCCAGGGCACGTGGAAGGTCCGCTACCCGTCGCACGGCCGCCACGTCGAGGCCGACATCTCCCGGCAGGTCCTCGCGCTGATCGGCGAGGGCGGCAAGGTCGAGCGGATCTACCACACGTCCTCGGGCGCGCCGGCCACGCCGACGATCCGCGGGCAGTTCAAGGTCTACCGCAAGGACCTCGGGACGAACGCCAAGGGCATGGTCCACTCGTCGTACTTCATCCGCGGGTACGCGATCCACGGCTACGTCTCCGTGCCGAACTACAACGCGTCGCACGGCTGCCTGCGGGTGCCGGTGCCCGACGCGATGTCGATCTTCCGCTGGGTGCGCATGGGCACCCGGGTCGACGTCTACGACTGAGCCCCGTCGGCGGCCGTCTCGTCGGCCAGCAGCCTGAGCAGCGCGGGCATGCCGCCGGCCGCGAACGCCGCGCGCTGGCGGTCGGCGCCGCCGCCGTCGCCCAGCAGCCGCTCGACCTCCTCCAGCGGCCCGGGGTCGGCGAGGTGGGCGCGCGCGATCGCGAGCGCGTCGCGCGCCACCTCGGGCACGGGGCGCAGCGCCCCGTCGTGGTGCAGCGTCGCCGCGAGGCCGTCGCGCGCCGCGCGGAAGCTCGACTCCATCAGCGGCGCGCGCGCCGGCCAGGAGGCGCGGTCGCTCGACGCCTCGTGGATCGCCAGGCCGTGGACGAGGGCCGCGAGCCCCGCGACGGCCCACAGCGCGCTCTGGGCGTCCATGGCGCGGACCTCCACGGTGCCGAGCTTCGGGTGCAGGCGGATGTCCTGCCAGAGGAACGTGTAGTCGGGCGCGTCGCCGGCCTCGACCACCGCGGCGGTCTCGCGCTCGAAGTCCTCGAAGTCCTCCCAGGCCCGCGGGATGTCGGCGCGCGGGTAGCCCCGGAAGAGCTGCGCGCGGGCGCTGGCCAGCCCACTGTCGCGCCCGTGCCACCACGGCGAGTTGGCGGCGAGCGCCTGGAGCAGCGGCAGCCAGCGGCGCAGGCCGTTGTGGGCGGCGACCGCCGTCGCCCGGTCGGGCATGCCGACGTGGACGTGCAGCGCCGCGGTCGGGGTGCGCACGAGCAGGCCGCGCAGCTGGCGGTGGATCTCGCGGTAGCGCTCGGCGGGATGGTGGACGACGTCGCCCCACGCGCCGTCGGGGTGGATGCCCACGCCGACGAGCGTCCCGCCCGCGTCGCGCAGGCGCCGGCGAAGGGCCGCGAGCGCGCGGACGCCCTCGGCGGCGCCGTCGACCACCGGGGAGGCGAGCTCCGCCATCGCGGCGTACGTGTCGGGCTTCAGCGTCCCCTCGCCGGCCGGCGCCGTGCCGGCGCGCTCGAGCAGCTCGACGCCGGTGTGGGCGAGCGCGAGCGTGCGCGGGTCGACGGTGATCAGCTCCTCCTCGACGCCGAGCGGGAACCCCTCACGGGCCCCGTAGCGGTCGTCGCTCATCCGCCGCTCCGGGCGAAGTTCGCCAGCGTGGCGAGCCCGAAGCCGTAGAGCAGCAGGGCGAGCACGGCCGGGACCGACCGGCGCACCCACTGCGAGCCGCTGCCGTCGACGATCGGCGCGAAGGGCGCGAGCAGGACGTCGTTGGCGTCGTCGACGAGCTCGCGCAGCGGCCCGTGCGCGGCCTCGCGCTCGCGCTCCTGGGCCGGCGTCGGGTCGGCCTCGCGCGAGGCGGCGCGGCCGGCGACCTCGGCCGCGGACTGGTCGGCGGCGGCCCGTGTCTCGTCGACGGCGAAGGTCACCCACCCGACGGCGACGACGAGGCTCAGGACGACGGCGGCCAGCCGCAGGGGGCCTTCGAGCACACCGCTAGGGTACGGCCGCCGTGGACGCCCGCCAGACCCTCATCGACGAGCTTCGGACCCATGCGCTGGTGATCGGCGAGGTCACCCTCAGCTCGGGCCGGACCGCCCAGTACTACGTCGACGCCAAGCGCGCGACGCTGCGCCAGCCCGCCTTCGGCGCGCTCGGCGAGCTCGTCGCCGGCTTCGCCCGCGAGGTCGGCGCCACCGCCGTCGGCGGCCTCACCATGGGCGCCGACCCGGTCGCCTGCGCCGCCCTGGCCGCCGGCTTCGACGGCAAGGCGTTCTTCGTGCGCAAGGAGACCAAGCAGCACGGGCTCCAGCGCCGCGTCGAGGGCCCGCTGCTCGACGACGCCGACCGCTGCCTCGTCGTCGAGGACGTCGTCACCACCGGCGGTTCCACCATCCAGGCCATCGAGGCCCTGCAGGCCGACGGTCGCACCATCGTCGGCGTCGTCTCCGTCCTCGACCGCCTCGCCGGCGGCGCCGAGGCGATCCAGGAGGCGGCCGGCGCGGGCGTCCCCTACCGCCCGCTCACCACGATCGACGACGTCCACCCGGACCGGCCCGACCGCGGCTAGGCCGCGGCCGGGGAGCCGTCCCGGGGTCAGCTCAGCTGCAGCCGGTGCGCGTGGTGTCGACGCGGGCGCGTTCGGGCGTGTAGGCGTCGATGATCGTGACCTTGCACGGGCCGGCGGCGATGACGCACTCCCCGCCGCTGGCTGGCGACGTCGCGACACAGGAGAGACCAGAGGTGCCGAGGCCGCAGGTCGAGGTGCGCCGGTAGTAGGTGGTGCCGAAGCTCTCTGTGGTGTCAGCGCAACTGACCGGCAACGACCCGATGGCGCCCGCGCATCCGTAGGTGTCGAAGCCGACGCCGCCGCGGCCCCCGCCGTAGGAGTCGACGCAGTCCAGCTGGGCTGCTGCAGGCTCGAGGCCCAGGCGCAGCGAGCACCGGTGGGTGACGTAGTTGGCGTCGAGCGGCGAGTAGCAGGTGAGCTGCGCGCCGGGTCCACCGACGGTGCAGACGCGGGTCTCGAAGACCTCGGGGCACACCACGCGCTGGACCTCGACGACCGCGGGCGTCGCCACCGCGCCGACCGTCCCGGTGAGGTACCGCAAGGTGTTGGTCACCGTTCCCGCGTTGGCGGCGTGCGGCGCGGCGAGGACGCCGAGCAGTGCGAGGGCGAGGACGAGGCGCTTCATCACCGTGCTCCTGGAGACGATCGCACCACAAACCGGTCAGCTGGTGCAACGTGATCCGGTGAGCGGCGGCGCGCCCGAGCCGAGCGGAGGCGTCCCGGGGCGGATTCGAACCGCCGGCCTACCGCTTAGGAGGCGGTCGCTCTATCCAGCTGAGCTACCGGGACGCGCGGGGCGGATCGTAGACCCCGGGACGCCGGAGGTCGCGCGATCTCGACTGTTGGGCCCGCGTGAAGCGCGAACCGCTTGGTGACATGACTTGACCAAGAGGAGTACATTGCCCTGCGGTTCGACCGCCCCTGCCGTCTCGTGGAGGTGCACGGCGGGTGTGCGACAAGCCGATCCCACCTGCCATTGGGAGACGGACCCATACCGCTGGACTCCACCACCCCCCAGAGGGAGGCTCGCCGGTGAGCGGCGGCGCCTCCGAGGCCCTCCTCGAAGGGTCGGCCGCCGACCCGAACGAGGGCGCGCCGATCGCCGCGCGCTCGCCGCTGCAGCTGTTCTGGGGCCGCCTGCGCAAGGACAAGGTCGCCCTCACGGCGCTGTTCTTCATCGGCGTCGTGGTCGTCATCGCGATCCTCGCGCCCGTCATCAAGGACGTGGTCGGCGCGCCGGACCCCAACACGCAGAACGCGGACCTGCTCGACGACTTCGGCCAGCCCTCCGGGCCCAGCGCCGACCACTGGTTCGGCGTGGACCAGCGCGGTCGCGACGTCTTCTCGCGCGTGCTCTACGGCGCGCGGGTCTCCCTGCAGGTCGCCGTCATCGCCACCGCCATCGCCGTCTTCATCGGCGTGGTCGTCGGGATGGTCGCCGGCTACTACCGCGGCTGGGTCGACACGCTGCTCGCGCGCGTCATGGACCTCATGCTCGCGTTCCCGGTGCTCGTCCTGGCCATCGGCATCGGCGTCGCCTGCGGCGGCCGCGAGGGCTGCGACCTCGGCTTCATGACGATCGAGCCGGGGCTGAACATCGTGATCTTCGTCATCACGATCTCGACCTGGCCCTACATGGCGCGCATCATCCGCGGCCAGGTGCTCTCGCTGCGCGAGCGCGAGTTCGTCGAGGCCGCCCGCTCGCTCGGCGCCAGCGACATGCGGATCATCTTCCGCGAGATCCTCCCCAACCTCGTCGCGCCGATCATCGTCTACGCGACGGTCCTCGTCCCGCAGAACATCCTGTTCGAGGCGGCGCTCTCCTTCCTCGGCGTCGGCGTGGACCTCAACACGCCGAGCTGGGGCCAGATGATCTCCGACGCGGTCGACATCTTCGACATCGCGTGGTGGTTCATGACCTTCCCCGGGCTCGCCCTGCTGTTCACCGTGCTGACGTTCAACATCGTCGGCGACGGCCTGCAGGACGCCCTCAACCCCAGGACGTCCAAGTGACCTCCCCGGGTTGTCCCCACCCCGATGCGCCCGCCCTCGGGCGCGTTTCCCCACGAAAGGACGACGCATGACCGGGAACCGTCTTCGGTTCTTCCTCATGAGCATGCTCGCCGTGCTCATGTTCGCCGTCGCCGCCTGCGGTGACGACGACTCCGACTCGGGCGGCAGCGCCGCCAGCGACGGCGGCAACGCGCCGACGCAGGAGGTCCCCGAGGGCCGCCAGGGCGGCAAGCTGACCGAGCTCGCCCCCTCGGGCGACGTCGACTACCTCGATCCGGGCCGGTCCTACTACCAGTTCGGCTTCCAGGTCATCGACGCGATGCACAAGAAGCTCTACCAGTTCGCCCCGGACGATCCGGAGAAGGCCAAGCCGGACCTCGCCGAGGGCGACCCGCAGATCTCGGCGGACAAGAAGACCGTCACGGTGAAGATCAAGAAGGGCGTGAAGTTCGGCCCGCCGGTCAACCGCGAGGTCACCACCGAGGACGTGAAGTACGCGTTCGAGCGCTTCTTCACGGTCAACGTCGGCGGTCAGTACACGACGTACTTCAACATGATCAAGGGCGCTCCGGACTCCAACACCAAGGAGTTCAAGGAGTTCGAGGGCATCAAGACGCCCGACCCGTACACGATCGTCTTCGAGCTCGACAAGCCGACCGGCGTCGCGTTCGCCGCGGCCCTGTCGCTGCCGATCAGCGCCCCGGTCCCGAAGGACTTCGCCAAGAAGTTCGACGAGAAGAACCCGTCGACGTACAACACGCACGTCGTCGCCACGGGCCCGTACATGATCCCGAACGACGCCGAGGGCAAGCTCACGGGCTACAGCGCCGGCAAGTCGATCAAGCTCGTCCGCAACCCCAGCTGGGACAAGGCCAAGGACTTCAAGCCGGCCTACCTGGACGAGATCGACATCCGCACGGGCTCCTCGGACGCGAACGTCGCCGCGCAGCAGGTGCTGACCGGCAGCGGCCGCATCCTCGACACGAACCCGCCGGCGCAGATCCTGCCCCGGCTCGGGCGCCAGTACAAGGACCAGTACGTGCAGGTGCCCTCGGGCGGCTTCCGCTGGTTCCCGCTGAACCAGAAGCTCAAGCCGTTCGACGACCTCAACGTCCGCAAGGCGGTCCTCGCCGGCTTCGACCGTGACGCGGCCCGCAAGGCGCGCGGCGGCAAGTTCACGGCCGACATCCCGACCCACTTCCTCCCGCCGGAGTTCCCCGGCTTCGAGGAGGCCGGTGGCTTCGAGACCGACCTGGACTTCCTGAAGAACCCGAAGGGCGACATGGCGGTCGCGGCCAAGTACTTCAAGGCGGCGGGCTACGCCTCCGGCAAGTACGAGGGCGACGAGGAGATCTACATGGTCACCGCCAACGCCGACCCGGGCAAGGCCCAGGCGGAGGTCGCCAAGGCGCAGCTCGAGAAGATGGGCTTCAAGGTCCGTCTGCGCGCGGTGCCCCAGGACGCGACGTACACGGAGTACTGCCAGGTCCCGGCCAAGAAGGTCCACGTCTGTGGCGCGGCCGGCTGGTTCAAGGACTTCGCCGACCCGCAGTCCATGCTCGAGCCCACGTTCAAGGGCTCGGAGATCCGCGCCCAGGGCAACAACAACCTCGGCCAGCTCGACGACCCCGCGGTCGACAAGGCGATGGACGAGGCTGCCGTGCTCGAGGGCGAGGCGCGCCTGAAGGCCTGGGGCGAGATCGACAAGCAGATCACCGCCCTGGCCCCGGCCATCCCGTTCGTCTGGGACAAGACGACGCTGATCTGGTCGAAGGACGTCAACGGGGTCTCCAACCCCAACAACTCGCTCCTCGACCTGACGTTCACGTCGCTGAAGCAGTAGCGACGCGCTGACCGTCACGGCCGGCTCGCGAGCCTTCGGGCACGCGGGCCGGCCGCCGGTCGCCACACCCGCCGAGAGCACGCACGCCACATGGGCGCCTACATCCTCCGCCGACTCCTCTGGACGGTCCTGCTGGTCATCCTGGTCAGCGCGATCACCTTCGTGATCTTCCGGGTCCTCCCGAGCGCCGATCCGGCTGCGCTGCGCGCCGGGCGCTCGCCGTCGCCCGACACCCTGCGGCTCATCCGCGAGCAGCTCGGGCTGGACGACCCGACCTACGTGCAGTTCTGGAACTTCCTCAAGGACCTGTTCCTGCACTTCGACCTCGGGCGCAGCTACATCAACGACGCGCCGGTCCGCCAGCAGGCCTTCGACCGCCTCGGCGCCACGCTCTTCCTCGTCCTCGGCGCAGCCTGCATCTGGTTCCTCGTCGGGGTGACGATCGGCATCGTCTCCGCCGTCTTCCGGGGCCGCATCTGGGACCGCCTCGCCATGGGCGCCGCCCTCGTGATGATCTCGGCGCCGGTCTACTGGCTGGGCCTGGTCACGCTGTACCTCTTCAGCGAGGACATCGGTCGGTTCAAGCTCCTGCCGGGCTCCGGCGCCTACCAGGACGCCGACGGGTTCTTCGACAAGATCCCCGCGCTCATCATGCCGTGGTGCGTGCTCGCGACGGCGTTCGCGGCGATCTACGCGCGGCTCATGCGCTCGGGCATGCTCGAGACGCTCTCGGAGGACTACATCCGCACCGCGCGGGCCAAGGGCCTGAGCAAGCGGCGTGTGGTGCTCAAGCACGCGACCCGGTCGGCGATCACGCCGATCATCACCGTGCTCGGCCTCGACATCGGCATCCTCTTCGGCGGTGCCATCCTCACCGAGACCGTGTTCGGCATCCCGGGGATCGGGCTCTACTCGTTCAACGCGATCGAGCGGGCCGACCTCGCGACGATCCAGGGCACGACGCTCATCCTGGCGCTCGGGGTCGCGCTGATGAGCCTCCTCGTGGACATCATCTACGCCTTCCTCGACCCCCGCGTGAGGTACTCCTAGCGATGGCCCAGCCGCTGCTGGAGGTCCGCGACCTCCGCGTGCACTTCGAGACCGAGGACGGCGTGGTCCAGGCGGTCGACGGCGTCTCCTACACCGTCGAGCGCGGGCGGGCGCTGGGGATCGTCGGCGAGTCGGGCTCGGGCAAGTCGGTCTCGTCGATGACGGTGATGGGCCTCACGCGCGCCTCCAACGCGCGCATCAGCGGCCAGATCCTGTTCGACGGCCAGGACCTGCTGGCGATGAGCGACGCGGAGCTGCGGGGCATCCGCGGCAACGACATCGCGATGATCTTCCAGGACCCGCTGTCGTCGCTGCACCCGTTCTTCCGGATCGGCGACCAGCTCGTCGAGGCGGTGCGCGCCCACCGCGACGTCTCCAAGGCCCAGGCGCGCGACCGCGCGGTCGAGATGCTCGGCCTCGTCGGCATCCCCGAGCCGCGGCGGCGCATCGACGCCTACCCGCACGAGTTCTCGGGCGGCATGCGCCAGCGCGTGATGATCGCGATGGCGCTCATCAACGACCCCAAGCTCCTCATCGCCGACGAGCCGACGACCGCGCTCGACGTGACGGTCCAGGCGCAGATCCTCGACCTCATCCAGCGGCTGCAGAGCGAGCTGGGCACGGCGGTCGTGATGATCACCCACGACCTCGGCGTCGTCGCGGAGGTCTCCGACCACATCGCGGTGATGTACGCGGGCCGGATCGTCGAGCACGCCGCGAAGGAGACGATCTTCGGCGCGCCCGAGCACCCCTACACGTGGGGGCTGCTCAAGTCGATCCCGCGCCTGGACGCGCCGCGCGGCGAGGAGCTCGTGCCGATCCTCGGCCGGCCGCCGTCGCTCATCACCAAGCCGCCCGGCTGCGCGTTCCACCCGCGCTGCCCGTACGTGCGCGAGGCCCACAAGAAGGTCGACCCCGGCCTGGAGAGGGGCTCGGGCGACCCGACGCACCAGGTTGCCTGCCTGCTGCCGGGAGAGACCCGGCGACGGCTGTGGTCCGAGCTGCGCGCGGGCGCCACGCCCGACACCGCGGCCGAGGCGGTCGACATCCCCGAGGAGCGGCTCTCCGGCGCCGCGGACGCGCCGCCCGCCGGCGAGGAGGTGGCCTGAGGTGGCCGAGAACCTGGTCGAGGTCCGCAACCTCGTCAAGCACTTCCCGATCAAGCGCGGCGTGCTCGTGCAGCGCCAGGTCGGCGCGGTCCAGGCGGTCGACGACATCTCGTTCGACATCAAGCAGGGCGAGACGCTGGGCATCGTCGGCGAGTCCGGCTGCGGCAAGTCGACGACGGCGCGCCTGCTGACCCGGCTGCTGGACCCGACGTCGGGCTCCATCGAGTTCGAGGGCCAGGACATCGCGCGCCTGAAGGGCAAGGACCTCAAGCCGCTGCGCCGCGAGGTCCAGATGATCTTCCAGGACCCGTACTCGTCGCTGAACCCGCGCAAGACCGTGGGCTCGATCATCGGCGAGCCCTTCGCCATCCACGGCGTCGAGTCCAGCGCCGAGGGGCGCAAGAAGCGCGTGCAGGAGCTCATGGAGGTCGTCGGCCTCAACCCCGAGCACTACAACCGCCTGCCCCACCAGTTCTCCGGCGGCCAGCGACAGCGCATCGGCGTGGCCCGGGCCATCGCGCTCAAGCCGAAGCTCGTGATCGCCGACGAGCCGGTCTCCGCGCTGGACGTCTCCATCCAGGCGCAGATCCTCAACCTGCTGCGCGACCTCCAGCGCGACCTTGGCCTGACGATCGTCTTCATCGCCCACGACCTCAGCGTCGTGCGCCACATGTGCGACCGCATCGCGGTGATGTACCTCGGCAAGGTCGTCGAGCTCGCGACCGCCGAGGAGCTCTACGCGCACCCGCGCCACCCGTACACGGGCGCGCTGCTGTCCGCCGTGCCGGTGCCCGACCCGCTGCTGGCCGCGCAGAAGAGGCGCCAGGTCCTGACGGGCGACGTGCCCTCGCCGACCAACCCGCCGAGGGCCTGCCGCTTCCACACGCGCTGCCCGAAGGCCCAGCAGGGCACGTGCGATGTCGAGCCGCCGGAGCTCGTCGCCAAGGACGGCGGCAACCTCGCGGCCTGCCACTTCCCGCTCACGGACGCCGAGGTCCGCGAGCGCGTGCCGACCGCGGCGTGAGCGCGCCCGACGCCGAGGAGCGCTTCCCCGGCGTCCGGGAGTTCCCGGCGTCGACGCGCACGGCCGCGGAGGCGGCCGCGGCGATCGGCTGCGACGTCGCCCAGATCGTCAAGTCGCTCGTGTTCCGCGACGGTGGCGCTGACGGGCCCGCGACCCTGGTGCTCTGCTCGGGCGCCAACACCGTCGACGAGGCCGCGCTGGGCGTCGTGCGCGCCGACGCCGCGTTCGTGCGCGAGCAGACGGGCTACGCCATCGGCGGCGTGGCGCCGTGGGGCTGGACGGTCGCGCCGTCGCGCACGGTCGTCGACGAGGACCTCCTCGCCTTCGACGAGGTCTGGGCCGCGGCCGGCACACCTCGCACGGTCTTCCCGCTCACCCCCGCGCTGCTCGTCGAGCGCACCGGCGCGACGGTGGCGCGGGTGCGTCCGGCCTAGTCCTCGTCGTCGTCGCTGTAGAGCGACTCGACGGCGATCTGGTTGTTGCGCTGGTCGAAGACCTTCACGTCGAGCGTGTCGCCGCGGTAGTCGTCGGGCGCCACGAGGGTGAAGCGCCGCTCCACGAGCAGGCACTGGTCGACGGCGAGGTCGGCGAGCTCGGCGGTGACGACGTGGCCGCCGTCGCGCATCGGCGTGCCCCAGACGACGGTGATCGCCGCGACGTTGCCGTTCTCGCCGCGCCAGCCGCCGATGACCTCGTCGCAGAGGTCGATCGTCCACTCGGGGTTCGCGTCGGCGGTCTCGGCGGTCCAGTCGGCCGTGGCGCGCAGGTCCGACGGCTCGTCGCCCTCCTCCCACGCGGGGATCCACGAGACCAGGCCGAAGAGCTCGAGGCCGGTCGTCGTGCCGCAGGTCACCGGCTGGTAGGTGCGGCCGTTCCAGGTGCGGTCGGGGTAGAAGACGACCTCGCCGGGGTCGCCGAGGTCCTGGGCGTCCTCGGACGAGCGCAGCTCGAGCACGGCGGCGAGGAACGTCTCCTGCAGGCGCTCGGACCAGCGCCCGTAGGGCAGGCCCTCCTGCGGCGGCTCGGCGGCGAAGCGGCAGACGAAGCGGGGCTCGGGGGCCATGGCGGGAACCCTAGGGCGAAGGCGACTCGACCATCAGCGTCACCGGCCCGTCGTTGACGAGCTCCACCTCCATGTGCGCGCCGAAGACCCCGCCCTGCGCGCCGAGGCGCTCGCGGAAGCGCTCGTACAGCGGCTCGGCGTGCTCGGGCCGCGCGGCGGCGACGTAGGACGGACGCGTGCCCTTGCGCGCGTCGCCCAGCAGGGTGAACTGGGAGACGACGAGGACCTCGCGGTCGCCGAGCGCCTCGTCCATCCTGCCCGAGGCCCCCGAGAAGATCCGCAGCGCCCGCACCTTGTCCGCGAGCCAGTCACACGCCCGCTCATCGTCCCCGTGGCCCACGCCGAGCAGGACGAGCAGGCCCGCGCCGATCGCGCCGACCTCCTCGCCGTCGACCCGCACCGCCGCCCGGCTCACCCGCTGCACCAGCGCCCGCACGCAGGGCATCGTGGCAAGCCGGCGCCCGTGGATCTGTCCGCCCGCGGGTTGCGCTCAGCACCCACGCTGGTAGACAAGACCCTGCGTGAGCGACCACGACGTCGACCCGCAGGAGACGCAGGAGTGGCTCGAGGCGCTCGACGACGTCGTGGCCACGGACGGGCTCGGCCGTGCCCACGAGCTGCTGGAGGCGCTGCTCGAACGGGCCGGGCGCTCCGGTGTGGCCGTGCCGGCGGGCCTCAACACGCCGTACGTCAACACGATCCCGGTCGAGGCCGAGCCGCCGATGCCCGGCGACCCGGCGGTCGAGCAGCGGGTGCGCGCGCTCGTGCGCTGGAACGCGCTGGCGACGGTGCTGCAGGCCAACGCCGAGTCCTCGGAGCTGGGTGGGCACATCGCCTCGTTCCAGTCGGCCGCGACGCTCTACGAGGTCGGCTTCAACCACTTCTGGCACGCGCCGTCGGCCGAGCACGCCGGCGACCTCGTCTTCATCCAGGGCCACTCGTCGCCCGGCGTCTACGCCCGCGCGTTCCTCGAGGGGCGCATCTCCGAGGAGGAGATGAAGCGCTTCCGGACCGAGGTCGGCGGCGGCGGGCTGAGCTCGTACCCGCACCCGTGGCTCATGCCGCGCTTCTGGCAGTTCCCGACGGTCTCGATGGGCCTCGGGCCGCTCATGGCGATCTACCAGGCGCACTTCATGAAGTACCTCAGCGGCCGCGGGATCGCCGACACGGGCGGCCGCAAGGTCTGGGCCTTCCTGGGCGACGGCGAGATGGACGAGCCCGAGTCGATGGGCGCGCTCTCGCTGGCCGGCCGCGAGAAGCTCGACAACCTGGTCTTCGTCATCAACTGCAACCTGCAGCGCCTCGACGGCCCCGTCCGCGGCAACGGCAAGATCATCCAGGAGCTCGAGACGAACTTCCGGGGCGCCGGCTGGAACGTCATCAAGGTCGTCTGGGGCTCGCGCTGGGACCCGCTGCTGGCCGCCGACGGGCAGGGCCTGCTGCGCCGCCGGATGGAGGAGGCGCTGGACGGCGACTACCAGACCTACAAGTCGCGCAACGGCGCCTACGTGCGCGAGCACTTCTTCGGGGCCGACCCGCAGCTGGCGGCGATGGTCGCCGACATGAGCGACGACGAGATCTGGCAGCTCAACCGCGGCGGCCACGACCCCAACAAGGTCCATGCCGCGTACGCCGCCGCCGTCGCCCACACCGGCCAGCCCACGGTCATCCTCGCCAAGACGATCAAGGGCTACGGGATGGGCGAGGCCGGCGAGGGCCAGAACATCACCCACCAGCAGAAGAAGATGGGCGAGGGTGCGCTCTTCGCGTTCCGCGACCGCTTCGGCCTGTCGCTCTCCGACGACCAGGTCCGCGCCAAGGCGTTCCTCAAGCCGCCCGACGACTCCGAGGAGGCGCGCTACCTGCGCGAGCGCCGCGACGCCCTCGGCGGGTCGCTGCCCGCCCGCGTCGTCGAGCCCAAGCCGCTGGCCGTCCCGTCGCTCGACGCCTTCCGCTCCGTGCTCGAGGGCACCGGCGAGCGCGAGGTCTCCACGACGATGGCCTTCGTGCGCGTGCTCGCGGCGATCCTGCGCGACAAGGCGCTCGGCCCGCGCGTGGTGCCGATCGTCGCCGACGAGTCGCGCACGTTCGGCATGGAGGGCATGTTCCGCCAGCTGGGGATCTTCAGCCAGGTCGGGCAGCTCTACCAGCCCGAGGACCGCGAGCAGCTCATGTTCTACCGGGAGGACCGCGCCGGCCAGATCCTCCAGGAGGGCATCAACGAGGCGGGCGCGACGGCCTCCTGGATCGCCGCGGCGACGTCGTACGCCAACCACGGCGAGCCGATGATCCCCTTCTACATCTTCTACTCGATGTTCGGCTTCCAGCGGGTGGGCGACCTGCTGTGGGCGGCGGGGGACAGCCGCGCGCGGGGCTTCCTGCTCGGCGGGACGTCGGGTCGCACGACGCTCAACGGCGAGGGGCTGCAGCACGAGGACGGCCACAGCCAGGTCATGGCCGCCGCGTACCCCACGTGCATCTCCTACGACCCGACCTACGGCTACGAGGTCGCGACGATCGTGCAGGACGGCCTGCGGCGCATGTACGCCGAGGAGGAGGACGTCTTCTACTACCTGACCCTCCTCAACGAGAACTACCCGCACCCGCCGATGCCCGAGGGCGCGGCGGAGGGCGTGCTCAAGGGGATGCACCGCATCCGGGCGGTCGAGGGCGCGGCGGACGACGCGCTGCGCGTCCGGCTCGTCGGGTCCGGCGCGATCCTGCGCGAGGTCGAGGCGGCGGCCGACCTCCTGGCCGCCGAGTGGGACGTCCACGCCGACGTCTTCAGCGCCACGAGCCTCACCGAGCTGCACCGCGACGGCATGGACGCCGAGCGCGAGGCGCGCCTGCACCCCGAGTGGCAGCCGCGCCGGCCGTGGGTCGCCGAGCAGCTCGCGCTCGGCCGCGGCCCGACCATCGCGTCCACCGACTACATGCGGCTCTACGCCGAGCAGATCCGGCCCTTCGTCGACGGGAGGTACACCGTGCTGGGCACCGACGGCTTCGGCCGCTCCGACTACCGCCGGACGCTGCGCCGGTTCTTCGAGGTCGACCGCCACCACGTGGTCGTCGCCGCGCTCGACGCGCTCGCGCAGGACGGCACGCTGCCGGCCGGCCGCGTGCGCGAGGCGCTGGACCGCTACGGCATCGAGCCGGGGACGGAGGCGCCGTGGCGCCGGTAGAGGTCGTCGTCCCCGACATCGGGGACTTCTCCGACGTCCCGGTCATCGAGGTGCTCGTCGCCGTCGGTGACACGGTCGGCGAGGAGGACCCGCTCGTCACGCTCGAGTCCGACAAGGCGACGATGGACGTCCCGTCGCCCTTCGCCGGCAAGGTCACCGAGCTGAAGGTCAACGTCGGCGACAAGGTCAGCGAAGGCGATGTGCTCGCGCTCGTCGAGGCCGGCGACGCGGGAGCCGCCGAGGCCACGCCGCAGGCCGAGCCGCCGGCCAGCGAGGCCGGCGCCGAGTCGTCGGTCGAGAGCGCGGTGGCGGCCGAGGCCCAGGCCGCGGGTCCCGAGGACGCCGAGGCGCCGCCGCCCGAGCCCGAGGTCCACCAGGTCCCGCCGCCCGACCATGCCGGGGAGTCGCTGCACGCGAGCCCCGCGGTGCGCCGGCTGGCCCGCGAGCTCGAGGTCGACCTCTCGACGGTGCGCGGCACGGGCCGCAAGGGGCGCATCACCAAGGACGACCTGCGCCGCGCCATCGCCGGCACCGGTCCCGCGGGCACGGGCGCCGGGGCGACCGACCTGGGCCTCGCGCCGTGGCCCGTCGTCGAGCACGAGCGCTACGGCCCGGTCGAGCGCGTCCCGCTCTCGCGGATCAAGCGCATCAGCGGCCCGAACCTCGCGCGCAACTGGGTCCGCATCCCGCACGTCACCCAGCACGACGAGGCCGACGTCACCGAGCTCGAGGCGTTCCGCAAGCGCACGAACGCCGAGCAGAGCGAGGCGAAGGTCACGATGGTCGCGCTGCTGCTCAAGGCGTGCGTCGCGTCGCTCAAGGCCTACCCCGAGGTCAACTCGTCGCTGGACGGCGAGGAGCTCGTCCTCAAGCGCCACTACCACCTGGGCTTCGCGGCCGACACGCCGGGCGGCCTCGTCGTCCCGGTGATCCGCGACGTGGACCAGAAGGGCCTGCTCGACCTCGCCAAGGAGCTCACGACGCTGTCGAAGAAGGCCCGCGACGGCAAGCTCACGCCCGGGGAGATGTCGGGCGGCACGTTCACGATCTCGTCGCTGGGCGGCATCGGCGGCACGGCGTTCACGCCGATCGTCAACGCGCCGCAGGTGGCGATCCTCGGCGTGTCGCGCAGCGCGATGAAGCCCGTGTGGGACGGCACGCAGTTCGTGCCGCGGCTCATGCTCCCGCTCTCGCTGAGCTACGACCACCGCGTGATCGACGGCGCCCTGGCGGCGCGCTTCTGCGTCCACCTCGCCGACGTGCTGAGCGACATGCGGCGCGTCCTCCTCTAGGCGATGGCCGACCGCAAGCAGCTCGTGGTGCTCGGGTCGGGGCCGGGCGGCTACACCGCCGCGTTCCGCGCGGCCGACCTCGGCCTCGACGTCACGCTCGTCGAGCGCCACGAGCGCCTCGGCGGCGTCTGCCTCAACGTCGGCTGCATCCCGTCCAAGGCGCTGCTGCACGTCGCGAAGGTGCTCGCCGAGGCGGGCGAGGTCGCGGAGGCCGGCGTCGCGTTCGGCGAGCCCACCATCGACCTCGACGGCGTGCGCGGCTTCAAGCAGGGGGCGGTCGACCGGCTCACCGGCGGCCTGACCCAGATGGCCAAGGGCCGCAAGGTCTCCGTCGTCCGCGGCGAGGCCCGCTTCACCGGGCCCAACGCGCTCGAGGTCGGCGGCGAGGCGCTGGAGTTCGAGCACTGCATCGTGGCGGCGGGGTCCAGCGCGGTGCGCCTGCCGGGCGTGCCGGCGGACGACCCGCGGGTCATGGACTCCACGCGCGCGCTCGAGCTCGAGGAGGTCCCCGAGCGGCTGCTCGTCATCGGCGGCGGGATCATCGGCCTGGAGATGGCGACGGTGTACGACGCGCTGGGCAGCGCGGTCACGGTCGTCGAGCTCGCCGACGGGCTCATCCCGGGGGCCGACCGCGACCTCGTCAAGCCGCTCGCGCAGCGGATCGAGGGCCGCTACGCGGCGGTCCACACCTCCACGGCGGTCGAGGCCGTCGAGCCCCAGGACGACGGCCTGCTCGTGCGCTTCGCCGAGGGCGGCCCCGAGCCGGCGACCTTCGACCGCGTGCTCGTGGCGGTCGGGCGGCGGGCCAACGGCGACGCGCTGGGGCTCGACGCCGCGGGCGTGACGGTCGGCGAGCGCGGCGTGGTCCCGGTCGACGCGCAGCTGCGCACGAACGTCCCGAGCATCCTGGCCATCGGCGACCTCGTGGGCGAGCCGATGCTCGCGCACAAGGCGATGCACGAGGCGAAGGTCGCGGCCGAGGTCGTCGCCGGTCACAAGGCGGCGTTCGACCCCGTCGCGATCCCGGCGGTCGCCTACACCGACCCCGAGCTGGCCTGGGCCGGGCTCACCGAGACCAAGGCCAAGGCCGAGGGCAGGGAGGTCGAGGTCTCCAAGATGCCGTGGTCGGCGTCGGGGCGGGCGCTGTCGGCCGGGCGTCCCGACGGCCTCACGAAGGTCCTCTCGGACCCCGAGAGCGGCCGCGTCCTCGGCGTCGGCGTCGTCGGCGTGAACGCCGGCGAGCTCGTGGCCGAGGCGGTGCTGGCGATGGAGATGGGCGCCGACGTCGAGGACCTCGGCCTCACGATCCACCCCCACCCGACGCTCTCGGAGTCGCTGGGCATCGCCGCCGAGGTGGCGGCCGGCACCGTGACGGACCTGCCGCCCAAGCGGCGCCGGCGCACCAAGGCGTGAGCAGCAGGGGTCAGACCCCTCCGTCTCACGGGCGGCGCCGGCGCGCCTCCGAGGGCTAGGCCGCGGCGGTCGCGGGGACGGGCCAGAGCTCGTCGACCGCCCGCTCGGCGGCGGCGAGGCTCTCCGCGGCCAGCGGGCGTAGCTCGGCCATCGCCGGGTTGACGTCGGCGAGGGTCAGCTCGGCGGTGATGAAGCGCGGCTCGAGGCCGGTCAGCGAGAGGCCGTGGGGCAGCCACGGCTGCGCGTGGTCCCAGCCCTCGCGCGGCGTGCCCGGGCCGTAGCCGCCGCCGCGGGCCTGCAGGACGACGAGGTCCCGGCCGCCGAGGAGGCCGTCGCCCGTCGCGGGGTCGTAGCCGATGCCGGGGGCGACGAGGTGGTCGACCCACGCCTTGACCGTCGACGGCGGGCCGAAGTTGTAGAGCGGCAGGCCGAGCACGACGACGTCCGCGGCGAGGGTCTCGTCGGCGAGCTCGCGGGCCAGCGCGTGGGCGGCGGCCTGCTCGGGCGTGTGCTGCTCGGCGGGGACGTTGCGCGCCTCGAGGGCGACGTGGTCCAGGTGGGGCAGCGGGTGGGCGCCGAGGTCGCGGCGGGTGACCGTGCCGGTCGGGTGGGCGGCCTTCCAGGCGGCAACGGCGCGGTGGCTGAGGGCGCTGCTCACCGAGCGGTCGCCCTGGATGGTCGCGTCGAGGTGCAGCAGATGGGGCATCAGATGTCGTCCTCTCCAGATGGTTTGTGTGACGCAACGCAGTTGTAGCACACAAGTGGACTGTGGTCCGCAAAGTGGTCGTGGGACACCCCTACACTCGGTCCATCGCTGCATCCGCCCACACGACCGGCTCGCAGAGCGCCGCACCGCTGCTGGACCACCTGGCCCGGCTCACCCGGGCGCGCTCCGAGGCGGTGCTCGGGAAGCTCGGCCTGCGACCGCGCCACCTCGTCTGCCTGACCGTCCTGCGCGACCACGGCGAGGTCTCCCAGCAGGACCTCGCTTCGGTGCTGCGCATGGACCGCACGAACCTCGTCGGCCTGCTCAACGAGCTCGAGGAGCAGGAGCTGATCGCCCGGCGGCGCTCCAAGGAGGACCGCCGCCGCCACGTCGTCGGCCTGACGACCGCCGGCGAGCGCCGTCTGCGCAAGGCCGAAGCCGCGCTGGGCGACGTCGAGGACGAGGTCCTGGGCGCCCTCGACGCGGACGAGCGGGCGACGCTCTACCGGCTGCTGCGCCAGGCGACGGGGAGCCACATGGACTGCGCCGCGGCCGTCGTCGAGGCGCAGGCCGACGGCGACGACGCCTGCTGAGCGCTCAGACGAACGGCGAGACCGCGATCGCGGCGAGGACGGCGGCGGCGGTCGACCACGCGAGGGCCGAGGCGACGAGGCGCAGGTCGAGCCCGAAGACGTGGGCGACGACGAGCGAGTTGATGCCGCTGGGCATCGCCGCCAGCACGTAGTAGGCGTCGGGGACGTCGACGGACGTGGCGGCGGCGAACGCCGCGAGCAGGATGGGGGCCGCGACCAGGCGCAGGCCGACGACGAGCGCCACGGGCGTGCTGAACGGCGGGGGGAAGCGCAGCTGGCCGTCCTCGGCCTCGTGCGTGAGGTTCACCCCCAGCAGGAAGAAGCCGACCGGCAGCAGCGCGGCGGCGGCGAGCTCGGCGACGTCGACGACCGCGTCGGGCGCGAGCTCCTTCGGCGCGAGCAGCCCGAGCACCACGGCGGGGAGCACCGGGTTGCGGGTGAAGAACGCCCGCACGCGCTGGCGCGCCGTCTCGCCCGCCCGCGTGCCGAGCGCGGCGCCCGAGCCGAAGCCGACGGTGTAGAGCATCACCGCCGAGACCAGCGAGTCGTAGGCGACGGCGAGCGCGACGCTGTCGGTCCCGAAGAACGCGATGCACAGCGGGATGCCGAGGTAGCCGGTGTTGGCCAGCGAGGTCGTGACGACCACGGCTCCCGTGGCGCCGCGGCCGAGGCGCAGCAGGCGGGTCGCCACGAGGTAGGCCGCCGTCGTGACGATCGCCAGCTCGGCGTAGACGAGCAGCAGCCCGACCCCGACGCCCTCGGTCAGCTCGAGGTGCGCCGTGACGAAGAAGGCGATCGGCGGCAGCAGGACCCAGAGGATCAGCCGGACGAGGCGGTCGGTGAGCGCCGTCGCGCGGTCGCCGAGGCGGCGGTCGGCCCAGACCCCCGCGGCGGTCGAGACGGCGATCGCCAGGACGACCCAGACCACGGCGGCGCCCTAGCCGGCGGCGGCGCGCAGCTGCGCCGCGACGTCCTCGGGCGCGACGGGCGTGACGCCCAGGCCGGTGCCGAGCTCGAGGCCCGCCTGGTGGGCCAGGCGCGGGAGCACGTCGATGCGCCAGCAGAAGCGCTCGGCGCCGCGGGGCGCGGTGCGGATCCAGAGGTTGAGCGGCGGCATCGCGCCGAGCACGCGGCGCAGGCGCTGGAGGGCGTCGTGCAGGAGCGCGGCGCCGCTCGGTCCCGCCTCGTCCTCCCAGCGCTCGCGACCCGCCCGCGGCGCGAGCAGCAGCTGGAACGCCGTGCGCGGGGCGTAGGCGGCGAGCAGGACGCAGTCGTCGTCGTACGCGACGAGGCGCTTGCGCTGCTTGACCTCCTCCTGCACGAGGTCCTGGAGCAGGTCGCCGCCCATCGTGCGCACCGCATGGGCGGCGAAGCGCTCGCGCTCGCGGGCGACCTGGGCGGGGACGAAGTCCAGCGCGACGAGCTGGGCGTGGGTGTGGGGCAGCGACGCGCCGCCCTCGGGGCGCTCGTTGACGAAGAGGTGCAGGCAGGCCGCGCGCTCGGCGTGCGCGCGCATCCGGGCCCGCCAGACGCCCATCGCCAGCTCGACCTGCTCGACGGGCAGGTCGCCGAGCGACTGCACGCCCTCGGGCGCGTTGACGACGACCTCGTGGGCGCCCGTGGCCGCCTGGGCGGTGAAGAGCTCGCGCCGCGCGACCGGCTCGGGCTCCTCACCCTCGGCGGTGACGACCGGGAAGCGGTTGGGGACCGCGCGCACGCGCCACCCCGGCGTGTCGGGCGCGCTGCCGTCCTCCCGGACCGCGTGGACCTCCGGCGGCGTCTCGTGCTCGTTGCCGGGGGCGAACGGGTCCGTCGCCGGGTCGACGGGCTGCGGCGGCGTCACCGGCAGGAACGCCCCGGGCCGGTCGCCGCGGTGCGCGGCGACGACGCTGCGCGTCCCGCTCAGCGGGTCGACCCGGACCTCGCTCACGCCACGTCCTTGGCCATCCAGCGGTGCTCGATGCCGGCGTCGAGGAACACGTCGCCCCACGCCGCGTACCCGGCGCGCTCGTAGAGCCCGATCGCGTCGAGCTGGGCGGTCAGGACGATGCGCCCGCTGCCCACCCGCGCGGCCCGCACGTCGGCCTCGTCGAGCAGCGCGCGGGCCAGGCCGCGGCCGCGCAGGTCCCGGCGGACGGCCATGCGGCCGAGCTTCGTCGCGGGACGCTCGCGATCGCCGTCGGGGCTGCCGTGCAGCAGCCGGCAGGTCGCCACGACCGTCCCGTCGTCGTCGACCACGACGAGGTGCTCGGCCTCTGCGTCGCGCCCGTCGAGCTCGTCCTCCTCCGAGACGCCCTGCTCGAGGCAGAAGACCTCGTGGCGCAGGGCCAGCGCGGCGGCGAGCTCGGCCTCGTCGACGACCAGGCGGGCGGTGGCGGCAGGCACGTCGCTCAGCGCAGCGCGTGGCGCTCGAGGTCGCGGAACAGCGCCTCCGCGGAGGCGTAGCCGCCGGCGTGCACGAAGCGCTCGCCGTTGCGGTCCTGGAAGACGGTCACGGGGTAGGCCGCCGACGCGTCGAGGCGCAGCGCGGCCTTCTCGTCGGGGTCCTCGAAGCTCACGTAGGCGACCGGGAAGCGCTCGAGGAAGCGCTGCGCGTCCTGCTTGTTGTCGCCCGAGTTGAGGCCGAGGAAGGCGATGCGCTTGCCGTAGCGCTCGACCGCCTGCTGGAGGAAGGGGAACTCGAAGCGGCAGGGCCCGCACCACGACGCCCACTTGTTCACGACGACCGGGTGGCGGCCCCTGAGGGCGTCGACGGTCCGCTCGACCTCGCTGGGGGAGGCGTCGACGATCGCGTTGGGCCGCGCGTAGCCGCGGGCGACCTCGGCGGGGGCGCCGCGCAGCGCCGCCTGCTGGTCGGCGAGCGAGACGGTCCGGGGCTTGGACGCGTCGTCGTCCTTGCCGCCCGCCTGCGTGAGGCCGATGACGAGGACGGCGACCAGGGCGACGGCGGCGAGGGCGAGGAGCGGACGGCGCATGGGACCCGTCGCATGATGCCACCGGGGCATTGCGGTACCATCCGGCGCACAAGCCGGGGGTCGAACGTCGTTCAGGGAGGTCCCCCGCGCTTCTCGTCCCCGTCACAGGGGCCACAGCAAGCCGTGCGACGTCCTGCCTGCACGCCTTGCCCTCCACTGCTGAGTCGTCCTGATGGCCGAGTCCACGACCGTGGCCGCCGAGGCCGCCATCCCCGATCCCGCGCTGGTGCAGCGCGCGGAGGCGTTCACGCGCGAGCGCTTCGTCCACGAGGGCGAGGACCCGGCGACGGCGCTCGCCCCTGGGTCGGCGCGCCGGCGGGCGCTCGACGCGGCGGTCCGCGAGCTCGAGGCGGGCGCGAAGGTCCCGTCGGCCAAGTGGCGCCGCCGCTACGCGCTGCTGCTGGGCCTCGAGCGCGTCCTGTCCGAGGACGAGCCGCACCTCGTCGACGGCACGAAGCTCCATCCCCACCAGGTCGATGCCCTCTCGGGCACGCTGGTCGCGCTCCTGGCGCGGGCCCAGCAGATCGACGACGCGGCGCCCGTCGCCGAGACCGCCGCGCCGGTCCTCGCGGTCGACGACGACGAGCCCGAGCCCGAGGAGGACGAGCCCGACGTCCCCGACGAGCCGCTGGAGCCCGAGCTCGCGGCCGACGAGGACGACGACGAGGAGGAGGACGAGCCGGAGGAGGACCCGGCCGCCCGCGAGGCGGAGGCCTTCGACGACGAGGCCGACCCCGACGTCGACGAGGACATCGACGAGGCCGCGGCCGACGACCCCAACGCGCACAAGCGCTTCTGGTTCGAGCACGCGACGGGCGCCGGCAAGACCGTCGCCGCGATGGCGTTCGTCGAGGCCTCGCGCACCGGCGGCGTCCTGATCCTCACCCACCGGCGCAACCTCGTCGACCAGTTCCTCGGCGAGCTGCACGACCGCGGCTACGGCGACCGCGAGTCCCCGCCGCTGCTGGACGGCGAGGGCCACGACCGCGTCGACGGTCCCGTCACGGTCGAGACCTACCAGTGGTTCGTGCGCAACGCCGGCCGCATCTCCGACGCGTACGGCATCGTCATCTGCGACGAGGCCCACACGGCGCTCGGCGACAAGACGTCGGCGGCGATCCGCGCGTGGACGGGCCCGATCTTCATCGGCATGACGGCGACGGGCGCGCTCATCGCCCGCCACGTCACCGACCTCTTCCCGACGCAGACCTCGCGCTTCGACCTCGCGCAGGCCGCGCGCCGCGGCGTCATCGCGCCGCTGCGCTGCATCCGCATCCCGCCGGGTCCGGGGGTGCGCACGATCGCGAAGGTGCCGCTGCGCAAGGGCGAGGTCGACGTCGAGTTCGACCAGGAGATGCTGGCCGAGCTGCTCGACCAGACGCCGTTCAACCTGGCGATCGCCGACCTCTACAAGACGCGCTTCAACGGCGTGCCGGGCGTCGTCTACGCGGCGGGCGTCAAGCACGCCTACAACGTCGCCGAGGCGTTCCGCGAGCTGGGCATGAACGCGCAGGCGGTGTCCGGGGAGACGCCCAAGCGGGAGCTCGCCGAGATCCTCGCCGCCTACGAGCGCGGGGACGTCGACGTCCTGGTCAACGCGCAGCTCCTCGCCGAGGGCTGGAACTCGCCGCGAGCGACGGTCTGCATGCACCTGGCGCCGACGGCGTCCAAGCGCATCTACCAGCAGCGCGTCGGTCGCGTCACCCGCCGCCACCCGGGCAAGGAGTCCGGGCTGGTCATCGACTTCGTCCATCCCGCGACGCGCCACGACGACCCGGTCGTGACGCTCCACTCGCTGCTCGAGCGCGACGTCTACCGCGGCGGGGCGATCGTCGTCGGCCCGGTGCGCCGCGGCCGCGGGCGGCGCATCCGCGTCGAGCGTCGCGTCATCCCGGTCGCCGCCGACGAGGATCGGCGTCACGAGGTCTTCGAGCGCGAGCTCTGGCGCATCGCGGTCGAGCACCTCGACTGGGGCGAGCAGCACATGTGGGCCGCGCTGGCCGGCGCGCGCGTCGCGCCCAGCGGCTGGCGCCGCGCGCGGGCGATGCTGCACTTCGACCGCACGGGCGAGCTCAAGGCGCGCTTCCTCATCACCGCGGTCGAGCGCAACAAGAACTCGCAGCTGCGCGTGCGCGCGCTGCAGGAGATCGCGCAGTCCCGCGACCCCGACGCGTTCGACCGCTCGGTCGACGTCGTCGGCACCTGGTCGCGCGACGAGCGCCGCGAGGGCGCGAAGGTCCTGCTCCAGGCGCTCGCCGAGCGGCGCATCGGCCGGCGCGACCAGGCCAACGCCTGGATCTGGCGGCTGGCCGAGTACACGCGCGAGATCCACGAGGAGTACGCGGTCCAGCGCTGGCCGGAGACGAAGCGGCTGCTGGGTCTCCTGGTGAACTCCAGCGGCGCGGCGCACCAGCGCAACGCCCGCCGGCTCATCCACGCGGCGCGCAAGCAGGACCGACGGCTGCAGGCCGCGCTGCTCGCCGCCGCGGTGGCCCACTCGCCGGGCGCCGAGACCGAGCTGCGCGACGCGCGGACGCGGCTGGCGCGCAAGCCCAGCGCGCTGTCGCGCGAGCTGCTGCGCAACTTCCCCAAGCGGCGCAGTGGACGCAACCGGCGACGCAAGAAGAAGGACGTCGGCGAGTCCCAGCAGGTCGAGGCCGCGGTCGCCGGGGCGGTCGTCGATGGCGAGGTCGTCGAGGGGGCCGAGGGCTCCTCGGGCGGCGACGGCGGTGACCAGCCGGTCTCGAAGTCCAAGCGCCGCCGGACGCGCCGCAAGGCCGCGGCCGCCGCGAAGGCCGCCGAGGAGCGGGCGGCGCGGGCCGAGGCCTCCGGCGAGGCGTCTGGCACCGACGCGGACGGTGGCGACGGCGCGGCGATCGACGAGGTCCAGGCGGCGACCGCCGAGGCGGCGATCGCCGAGACCGACACGCCGGTCGACGACACCGAGTCCGCCACCGCCGAGGCCGCGATCGCGGAGACCGACCAGCCGGCGCCGCCGAAGCCCAAGCGCGCGCGCCGCACGACGAAGAAGGCCGCCGAGCCGGTCGAGGCGGAGGCCGCGCCCGTCGAGACCGAGGCCGCCGACGCGTCGGTCGACGACGACCCGCCGGCCAAGCCCAAGCGCACCCGCCGCACCACGAAGAAGACCGTGGAGCCGGTCGAGGCGGACGTCCCGCCCGTCGAGACCGAGGCCGCCGACGCCTCCGTCGACGACGACCCGCCGGCCAAGCCCAAGCGCACGCGCCGTACCACCAAGAAGGTCGTCGCAGCCGAGGGCGAGCCGGACGCCCAGCTCTCGCTCGACACCCCGAGCGCCGAGCCGGAGGCCGACGCCGAGCCGCCGAAGCCCAAGCGCACCCGCCGCACCACGAAGAAGGCCGCGGAGGCCGAGCCGGAGTCCGCCACGGACGAGGCACCCAAGCCCAAGCGCACGACCCGCCGCAAGCCGGCCACCGTCGCCGCCGCCGAGGCGGTCGCGGCCGCCGCCGCGGAGGCCGACGCCCCCGCGAAGCCCAAGCGCACCCGCCGCAAGCCCGTGGCGGACGATGCGCTCGACGACGCGGCCTAGCCGTTCTGCGCACGCGGCTGCGGGTACGGTCGCGCCGTGAGCCCCTTCGGCATCGAAGCCATCCCCGCGGACGTCGCGAAGGCGCTGCGCTCGCTGCCCGACCTCGGCGAGCACCTCGCCGACGTCGCGAAGACCACCCGCGAGCTGCCGCCCATGGCCCGCGCGCTCGACGCCGTGACCGCGAACACGTCCACGCTGAGCGCGATCACCACCGACGTCCGCAAGATCGCCAAGGCGCTCACCACCATGCCGTCGATCGCCAAGGGCGTCGGCAGCGTCGCGCAGGACACCGGCGTCCTGCCGCAGGTCGAGCGGTCCATCCAGGACGTCGCGCGTGACACGAGCGCGCTGCCCGGCGTGAGCAAGGGCCTGCAGGACCTCGCCGGCGACATGGCCGAGCTCAAGGGCCAGATGGCCGCGGTCTCCGCCGCCACCGAGGTCCTCCCGACCATGGACGGCCGCATGGCGACGATCGAGGAGGCGATGCCGACGCTCGTCGAGGTCCAGCAGCACCTCGCCGCCCTCCCGGAGACCATGCGCAGCCTCGACCAGGGCATCGCCGGCCTCACGGACCTCCTCGAGCGCCTCGTCGGCTCCCTCGCGACGCTCGACGGCAACGTGTCGTCGTTGCAGGGCTCCGTCGAGCCGCTCAGCCGGCTCGCCGACAAGCTGCCGGGCAGCTCGCGGCGCGGCTGACTACACGCGGCGCCCGGCCGAGCGGGCGCCGTCGCCCTGCACCTCGTGCCGCTCGCCGTCGCTTGGCGCCGCCGGCATGGAGCCGACGCCGGGCGCGAGCGCGAGCTCCCAGCCGAAGACGCTCGCGTACGCGTGGCGTGCCGCGTCCGCATCGGCGGGTCGGCGGTCGGTCATGGAGGGGTGGGTCACAGCGCAGCGCTCCAGGTCGGCTCTCGGGCTGCACATCAAGACCGCCGGCGGGCGTGAACCTCATCGGTGACGCAGGTCAGAGGGGTAGCGTCGCCCGATGGGCACGGACCCGCGGCCGGTGACCGAGTTCGAGGACGACGAGGGCAGCAAGCTGCATGCCACGTGGTCGAGGTCGGGCAAGCGCCTGATCGTGACCGTCGAGCGTCGCCGGCAGTGGGCGCAGGTCGAGCTCCGGCCCGAGGAGGCGGCCGAGCTCGCGAGGTGGCTCACCGCCTCGGCCGGCTGAGCGGGCCGGCGTTCAGGCGGCGGCCGGGCCGGTGCCCAGGTGCACCTCGCCCGCGTCGAGCGCGGTCTGCCCGCCGCCCGGGAGCTCGACCACGAGTCGTCCCTCCCCGTCGACCCCTGCCCCGACGCCCTCGCCGCCCGTCCACCGGACGGGCTTGCCGCGCAGCGCATCCCGCGCCCGCCACGCGTCGAGCAGCGCCGAGGTGTCGAGTGCGAGCGCGCGGTCGAGCTCGCCGAGGAGGGTCTGGAGCGTCGGCTCGAGCTCGTGCGGCTCGCGGCCGAGGGTGGTCGCCGTGGCGTGCAGCTCCGGCGGCAGGTCCTCCACGCGGATCGCGACGTTGAGGCCGATGCCCAGCACCGCCCACCCCTCCTGCGGACGGCCCTCCGCGAGGATGCCGGACACCTTGCGCCCGTCCAGGAGGACGTCGTTGGGCCACTTGATCTGCGCGTCGTCGCCACAGGTGCGGGTGACCGCAACGGCCGCGACGAGCGGCAGCATCGGCGACAGGTCGCGCAGGACCAGCGACAGCAGCAGCGCGCGGCCCGGCGGCGCCGACCAGGTCCGGCCCTGACGGCCGCGACCCGACGACTGCGCGCCGGCGGTGACGAGCGTCCCGTGCGGCGCGCCGGCGGAGGCCAGCGATCGTGCGACGTCGTTGGTCGAGGTCGTCTCCCGCAGGTGCACGCGCGGGAGGCCGAGCGCGGTCACAGCGGCTGGATGCGGATCTCGGCGTCGACCTCGAGGCCGAGGACGTCCTTCGCCGATCCGCGGTTCACCGCGATGGACAACGTCCGGTACGCGTCCTCGTAGAGGAGGAGCTCGCCGGGCGGGACGTCGGCGAAGGTCGTCGCGTAGACCGCCTCGCGGTCGTCGACCAGCACGCGGTGGCCGAGGCGCAGGCCGGTGTCCTCGAGCTCGGTGTGCTCGACGTCGAGCGTCACGTTGCCGAAGCGGTCGAAGGCGATGGCGTGGCAGAGGACCTCGTCCTCGCCGGCGAAGGCCATCGGCATGTCGAGCGTGACGATCTCGCGCGGCTCCATCGGGTCGCCGGCGTCGGCCAGCGGCGCGCCGGCGGCGAGGTGCGCGGCGACGGGGGCGAAGATGTCGCGGCCGTGGAACGTCGCGGACGCCGGCTCGAGCCGGTAGCGCGACCGCGCGATGTCGACGACCTCCGCCACGCCGCCGAAGCGCTGGGCGGCGAGGTGCAGCAGGCCGTTGTCGGGCCCGACGAGGATCCGGTCCTCCTCCATGCAGCGCAGCGCGAGCGCCCGCCGCTCGGCCCCGACCTCGGGGTCCACGACGGCCAGGTGCACGCCGGCGGTCGCGTACGGCAGCGCCCGTCGGAGGGTCAGCGCGCCGGTCCGCACGTCGTGCCGGGGGACGCCGTGGGTCAAATCGATGACCCGCGCGTCCGGCGCGATCCGCGCCATCACCGCGTGGCAGACGCCGACGAAGTCGTCGTCGTAGCCGTAGTCGGTGAGGAACGTGATCGGGCGGGCGTCTGGCACGAGTTCCGACCCTAGCGGTGGGTAGGACCGGGCCATGAGCGATCTGTCCCGGGACCCGGTTCCGACGTCCGACGACGAGGCCCCGACCGGCATGCCCGCCGACGACGAGAGCCCGAGCGACCAGGCCGAGGGCGAGCCGCTCGGCGTCCCGGAGGCCGACCCGGACTACGAGGGCGGCGGGGACATGGACGACGTGCCGGGGATCCCGACGGAGGGTGAACCGCCCACCAGCGGCTGACGCTCCGTCCGCGCGCGGCAGCACCTGCGCTGCGCATCGCACCCAGGCGCGACGGGCTGATCCAAGGTGGAAAGTGCCTGGCACTTTCCCCCCGTCCGCGCGCGGTGAGGTGCGTCGCCCATGGCCCTAGCCTGAACGGCATGGCCACCGCCGTCCGGTCGCTCCCGACGTTCGAGAACACCTACGCCCGCGCGCTCGAGGAGCTGGTCCTCCCGTGGCGGGCCGACGAGGCCCCCAACGCGCAGGGCCTGCTGCTCAACGCCGGCCTCGCGCGCGAGCTCGGCTTCGACGTCGACGCCCTCGCGACGCCGGAGGGCGTCCAGCTGCTGATCGGCCACGGGCTGCCGGAGGAGGCGACGCCCGTCGCGATGGCCTACGCCGGTCACCAGTTCGGCGGGTACTCGCCGCGGCTCGGGGACGGCCGGGCGCTGCTGCTCGGCGAGGTCGTGGACGCGAGCGGCCAGCGGCGCGACCTGCACCTGAAGGGCTCGGGACGGACGCCGTTCGCGCGCGGCGGCGACGGCAAGGCGGCCGTCGGCCCGATGCTGCGCGAGTACCTCGTCAGCGAGGCGATGCACGCGCTGGGCATCCCGACGACGCGCTCCCTGGCGGTCGTGGCGACGGGCGAGGAGGTCGTCCGCGAGACGATGCTCCCCGGCGCGGTCCTGTCGCGGGTGGCGGCGAGCCACATCCGGGTCGGGACGTTCCAGTACGCGCTGCGCGCCGGCGGCCCGGAGCTCGTCAAGCGCCTCGCCGACTACGCGATCGACCGCCACTACCCCGAGGTCCGCGAGGCCGGCAACCCGTACCTCGCGTTCTTCGACCAGGTCCTCCAGGCGCAGGCCTCGCTCGTCGCGCGGTGGATGCTCGTGGGCTTCGTCCACGGCGTGATGAACACCGACAACATGGCGATCTCGGGCGAGACGATCGACTACGGCCCCTGCGCCTTCATGGACGCCTTCGACCCGGCGACGGTCTTCAGCTCGATCGACCAGGGCGGCCGCTACGCCTTCGGCAACCAGCCGACGATCGCCACCTGGAACCTCGCGCGGCTCGCAGAGTGCCTCGTCACCGTCGTCGACGAGGACCACAAGCAGGCGATCGAGCAGCTCACCGCAGTCCTCGAGACCTTCCCCGTCCGCTTCCACGAGACCTGGTTGCCGGGGCAGCTGGCGAAGCTCGGCATCGCCGAGGGCCGCGACGGCGACGACGAGCTCATCAACGCCCTGCTCAAGGCGATGCACGACAACGGCGTGGACCACACGTCGCTGTACCGCGCGCTGGCGACGGCGCTGCGCGGCGACGACGCACCCGTCCGCGCGCTCTTCGTCAGCGAGACCGACGTCGACGAGTGGCTCGAGCGCTGGCGCCGCCGGCTCGACGCCGAGGGGCGCGACGTCGCCGAGGTCGCCGACGCCATGGACCGCGTCAACCCGATCTACGTCCCGCGCAACCACCTCGTCGAGGACGCCCTCGCCATGGCGACCGCCGGCGACATGTCCTCCTTCAGCACGCTGCTCCACGTCGTCAGCCGGCCGTTCGAGGAGCGTCCGGGCCTCGAGGATCACGCGAAGCCCGCGGCGGACGGCGACGGGCCGTACGTGACGTACTGCGGGACCTGAGCGCGGCCGGCTCGCGTCGGCAGCTAGCCGCCGACGCGCTCGACGAGCGCGCTGACCAGTCCCGAGGGCGTGTGCTCAGGCGCCTCGACGTCGGGGTCGAGTCCCGCCGCGTGCAGGGCCTCGGTCGTGACCGGCCCGATGGAGGCCAGCTTGAGCGACGACTCGCGGATGGCGTCGACGCCGACGGCGGCGGTGAAGGACCGCACCGCGGAGCCGCTCGTGAACAGCGCCCAGTCGGCACCCAGGGCGGCGTCGCGGTCGCGGTCGGCGAGGGGCTCGGGGACCGTGCGGTAGAGGACGAGCTTCTCGACCTCGGCGCCGGCGGCCTTCAGGGCATCCGGGACGACCTCGCGGGCCTCCTCGGCGCGGGCCACGAGGGCGCGCTGGACGTCGAGCCCGCTGAGGGCCTCCGCGAGCGCCTCGCCCACGGCGCGCCCCGGCACGAGATCGGGCTCGATGCCGTGCGAGCGCAACGCGTTGGCGCTGCCCGGGCCGACGGTCGCGATGCGCATGCCCGCGAGGGCGCGGGCGTCCAGCCCCGCCGCGCGGAGCTCTTCGAAGAGCCGGTGGGCGCCGTTCGGGCTCGTCACCACGAGCGTGTCGAACGAGGCGAGATCAGGCAGTGTCACGTCGACCGGCTCGATGCGGATCGCCGGCGCCTCGACGACGCGCGCGCCGAGGTCGCGCAACGTCGCGGCCATCCCGGACGCCTGCGGCCGCGCGCGCGTCACGACGACGCTGACGCCGGCGAGGGGACCGCGGCCGAGCCAGCCGATCTCCTCGGTCAGCCCAGCGACGGGGCCGACCACCGTGATCGACGGCGGGCGCACGCCTGCCTCCTTCGCCCGCGCGGCGATGTCGGCGAGCGTGCCGGTGACGACGCGCTGGGACGGCAGCGTCCCGGACTGGACGACCGCAGCAGGCTCCGAAGCCGCGCGCCCACCGGCGACAAGCTGCTCCGCGATCCGCGGCAGCGCCTTGACGCCCATGTAGAAGACGAGCGTCCCGGGGAAGGCGGCCAGCGCTGGCCAGTCGATGCGCGACTCGGGGCGCTCCGGGTTCTCATGGCCGGTCACGAAGGCGACCGCCGAGGACAGGTCGCGGTGCGTGACGGGGATGCCGGCGTAGGCGCTGGCGGCGATGCCGGCGGTGACGCCGGGAACGACCTCGAACGGGATGCCGTGCTCGCGGCAGAGCTGGGCCTCCTCGCCGCCGCGCCCGAAGACGAACGGGTCGCCGCCCTTGACGCGCGCGACGGACCGCCCGGCGAGCGCGTGCTCGAGCAGCAGCCGGTGCGTCTCCTCCTGCGGCACCTGCGGCCCGCCGCCGAGCTTGCCGACGTCGATGACCTCCGCGTCGCTGCGGGCGCCGTCGAGGGCGGTCGGCGGGATGAGCTTGTCGGCGAGGATGACGTCGGCCTGGGCGATGACCTCCAGCGACCGCGCAGTCATGAGCCCCGGGTCGCCCGGGCCGGCGCCGATCAACCAGACACGCCCGGGTCGTGGAAGGTGCCTGGCACCTTTCACGACGCCACCGCCTCGGCGTCGGCCAGCAGCTCGCGCACGCCGACGGACTCGAGCCGCTCGAGCATCTGTCCCGACGGCGCGCGGTCGCGGATCCAGCGCGAGCCGTCGGGCATCCCGACGAAGACGTGGAGCTCGCTGCCGTCGTGCCAGGCGCCGATCGGCGTGTGGCAGGTCGCACCCAGCGCGTGGCAGAGCGCGCGCTCGGCGTGCACCTCGCCCGCGGCGCGCTCGTCGTTGACCGGCGCGCCCCACGCCTCATGGCCGACCGGGCCCTCGATCGCCAGGGCGCCCTGTCCCGGAGCGGGCACGAAGACCGACGGGTCCAGGAAGCAGCCGATGCGCTCCCCCAGCCCCAGCCGCAGGAGCCCCGCCGCCGCCAGGACGATCGCGTCCGCCTCGCCGTCGTCGAGCTTCCTCAACCGCGTGTCGACGTTCCCGTGCAGGTCGACCACCTCCAGGTCCGGCCGGACGGCGAGCAGCTGCGCCCGGCGACGCAGCGACGACGTCCCGACGCGCGCCCCCTCTGACAACGCCTCCAGCGACGCAGCACCCACGAGCGCGTCGCGCACGTCCTCGCGCGAGCTCATCGCCACGAGCCCGAGGCCCGGGGCCAGCTCGCCCGGCACGTCCTTGGCGGAGTGCACCGCCAGGTCGACCTCCCCGGCCACCAGGGCGCTCTCGATCGCGTCGACCCACCGCGCCTTGTCGCCGTCGCGCGCGCCCGCGTCGCCGGAGGTCGTGATCGTCACGAGCTCGGCGCCGAGCGCGTCGGCGACCGGCTGGGCCTGCGTGAGGGCGAGCTTGGAGCCGCGGGTGCCGAGCTTCACGAGCGACCGCGGCGCAGCTCGCGGACCTCGGCCGGCGGCGCGTCGCGGTCGGTCGCGTCGGCGGCCTGGCCGTCGTCGAGCCCGAACAGCTCGCGCGCGAGCTGCAGGCGTCCGTGGCCCGAGGCGTGGTCGCCGGACTTCAGGCGGATCGTCGGCTCGTGCAGCAGGCGCTGCATCACCGCGCGGGCGACCGCGTCGATCCGCGCCCGGTCGCGCGCCGAGACGCTCTCCCACCGGCCGGCGTTCTCGGCCAGGACCGTCTCGACGACGTCCTCGCCCATCCGCCGCAGCGCCGCGATGGTCGGCTGCACGTCGAGCTGGCCCATCCACTTGGCGAAGCGCAGGATCTCGTCCTCGACGATCGCCTCGGCGGTGTCGCGCTCGCCCTCGCGGCCGACGAGGTTGCGCGACACGACGGCCTGGAGGTCGTCGATGTCGTAGAGCGTCACGCCGTCGAGCTCGCCCGCGCCGGCCTCGACGTCGCGCGGGACCGCGATGTCGATCAGCACGAGCGGGCGGCCGCCGCGCTCGGCGACGACCTCGGCCAGGACGTCGGTCTCGATGATCGGGTGCGGGGACGACGTCGACGCGACGACGACGTCGGCCTCGACGATCCGCTCGGGCAGGTCGTGCAGCGACGAGACGGTCCCGCCGAAGCGCTGCGCGATGGAGCGCGCGCGGTCGGCGTGGCGGTTGGCGACGAAGATCGTGCGCACGCCGTGGGCGTGCAGCGCCTGCGCGGTGAGCTCGCTGGTCTCGCCCGCGCCGATGATCACGACGTGGCGGTCGGCGAGGTCGCCCACGACCTCGCGCGCCAGGTCGACGGCGACCGTCGAGACGCTCGTGCGCGACGCGCCGACGCCCGTCTCGGTCCGCACGCGCTTGCCGGTCTGCAGCGCCGCGGTGAACAGGCGGTTGGTCAGCGGTCCGGTCGTGCCGGCGCTCAGCGCCGTCTCGTAGGCGCGCTTGACCTGGCCCTGGACCTCGGCCTCGCCGACGATCATCGAGTCCAGCCCGCCGGTCACCCGGTACAGGTGGCGGGCCGCGTCGCAGTTGCGCGGCGCGTAGACGATGTCGGTCAGCTCGGTCGGGCGGATCGCGGCCCGGGTCGCCAGCCGGCCGAGCAGGTCGGCCTCGGCGCGCACCGGATCGGGCGCGACGACGTAGATCTCCGTGCGGTTGCACGTGGAGATCACGACGGCCTCCGAGACCGCGTCGGACTGCACGAGCTCGCGGCAGAACGCCGGGCCCGAGACGTCGTTGAAGGCGAGGCGCTCGCGCAGCGCCACCGGCGCCGTCTTGAAGGAGATGCCGAGGAGGAGGAGCTCGTTCACGCCGGGGTCCGCTCCGACGGAGGGGCCGCAGCGGCGCCGGGCTGCTCGCTGCCCGCGAGGTCGTCGAGCTCGGCCAGCTCGCCCTGCAGGCGCGACAGCCGGATCCCGAGGATCACGACGTACACGAGGACCAGCGCGAGGAAGACGAGGTACGCGGCGGCGACGTAGCCGCCGTTGTCGGGGAGGTTGTCGCTCATGGCAGCTGCGGCGCGGCCGACCGGCCACGCACCGGAGTGTCGACGCCTCCGAGGCGCCGCTTGAGGCTCTTGACCCGGCCGCGGGTGAGCTTGGCGTCGATCTCCACGCGCCAGAGGGTCGCGTAGAGCAGCGCCATGCCGGCGAGGCAGACCACGAAGGCGACCGCCATCCAGCCCGGGAGGTTGTCCGTCGAGTCGAACGTGCGCGGGTGGATGAGGCTGTCGGCGGCGCGCACCGCGGCGAAGTTCAGCGGCACGAAGGCGCCCGCGGTGATCGCGAAGACCGACGCGTAGCGCGACTGGCGCTCGCGGTCCTCGATCGAGAAGCGCAGCGGCTGGTACGTGCAGTACAGGAGGAAGACGATGAGGAAGGAGACGAGCGTCGGCTCGTCCCACACCCACCACGTGCCCCACGACGCCTTCGCCCAGATCCCGCCGGTGATGAGGACCGCGACGCCGAAGATCAGCGCCATGTGGATGGCCACGTACGAGCGCAGGTCGTGCTTGGCGTCCCCCGTGCGCAGGTGCCGGATCGCCTCGATCCCACCGAAGACGAACCCGCACAGCGCCACGATCGCCAGCGGCACGTGCAGGTAGAAGATCTTCTGCATGAAGCCCTGGTCGGCGTCCATCGGGGCGACGAACGCGGCGATGGCGTAGCCGGTGACGAGGGTCACCACGGTGGCCACGGCCAGGAGGGGGAGCTTCGAGCCGGAGGTGCGACGCATCGGGGTCAGTCCTCGACGAGGAAGTCGAAGACGGCGTAGGCGAGGAGCCCGAAGACCAGATCATAGAGGCCGAGGATCGCCAGCCAGCGCCCGGGCAGCGCGCCCGCGCCCGCGGCGTCGAAGACGGGCGCGAGGGCGCGCGCCGTCCCGATGACCACCGGGACGAGCAGCGGCAGCGCGATCAGCGGGACGAGCAGGTCCCGCGCGCGCGTCTGGATGCCCAGGGCGGCGACGAGCGTCCCGACCACGGCGATGCCCGCGTCGGCGAGCAGCAGGACGACGGCGGCGCGCCACAGCAGGCCGACGTCGAGCCCCGGCTCGAGGAGCAGGAGCGCGAAGACCGGCAGCGCGAAGAGCTCGAGCAGGACCAGGAAGCTGAAGAGCGCGGTGGCCTTGGCCACGAGCAGCGCGGTGCGGTCGACCGGCGCGAGGAGGAAGCCGTCGAAGCCGCCCTCCTCCTCGTCGGTGACGAACAGCCGGTTGATGCCGAGCATCGCCGCGAAGAGCAGCGTCACGACCAGCACGCCGGCGGCGAGCTGGCCCTCGACGGTGTCGCGGTCCAGCCCGAAGTGGAAGACGACGAACGTCGTGACGCTGAACAGCGCCATGCCGGTGAGCGTCGTGGGCGCGCGCAGCTCGAGGCGCAGCTCCTTGCGCAGCAGGGCGCCGACCGCGTGCCTCATGCGTAGAGCTCCCGCACGCGCTCGACGTCGACCTCGTCGGCGCCGGCCAGCAGCTCCTGGCGCCCCCCGCGCAGGCCCAGCACGACGTCGGCCTCCGCCAGCCCGCCTGCGGGGTCGTGGCTCGTGACGATCCGGGTGCGGCCCGACGACCGACCCACGAGCGGCTCGAGCGCCGCGGTGGCCGCCGGGTCGAGGTTCGCGGTCGGCTCGTCGAGCAGCACGACCGGCGGGTCGTGCAGGACGGCCCGGCAGGCGGCGGCGCGCTGGACCATCCCGCGCGAGTACGTCTCGATCGGGTCGTCGGCGCGCGGGCCGAGGCCCACCTGGTCGAGCAGGGCGTCGACGCGCTCGAACGGCGCCCGGTGCAGCCGCGCGTGGAAGCGCAGGTTCTCGCGGGCGCTGAGGTCGCGGTACAGCAGCGGCGCGTGGCCGAGCAGGCCGATGCGCCCGCGCACCGCCCACGAGCGCCTGGGCAGGTCCTCGCCGAGCACGCGCGCGACGCCCGCGTGCGGGCGCAGCAACGTCGCCAGCACGCGCAGGAGCGTCGTCTTGCCCGCGCCGTTGGGCCCGAAGACGACGAGCGTCTGCCCGGGCTCCAGGGTGAGCGTCAGCCCGGCGAGCGCCTCGCGGTCCCCGTAGCGGCGGACGAGCCCGTCGAGCTCAAGCGCCGGGGTGCCGGCCATGGTCGCCGCGGCCGCGGATCGTGCCGACGGCGTGGCCGAGCACGGGGGCGAGGATCGGGAACAGCTGGTCGAGCGCCTTCGGGTTGCCCGGGAGGTTGACGACGAGCGTGCGGCCCGCCACGCCCGCGACCCCGCGGCTCAGGACGCCCATCGGCGTGTGCTGCAGCGACGCGGCGCGGAAGGCCTCCTGGATGCCCGGGACCTCGCGCTCGACGACGTCGGCGGTGGCCTCGGGCGTGACGTCGTCGGGGGTCAGCCCGGTGCCGCCGGTCGTGAGGACGACGTCGAGCCCCTCGCTCACCCACGAGGCGATCCGGGCGCTGATCGCGGCGCGGTCGTCGCGGACGACGTCGGTCGCCGCGACCTCGCAGCCGGCGTCGCGCGCGAGCTCGGCCAGCCGCGGGCCGCCGCCGTCCTGCGCGTCGCCGCGGGCGACCGTCGTCGAGACCGTCAGGACGGCCGTGCGCGGGGCGCTCACCCCGCGAGTCCTACCACGCCGAAGCGGTGGCTCCCCGCGTGAAGCGCTGGTCGCGGGCCTCGGCCGAGGGGCCGGGACCGGTGCGGGTGGCCATCGCGCTGAGCAGGGAGTACGACGCGGGGCCGAGGTCCGGGACGGGCGGGGCGGGGAGCGCCAGCGGGACCTGCGCGATCGCCGTCAGGCCGTGCAGGCGGCAGACGTCGACGAGCGTCGTGAGGTCGACGGCGTCGTCGTTGGGCAGCGCGAGCTCTGCAAGGACGTCGCGGCGGATCGCCCAGGCAGGAGCCAGCGGCGAGGCGACGGCGGCCAGGTCCGGGGCGTGGACGCGCAGCAGCGGGCGGGCGACCGGCTCGTCGAGCGGGTGGGGCATCGGCGGGACGGCCTTGACGAGCACGAGGCGCGGGTCGGCCTGGAGCGGCGCGGCGAGGACCTCCGCGGCGGCCGCCGGGTCCGGGCAGTCGTCGGGCAGGACGACGACCACGTCGGCGCCGCCGGTGCGCGCGTCGGCGAGCGCCTCGCGCAGCGCGCGGCCGCGGCTGCCGCGGGCGGCACGCAGCACGAGCGGCGGCGCGGCGGGGATGGTGGGCGCGGCGGTGTCGTCCGCGGCCGGCTGGGCCTCGTCGGCGGGGTCGAGCAGCCGCAGCGGACCGCGGCTCAGGCGGGCACCGTCGTGCGCGACGGTGCGCACGCGGGCGGCGCGCGAGTAGGCGACGCGGATGCCGGCGGCGTGCAGCGCGCGCTCCAGGGCCTCGTCCTCGCCCTCCGGGACCGCGGCCAGCCCACCGACGGCGTCGTAGGCCGCGCCGGTCAGCGCGAACGACGCGCCCGTGAACTGGTGGTGCTCGGCGTCCGGCGCGGCTTCGCGGACCGCGAGCAGGCGGCGGCGGGCGTCGGCGCTGCGCGCGGCCCGGAGCGCGGTCGGGACGGCCGCCGCGTCGCTCTCGGGCAGCTCGACCATGCCGGCCACCGCGCCCGCGCCGCCGCGCACGGCGGCGAGCTGGGCGGCGATCCAGTCGTGGGCCACGACGCTGTCCGCGTCGGTCGAGCACAGCAACCGCGGGTCCCGGCTGCGGGCGACGAGCATCCCGGCGCGCCGGGCCAGCCCCGGGCCGCGGCCTGGGCCATCGACGACGGTGACGGGCAGCCACGGGTGCGCCTGGCGCGCGGCCTCGACGGCCTCGGCCGTCCGGTCGCGGCACCGGTCGAGGACGACGACGACCTCCACGTCCCCCGGATGGACCCCGGCCTGGACGGCCAGCGCGGCGATGCACGCGCCGATCCGGTCTTCCTCGTCCCGGGCAGGGACGACCACGACGGCCTGGGGCTTCACGGCGCTTCCCTACCCGGACGGACGGCACTCCATGTCCGTCCGTGTCCGAACCAGGGCGCCGGCGGTGGCTTCCTGACCCGTGGTCAGTCGTCGCGGCGCCAGCTGCCCGAGCGCCCGCCCGTCTTCTCGACGAGCTCGACCGCCTCGACCACGACGCCCTTCTCGAGGCCCTTGACCATGTCGTAGACCGTGAGGGCGGCCACCGCGGCGGCGGTCATCGCCTCCATCTCGACGCCGGTGCGGGCGGTGACGGCGGCGGTCGCGACGAGCGTGACGGTCCCGGCCGGCGCGTCGACGGTCCCCTCGACGTCGCAGTGGTCGAGGCCGACGGGGTGGCAGAGGGGGATGAGCTCGCCGGTGCGCTTGGCCGCCTGGATGCCGGCGATGCGCGCGACGCCGAGGACGTCGCCCTTCGGGGCGTCGCCCGCGGCGACGGCGGCGGCGGTCTCGGGCGACATCCGCACGACGGCGCGGGCCACCGCGCGCCGGGCGGTCTGCGGCTTGGCGCCGACGTCGACCATCCGGGCGGCGCCCTGGTCGTCGAGGTGCGTCAGCCGGCCGGCCATGTGGTGGGGGCTACGCCGCGGCGGGCGCGTGGCGCGCCTGCGCCTCGGTGATGAGCTCGCGCACGGCGGTCGTGTCGCCGGAGCGCAGGAGCTCGATCGGGTCCGGATGGCCGTTGACGATGGCCTCGAAGAACGCCTTGCGGTCCTGGTAGGTCGGCAGCGTGCCCTTCGCCCAGCCGCGGACCTCGTTGAGCATGACGGCGAGCGTCGCGTACTCGTCGCCGAAGAGCGAGGCGATCTCGCGCTTCATGCGCTTGGCCAGCGCGGGCGACGCGCCGGCGGTGGAGATCGCGATGGCCAGCGGGCCGGTGCGCACGATCGCCGGGAGGATGAAGTTGCACAGCGGCGGGACGTCGACGACGTTGACGAGCATCGCCCGCCGCTCGGCGTCCTCGTAGATCCCGATGTTGATGTCGGTGTCGTCGGTGCAGGCGATCACCATGAACGTGCCCTCGAGGTCCGACGGCTGGTACTCGCGCTGGTGCCAGACGACCGAGCCCTCCTGCGCCAGCTCCTCGAGCTCGGGCCCGACCTCGGGCGCCACGACGACCACGTCGCCCTCGCACGCCAGCAGGCCCTCGACCTTCTCCAGGCCGATCTCGCCGCCGCCGACCACCAGGCACTTGCGGCCCCGCAGCTTCAGGCACGCGACGTAGAACGGCGTGTCGAGCATGTCGCGGACGCACGTCTGGTCGCAGGTCCCGCGGCGGAACTGGCAGACGCACTCCTTCCCCGAGTAGGCAGCAGCAGGCATCGCTGACGAAGGGTAGTCCCCCCGGGTCGCTCGGCCGTACCCTCGGTGCAACCCAGGCGCGATGGCCTCGTACTTCGACGACACCTCCATGCTGCGGCGCGTCCATCGCGAGCAGGCCGTGGCCCTCGGCGGCCCGCGGGCGCTGCTGATGATGGCCGCCCACCCCGTCGCCTTCGAGGGCTTCTTCATGTCGACGGGCGCCCTCGGCGACCCGTACGCCCGCCTCCAGCGCACCGCGAACGTCCTGGGCGCCATCGCCTGGCGCGACCGCGCGGAGGCCGACCGCCTCACGCGACGCGTGCGCTCCATGCACGGCAAGGTCCGTGGCGAGCTCCACGAGCCCGCGGGCCCGTTCCCCGCCGGGACGACGTACGCGGCCGACGACCCCGGCCTCCTGCTGTGGATCCTCGCCTGCCTCGTCGACTCGAGCCTGCTGGCCTACGAGCGCTACGTCCGCGGCCTGGAGGAGGACGAGCGCGACGCCTACTGGGCCGACTACCGCCTCGTCGGCCGGCTCTTCGGGATCCCGGACGAGGCGATGCCGGGCGACTGGGCGGGCATTCGCGCGTACATGGACGAGCGCCTGGGCTCCGACGAGCTCGTCGTGACCCCCAAGGCCCGCGAGCTGGGCATCGACATCGTCATGCGCCCGCCGGTCCCGCTCGCCGCGCGTCCCCTCGTCGAGACGGTCAACCAGATCACCATCGGCCTGCTGCCCTCCCGGGTGCGCAAGGGCTATGGCCTCCGGTGGGACCCGGTCCGCGGGCTGGCGGTGCGTGGCGGGCAGGAGTACGCGCGGCGGGTGCTGGTGCCGCTGCTGCCCGAGCGGTGGCGGCTCGTGCCGAGCGCGCGGGCGCTGCGGGCGGCGGCGTAGGCGACGGTGGAAGGTGCCAGGCACTTTCCACCCGACGGGCGAGGCGATGGAGTTCGGCGCGGTGCGTCCGCTGGATGTGGAGCGCTCGCTGTTGGGCACTGAGGGAGGGAGGGCCAGGCCGCCCGGCGGTCGGAGGGGCGGTTCTGGGGTCCGGCCACACCGGCGGGAGCGGTCGGTCCGTGAGCCTGTCGCTTCCGGCGCTGTAGGGGGCCCAACTGCAGGGTGACGAGCAGTCAGCCGCGCGGGCCCCCATGGCGGTGTGGTGCGACCACCCGTCGAACCCCCAAGACCGCCCGAACCTCGCCCAGGACGGCCCGGAGGCCCGGCGGCCGCCTCGCGCACGACGCGGCCGCCGGCCGGTTGCCCTCCCTCAGTGCGAGACAGCGACGGCTTCGCACCCGGCGAACGCGCCGAACGGCGCGCCACCACGAACCGCCAACGCCTACCGCCGGGTCCGCGCCGGACTCCGCAACGCCCGCCCCACCCGCACCGCGATCCGGCCCAGCGGCACGGTCCCGTCCCGCAGCGCCCGCTCGCGATCGGCATCGCGCGCCGAGCGCAGCCGCGCGATGGCCCGCCCCGAGTCGGCGAGCGCGCCGTCGTAGGGGAACCACCAGAACGGCCGCCCCCGCGGCGGGTCCCAGGTCGTCACCTTCGGCTCGGCGCACGTGCGCAGGGCGATCGCGCCGCGGGCGCGCCCGAGGCCCGAGCCGCCGATGCCGCCCCACGGCAGCTGCGGTGCCGAGCGTGACACGAGGTGCTGGTTCATCCAGACCATGCCGACGCGCAGCTCGCGGGCGATGCGGGCGCCCTTGTAGCGGTCGGCGGTCCAGACGGAGGCGCCGAGGCCGAGGGCGCTCTCGTTGACCGCCGCGATGGCGGCCTCCTCGTCGTCGACGACGCTCACGACGACGACGGGGCCTGGTGCCTCCTCGCGCAGGATCCGCGCCCCGGGCGGGACGCGGCTGAGGACGGCCGGGGCGCAGAAGGCACCAGACAGGCCCTCGACCTCGACGGGCCCGCCGCAGTGGAGGGTGGCACCCGCGGCGACCGCGTCGTCGAGGAGCTCGCGGACGCGGTCACGGCGGTCGTGGGTGACGAGCGGCCCGATCTCGGTGTCGGCGTCGCGGGGGTCACCGAGCCGGCGCGCCACGGCCTGGGCGACGAGCCCCTGGACGACTGCGTCGCCGACCTCGCGCACCGCCAGCACGCGCTTGACCGACCCGCCGGACTGGCCGGCGTTGGCGAAGGCGCCCCAGGCGATGCCCTCGATCGCGCGGGCGACGTTCGCGTCCGCGCAGACCAGCGCCGCGTCCTTGCCGCCCATCTCCAGCACCGCGCGCTTGACCCCCTGGGCGCAGCGCTCGAGCACGCCACGGCCGGCCCGCAGCGAGCCGGTGAAGCGCACCTGGTCGACGGCGCCGTCGACGAGCGCCTGGCCCGCGTCGGCGTGGCCGTGGACGACCGCGAGCAGGCCCTCCGGCAGCCCGGCGCGGGCGAAGACGCGGGCGACGCGCTCGCCCGACAGCGCCCCGTGCGGGGACGGCTTCAGGACGACGCCGTTGCCGGCCATGAGCGCGACGGCCACGTCGCCCAGCGGTGTCGCGAACGGCTCGGTCGCCGCGCCGATCACGCCGACGACGCCCAGCGGCTCGTAGCGCCAGCGCGCCCGCGTGAGCGGATGCAGCACCCGGGAGAGCGCGACGCGCTCGCCCGACAGGATCTTCGGGCCGTTCTGGGCCAGCCACTGGAGCGTCTCGATCGTCGGCAGCAGCTCGTGGAGCTCGGCCTCCGCCCGCGGGCGACCCTGCTCGCGGGAGACGAGGGCGACGACCTCCTCGCTCTCGTCGATCACGGCCTGCGCCGCGCGCGCCATGTACCGGGCGCGGTCGGCGAGGCGCAGCTGCGCCCAGAGGCGCTGGACCTCGCGGGCCTCGGCGATCGCGGCGTGCACGTCGGCGGCCGACGCGACGGGCACGGAGCCCAGCACGTCGCCGGTGGCAGGCGCGTAGGCCTCGAGGGTGCTGCGGACGGCGGCGTCGGTGCCGGGCATGCCGGCGGCCGAGCCTACGCCACGTCTCGGGGGCGCGTCCCGGCGCGCTCGGCGACGGCCGCATCGAGCACGTCGTGCAGGCCGGGCGCGAGCCCACCGTCGACGAGGAGGACGTCCGGGACGCCGGCGTCCAGGTCGCCGGCGGCGTAGCCCACGACCTGGTGGCGGCCCTCGAGCCACGCCGTCGCGCAGACCGCGACCCGAGCGTGGGGCGCGACGCGGACGAGCCGATGCGCCTCGAGGTCGTCGACCGGGCGCCCGCAGCGCGACGCCAGCGCGCGCAGCGCCGGGGCGTCGGTCCCGTGGGCCAGGCGCAGGCGGACGCGCAGGCCGTTGGGGAGGGTGTGGGCGTGGCCGAGGAGCATGGGTGCGGACCGAGGTCCGTCTTCGAGGGTGCTGGGTGCGGTCCTGCACCCTGTTGAACGGCTGTGAACGCCGCAGGTCGCGCGCTGGGGCGCTGATCGCGGACGGATGTCGTGATGGACGCCGGTCAACCCCGTCCGCGCCGCCGCTCGACCTCCCGCTGGCGCTCGGCGAGCCACCGCTCGGCCTCTCCCGGCTGCCAGAACCGCGTCCCGGCGACGCGCGAGGGCAGCAGCTCCTGCGGCGAGACGCCCTCCGGGCGGTCGTGCGGGTAGTCGTAGGCCTCGTCGCCGGTGGGCGTGTTGCGCAGGTAGCCCGGGGCGGGCGCCGCGCCCTGGTCGCGCACGAGTGCGCGGGCGCGGCCGAGCGCGACGTACGCGGCGTTCGACTTCGGCGCGAGCGCCAGGTACACGGCGCACTGCGCCAGCGCGTGCGCGCACTCCGGCATCCCGACGTGCTCGACCGCCGCGGCCGCCGACGTGGCGACGACGAGGGCCTGCGGGTCGGCGTTGCCGATGTCCTCGGAGGCGAGGATGACCATGCGCCGGACGATGAAGCGCGGGTCCTCGCCGCCCTCGAGCATGACCGCGAGGTAGTAGAGCGACGCGTCGACGTCGCTGCCGCGCGTCGCCTTGATCCACGAGCTCGCCAGGTCGTAGTGCTGGTCGCCCGCCTTGTCGTAGCGGACTGCCGCGCGCTGCAGCGCGTCCTCGGCGGTCTCGAGCGTCACCGGCCCGCGTGACGCCGCGACCTCGAGCGCGCCGAGCGCCGTCCGCGCGTCGCCGGCCGACCGTCGCGCGAGGAAGTCCAGCGCCTCCTCGTCGGCGCGCGCGCCGAGCTCGGCGATGCCGCGGCCCAGCAGCTCGCGGACCTCCTCGGGCTCGAGCGGCTGCAGCTCGACGACCGGCGCGCGGCTGAGCAGCGCGCTGTTGACCTCGAAGCGCGGGTTCTCCGTCGTCGCGCCGACGAGGGTGACGAGGCCCTCCTCGACCGCCGGCAGCAGCGCGTCCTGCTGGGCCTTGTTGAACCGGTGGATCTCGTCGAGGAAGAGCACGGTGCGCCGCCCGGCGCGCCGGCGCTCCTGCGCACGCTCGAGCACCGCCACGACCTCGGCCTTGCCCGCGCGCACCGCGCTGAGCTCCTCGAACGCCGCGTCGGCATGGCGCGCCACGAGCCGCGCGATCGTCGTCTTGCCCGACCCCGGTGGCCCGTGCAGGACCATCGACGTCGGCCGGCCCTGCTCGAGCGCGCTGGCCAGCGCGGTCCCCTCCCCCAGGACGTGGCGCTGGCCGACGACGTCCTCCAGGCGCTGCGGGCGCAGCCGCGCGGCGAGCGGCGCGTCGGGCGGCGGCGCCTCGGCGTGCGGGCGCTCGGGCTCGGGCTCGGCGTCGAAGAGGCGACCCTCCATCGCCCGCAGACCTTGACGGTCACAGCGGCGGCAGCGGGCCGTCGAGCGCGCCGACCAACGCCCCCACGACCGCGGCCCCGAGCAGCACGACGACGATCCCGGCGCGCACGACGAGCAGCAGGACCCCGGCCAGGCCGAGCACGAGCCACTGCCACGCCTCCTCGACCCCGCCGATGAGCGGCACCGCGGCGCCGAGGATCGCGCCCACCGCCGCAGGCCCCGCGCCGTCGAGGAACGCCCGCGCGCGCGGCTCCTTGCGCAGGCGCTCGAAGTGCCGGCCGCCGAGGAGGATCGCCAGGAACGACGGCGCGAAGGCGACCGCCGCGGCCAGCAGCCCGCCGCCGATGCCCGCCGCCGCGTAGCCGACGCCGCCGACCGTCTGCACGACCGGCCCCGGGGTGATCTGGCCCAGCGCGACGGCGTTCAGGAACTCCTGCTCGGTCATCCAGCCGTGCTGGTCGACCGCGTCGCCGCGCATGAGCGGGATGATCACGAAGCCGCCGCCGTAGCTGAGCGCGCCGACCTTGAACGCGGTCCACACCAGGGCGGGCAGGACGCCGACCGACAGCAGGACCGGCGGGGTGCCGCGGCGCCAGACGAGCTCGACCAGCCCGCATCCCAGGAGCACGAGGACGACCCACGGGCCGGCGAGCGCCGCGGTGATCGCCCCCGCCACGACGTAGGCCGCCGCGCGCACGCCGCGCACCGAGGTCCGGCCCAGCGCGACGCCGGCCTCCACGACGACCGCCACGACGGCCGCCCCCGCGCCGGCCGCCGCGCCGCGCGCCCACGCCGGAGGGTCGTCGCCCAGGGTCAGGACGGCGAGCGCGAGGAGCGCGACGAGGCCCGGGACGATGAACGCCAGGCCGCCGACGACCGCCCCGCGCGCGCCCGCGACGCGATGCGCGCAGAAGATCGCCAGCTGCGTGGACGCCGGACCGGGCAGCAGGCCGCACGCCGCGTTGGCGTCCTCGAAGTCGCGTCCGTCGAGCCAGCGGCGCTCGTCGACGCACAGCCGCCGCAGCAGCGCCACGTGCGCGGGCGGCCCGCCGAACCCGATCAGGCCGATGCGGCCCCACTCGCGCAGGACCGTGCGCAGCGAGACCGGCTCCGGCGCCATCGGCGCGATCCTGCCGGTCACGCCGGACCTCCCGCGTGACGGCGGTGTGAACGCCGGCCGGCGGTAGGTTGGAGCGCGTGCCCGACCTCCAGGCCGCCGCGGTGGACCTCCTGCAGCGCCTGCTGCGCCACCGCACGGTCAACCCGCCCGGCGACGAGCGTGCGTGCCTGGAGATGCTGGCCGCCGAGCTGCGCGACGCGGGCTTCGACGAGGTCACGCTCGTCGGCTCCTCCGAGCAGCGCCAGAACCTGGTGGGCCGCCTGCGCGGGAAGGCCGACGGGCCGACGCTCTGCCTCCTGTCCCACGTCGACACGGTCCTGGCCGAGCCGTCGGAGTGGCAGCGTGACCCCTGGGGCGGTGACCTGGTCGACGGCGACGTCTGGGGCCGCGGCGCCCAGGACATGAAGTCCCAGACCGCCGCCGAGGTCGCTGCCGCCTGCGACCTCGCCCGCTCGGACTGGCGGCCCGCCGCCGGCGACCTGCTGGTCGTCGCCGTCTGCGACGAGGAGGTCGGGGGCGAGCTCGGCGCGATCTGGCTGTGCGACACCCACCCGGACCTCGTGCGCTGCGACTTCCTGCTCAACGAGGGCGGCGGCTCGGTCATCCCCCACGGCGACGAGCTGCTCATGGGCGTCTGCGCCGCCGAGAAGGGCGTGCAGCGCTTCACCCTCACCGTCCGCGGCGTCGCCGGCCATGCGTCGATGCCGGCCTTCGCCGACAACGCGCTGCCCAAGCTCGCGCCGCTGCTCGAGCGCCTCGCCACCGCGCATCCCGGCTACGACCTGACCGAGGCGCCGCAGGCGCTGCTCGGCGCCCTCGAGCTCACCGTCGACGACCTCCCGGCGCTGCGCGAGCGCGCCCCGCAGCTCGCCGCCTTCGTCGAGCCGATGTGCAGCGTGACGTTCGCGCCGACGATGGCCGCGGCCTCGACGAAGATCAACGTCATCCCCAGCGCGGCGACGCTGAAGGTCGACTGCCGCACGCCGCCGGGCCTGGGCGCCGACGCGGCGGAGCGCCGCATCCGCGAGGTGCTCGGCGACCTCGAGGGCTGGGAGCTGTCCTTCGACGAGCAGGTCGTCGGCAACGGCTCGCCCGTCGACACGCCGCTCATGGACGCGCTGCGCGGCTGGGCGGGGCGCGAGGTGCCCGAGGCACGGATGGTGCCGGTGATGCTCCCGGCCTACACCGACTCGCGCACCTTCCGCGATGCCTTCCCGGAGTGCGTCGCCTACGGCTTCTTCCCCCAGCGCACCCGCACCCTCTTCGAGATGTGGCCGCTCGTCCACGGCAAGGACGAGCGCATCCACGTCGACGACGTGGGCCTCGCGGCTCGCTGCTACCGCGACGTCGCCAAGGAGCTGCTCGGATGAGCGAAGAGCCGGAGAAGACCCCCGACACCGACCAGCCGCCCGAGGAGAAGCTGCGCCTCGGCGGCATGGCGCTGCGCAACGGCCTGCTCGTCCATGGCCCGACCTCGTGGGCCGCGGCGGTCCGCACGCCGTCCGGCGAGGTCCGGACCGCGTCGGGCCCCAAGCCGCGCGTGCGCGGCCCGGTCGAGCGCGTGCCGCTGGCCCGCGGCGCGATCCGGCTGGCCGAGGCGATGGCGGTCATCCCCCTGGTCAAGCGCGCGCTGCCCGAGGCGCGCCTGCCCTTCCAGGACACGACCGTCCTGGGCGCGATGGCCGCCGCGACGCTCGGGGGCGCCGCGCTGCGCCGCCGCAAGGCCGCCGGCCCCGGGACCGAGGCGCTCGTCGCCGGGCTGTCGCTCGTGCCCTCGCTCATCGCCCTGCGCGGCGGCGAGCTGGCGGCCTACCACGGCGCCGAGCACAAGACGATCGGCGCCTACGAGCAGGACGCCGAGGACCACACGAAGGAGCACGACCGCTGCGGCTCGCACCTCATGGCGCCGCTGCTGGCCTCCAACCTCGCGGGCACCGCGGTCCTCAAGCGCGCCGTCGAGAAGCCGGGCCCGCTGCACGGGCTGGCGCTGTCGGTCGCCTCCGTCGGGGTCGCCGTGGAGGTCTTCGCGTGGTCCGAGCGCCACAGCGACTCGCGCGCGGCGGGCCTGCTGCGCCGCCCCGGCCACGAGCTCCAGCGCGTCATCGGCACGCGCGAGCCGACCGCCGCGCAGCTCGAGGTCGGGCGCGCGGCGCTCGCGGAGGTCCTGCGCGCGGAGGGTGTGGGCGAGGGCGCCCAGAGCGGCTGACGGGGCGTCAGCAGGGCCGATGACGGGGAGGGAGGGTCCATGTCCCGCTCCCGCAGAACCGCGCTGGCCACCCTCGCCGGCGCCGCCGCCGTGCTCGGCGCCCCCGCCGCCGCCTCGGCGGCCGAGGCGCTCTACGGCGTCACCGACCAGAACCGCCTCGTGCAGTTCGCCTCCGACGCGCCGGGCGACGTCCGGTCGTCCGTCCCGATCCGCGGGCTGGCCCAGGGTGAGGTCGTCGTCTCGATCGACGTGCGCCCCGCGACCGACCAGCTCTACGCGATCACGAACCTCAGCCGCATCCACTACGTCAACCCGACGACGGGGGCGACGCGCCTCGTGGGCGCCGGGCCGATCACGCCGAACCTCAACGGCACGACCGTCGGTGCGGACTTCAACCCGGTCGCCGACGCCCTGCGCCTGACGACCGACACCGAGCAGAACCTCCGCGTGCGCTTCTCCGACCAGGCGTCGTTCGAGGACACGGCGCTGTCCTACGCGGCCGGCGACCCGGGCGCGGGCACGAACCCGGTCGTCGGCGGGGTCGCCTACACGTCGTCGGTGCCGGGCGCCACGACGACGACGCTGCTGGGCATCGACAGCGCGCGCGACGCGCTCGTGCGCATCGACCCGCCCAACAGCGGCACGCTGACGACGGTCGGCGCGCTCAACGTCGACGCCGGGCCGATCACCGGCTTCGACATCGCCGCCACCGGCGACGTCGCCTTCGCCGCCTTCCAGACCGCCGGCAGCGGCGCGGTGAACCTCCACCGCATCGACCTGTCGACGGGTCGGGCGACGCCGGCCGCCGCGTCGCCGGCGATCCTCCTGCCGGCGGGCCAGGGCCTCGTGCGCTCGATCGCGGCGGCGGGCCAGGTCGCCGACGACGACACGCGCCCGGAGGCGTCGGTCGCGTTCTCGTCCACGATCCTCGAGGAGAACACCGACACGCTGGAGCCGTCGGTCTCCTGCGACGAGACCTGCGGTGTGTCGATCCGCGCGACGGTGGACGGCTCGAGCGCCGGCACGGGCACGGCGACGATCGTCGGTGCGGGCCGCGAGACGGTCGACATCCGGCTGTCGAGTGCCGCGCGCTCGCGCATCGCGCGCCGTGGGACGGAGCTCATCCGCCTCGCCGTCACGGTGACCGACGCGGCGGGCAACCGCTCGACCCAGGAGCGCACCTCGCGCACCCAGACGCTCAGCGACCGGCGCGGCTAGCCGGCCGTCCGCGGCGGGCGGCGCGGGCCTGCGGGTCCGCGCCGCCTAGCCGGCGGCGCGCAGCACGCCGTCGCAGAGCGTGTGCCAGCCGGCGCGCACCTGCTCGGCGGTGTGGCCCAGCCGCAGCTGCTCGGCGTAGTGCACGCCGGTGAGACATCGCAGCAGGACGTGCGTGAGGTAGCCCGTGGGCGCCCCGGGCGGCAGCGCCTGCTGCAGCAGGACCTCGATGTGGCGGAAGTACAGCTGGTAGGGGCCGCTCGTCAGCCCGTTGCCCCGCTCGGCCTCGGCGAGGAACGCGCCGAAGGCCTCGAGGAAGTCGTGCTTGGCGTCGCCGAAGGCGTGCAGCCGGTCGGCGGCGGGGGCGCCCGGGCCGAGCGGCGCCTCCCCGCGGATGAAGCTGTCCTGCATCTTGCGCTCGTCGTCCTCGAGGAGCGCGAAGAACAGCCCTGACCGGTCGCCGAAGCGCCGGTACAGCGTGCCCTTGCCGACGCCGGCGGTGGCCGCCACGCAGTCCATGCTCACGGCCTCGGGCCCTCGCTCGTCCAGCAGCTGGCGCGCGGCGGCCAGGATGCGCTCGCGGTTGCGGGCGGCGTCCGCGCGCTCCTCGCGCCCGGCGGGCTGGATGACCGGGAGATCGGTGGGGCCGGTGGCGGTGGGCAGGACTTGCACGGTGGTCGGTGCGCAGGCTACGGGACGCCGGCGGCGGCGTCCTGGCGTGCGTGCTCCAGGAAGGCGTTGAGGTGGTCCTCCAGGGCGGCCTGGAGGTCGGGGTCGGCGAGGCGGTGCTCCGTGTCGTGGAAGGCGTGGTGGGCCTGGCCGATGGGGAGGTCGCGCTCGAGGACGCGCGCGCCGGCGATGCCGAGCGCCTTGCGGGCGTCGGCCTGCGCCCAGATGGCGCCGAAGAGGCCGGTCGTGGCGCCCATGACGCCGGCGGGGAGGCCCTTGAGGGCGGCGTCCTCGCGGGGGCGCGAGGCCCAGTCGATGGCGGTCTTGAGGCCGCCGGGCAGCGTGCCGTTGTACTCGGGCGTCGCGATGAGCAGCGCGTTGGCGTCGGCGATGGCGGCGCGCAGGTCGGCGACCGCGGCCGGCGCCTCGCCGGCCTCGTCGACGTCCGGGTCGTACGGGGGCAGCTCGCGCAGGCGGTCCCAGCGCTCGAGGCGGACCCCGGACGGCAGCACCTCGGCTGCCGCCCGGAGCAGGCGCTCGTTGTGGGAGCCGGCCCGCAGCGAGCCGGAGAGGGCGAGCACCTTCATCGTGCTACGCGGCCTGCTCGACCAGCTCGAGGTGGACGATGAGCTTGACCTGCTCGGCCAGGGCCTTGCCGCCCTGCGGGAGGTCGGCGTTCCAGGTGAGGCCGAACTTCGTGCGGTCGATCTCGGCCTCGAGCTCGATGGCGACGCGGGTGTCGCCGCCCAGGCCGGTGATCGGGCCGGCGAAGGAGCCGGTGCCGACGACGGGGAGCGTCGTGCCGCGGATCGTGAGCTCGCCCTCGACGCTGGCGGCGCCGCCGTCGGCGACGGTGATCGTGGTCGAGCGGAAGTCGATGGTCGGGTGGGTCTCGGCGTCGAAGAAGTCGCCGGAGAGGACGTGGCCCTTGAGGTCCGGGAGGTCGATGTCGATCGAGTCGACCTTGACCGAGCCGGTGAGGACGCCGCCCTCGAGCTTGGCGTCGAACTCCTTGAAGGAGGAGCGGAAGGTCGAGATGCCCAGGTGCTTGACGGCCGAGGAGGCGGTCGAGTGGATCGGGTCGATCGTGAAGGTCCCGGTCGGGACCTGCTGCGCGGTGGTGCTCATGGGAGTGGTGCTCCTTGGAAGATGGTGTCCGGGGGTCCGTCGATGCGGACCGGGGTCCGCTTCTATGGGGACACTGTAGCGGACCGTGGTCCGTTTCTCGTAGCGATGTCCGCATGCGGACGTCCGGCCGCTTCCTCGGGCGTCCAGACGCGGTTGAGCCCGCCCACGGCCGTGCCGATGGGATGTCCGTGCCCGTGGCAGACGTCTCGACGGCCATCCAGGACTGGGCGGCGGAGTGGTACTCCGTCATCGGCCTGCTCTTCATGGCGGTCATCGCGTACGTGCTCTTCCGCACGATGCGCCTGATGCCGAAGACCAAGCCGGTCCAGATCAAGCCCCAGGCGTCGACCGAGGTGCGATGGGCCGACATCGCCGGCGTCGACGAGGCCAAGGCCGAGCTGCAGGAGATCGTCGACTTCCTGCGCGATCCCAAGCGCTTCCGCCGCCTCGGCGCGAGCGTCCCGAAGGGCGTCCTGCTCCACGGGCCGCCCGGCACCGGCAAGACGCTGCTGGCCAAGGCCGTCGCCCACGAGTCCGGCGCGCAGTTCTTCTCGCAGTCGGCGTCGTCGTTCGTCGAGATGTTCGCCGGCCTGGGCGCCGCGCGGATCCGTCGCCTGTTCCGCGAGGCGCGCAAGAACGCGCCGGCGATCCTCTTCATCGACGAGCTCGACGCGGTCGGGGCCAAGCGCGGGTCGGACATGAACTCCGAGCGCGAGCAGACGCTCAACCAGCTCCTGGTCGAGATGGACGGCTTCGCGTCCACGGGCGACGTCGTCGTGATGGCCGCCTCGAACCTCCTCGAGAAGCTCGACCCGGCGCTCCTGCGTCCGGGGCGCTTCGACCGCCAGGTCCTCGTCTCGCCGCCCGACGTCAACGGCCGCGAGCGGATCCTGCGCGTGCACACCGACGGCAAGCCCCTGCTCGAGGACGTCGACCTCCGGCTCGTGGCGCAGCAGACCTCGGGCCTCACGGGCGCCGACCTCGCGAACATCTGCAACGAGGCGGCCATCGCCTGCGCCCGGCGCAGTGGCCACGCGCTCTCGCGCCAGGACTTCGACAACGCCCTCGAGCGGGTCATCGCGGGCGTGCAGTCGGGCACGACGCTCACGCCGCACGAGAAGCGCGTCGTCGCCTTCCACGAGGCCGGCCACGCGCTCTGCCGGGAGCTGCTGCCCTCGGCCGACCGCGTGCACAAGATCTCGATCGTCCCCCGCGGGCGGGCGCTGGGCTACGTCATGAACCTGCCCGACGAGGACTCGTACCTCAAGACGCGCGACGAGCTCGTGGACCAGCTGACGGTCCTGCTCGGCGGGCGCGTCGCGGAGGCGGTCGTCTTCGGCGCGGTGACCACCGGCGCGGCCAACGACCTCCAGCGCGTCGCGGAGATCACGCACGCGATGGTCCACGAGTACGGCATGGGCACGGCGACGCCGGCCGCCAGGGCGGTGACCGACGCGGACGTCGTCAGCGACGTCACGCGGCGCATCCGCGACGAGGAGCAGCAGGAGCTCGCCTTCGAGGCCCAGAAGGCCGCCTTCGACCTCATCGAGGGCCACCGCGGCCTGCTCGAGCGCTTCGCGCAGGAGCTGCTGGAGCACGAGACGCTGGAGCGCGACGAGATCGACCGGCTCATGGAGGGCGTCGAGCCCGCCGGACCGGCCCGCCGCGGCGTCGGCCGCATCCAGCTCGTGGCCACCGAGCCCCAGGACGAGGGCCCCTCCGCCTGACCGCTAGGCTCCGGCGCGATGTTCGCCCGGGTCGACCACATCGGCGTGGCCGTCGAGGACCTCGACGCCGCGATCGCCCTCTACGAGCAGACGCTCGGCATGGAGCTCGTGCACCGCGAGACGGTGACCGAGCAGGGCGTCGAGGCCGTCCTGCTCGACGTCGGCGAGAACCACGTCGAGCTGCTCGCACCGCTCGGCCCCGACACGCCCGTCGGCAAGTACCTGGCCAAGAAGGGCCCGGGCATCCACCACGTCGCCTACCAGACGACCGACATCGAGCAGACGCTGTCCGCCCTCAAGGCGGCCGGCATCCGGCTCATCGACGAGACGCCCCGCATCGGCATCCGCGGCTCGAAGGTCGCCTTCGTGCACCCGGGCGCGGTGGGCAGCGTGCTGACCGAGGTCGTCGAGCCCGCCCACTGACCGGGCAGGACAGGAGCACACCATGGCCCAGCGCATCTCCATCGGCTTCCAGGCCTCCCCGCCGCTCGCCCTCCGCGTCTCCGACGACGAGCTCTCCAAGCTCCAGGGCGCCCTGGGCGGCGAGGGCTGGCACGACGTCTCCGCCGAGGACGGCTCCGTCCGCCTCTCCCTCCAGCACGTCCTGTGGCTGCGGGTGGAGAAGGACGAGGCGCGCGTCGGCTTCGGCCTGGGCGGCTGCCCGCCCATGGCCGGCGGGGCGCGCCTCCCCCGGTGGGGGAGCGGAGAAGACGCCACTCGATGACCCAGTTCGCGTTCGACGCGCTGCAAGAGGCGCTGCGGCTCGCGCGTGACGTCCCACCACGTGACGCGCAGGACGCGCCAGCCGGCGTCCTCCAGGAGCGCGTCCCGTCGGGCGTCCTCGAGCTCTGCGACGACGCCCTCGTGGTACGCGCGGCCGTCCGCCTCGATGGCGAACCGCTTCTGGCCGAAGACGACGTCGACCTCGAGGAGCTCGCCTGTCGAGACCTGCACGAGCTCGTTGAACCGCGGTGACGGACGCAGTCCGGCATCCAGGACGAGCTCTGCGACCAGCGCCTCGAGCTTGCTGCGCAGGCGCAGCGCGCGGGATCGACGCGCATCGAGGAAGCGGAGCATCACCCGCCGCCCGGGCTGTCCGCGGTGGCGGTCGACGCAGTCGCGCAGGGCGCGAGGGGTGCAGATGCCCCGGCGCAGGGCCTCGTCGGCCGCGTTGACCGCCACGGTCCTCGGCGCCATCGACGAGAGGTCGATGAGCGTGCGAGCCGGCTTCGTCACCGTGATCCCGCGTGTGGTCACGACGTCGCGGGCGCAGAGCGTCCTCGAGCGATGGACGACGAGGCCCGGGATGGCGTGGTGGACGTCGTCGACGACGGTGACGTGGAGCTCGGGGCGGTCCGGCGTGCACCGCCAGAAGGCGCTCGCCGACCAGGACGTCAGCGCGGCGTCGCCATCGCAGGCCAGGATCGCCGCGAGGCGTTCGCCGTCGCGGGAGAGGATCCGGTGGCCCACGGCATAGACGCCGGCGTGCACCGCGCGGAGCAGGCGCTGCCGGGTGAGGACGTCGATCGCCGTCCCCGGGAAGCCGAGCTCGAGGAGCTGCTTGCGCGTGACGACGCCGTGCTGGCGCTCCGCGAGGTCGCCACAGACCCTCGCCAGCCATCGAGTGGCGGATAGTCCGTCTGGGAGACGGAGAATCCGCCAATCGATGGGCAGGGGGAGCGGGGGGACGAGGAGGCGCTGGGACACCTCCACCACGCTGGTGGCCTCCGGCGCGCGTGTGGCGCGCGCAACGTGCCGATACCGCGCCACCGCGCACGCCAGCGGCGCTCGAGACCGCGCCACCGAGCACGCCAGCGGCGCGCGAGAGCGCGGCACCGCGCACGCCAGCGGCGCGCGGTCCCGCCCGGCCCCGCGTCCCGGCCGTGCCCGCCGCGCCGCCTACAGCTCCCGCCGCGCCAGCCGCATGACCTGCTCGCGCGCGCGGTGGGTGACCGGGCGCCCGTCCCAGCGCGCCGGGTCGATCTCCTCGCTCACGGAGAGGTCGCGCTCGAACTGGGCGTCGAGCTGCGCCACGAACTCCGGCGACTGGAGGCAGAGCGTCGCCTCGTCGTGGAGCTGGAACGAGCGGTTGTCGAAGTTCACGGAGCCCACGGAGGCCCAGGCGCCGTCGACGGCCAGCGTCTTGGCGTGCAGCATGGTCGGGCAGTACTCGAAGACGCGCACGCCGCACTCGAGCAGGCGGCGGTAGGCCGCCCGGCCGGCGACGCGGACGAACTCCTTGTCGATGTGCTCGCCGGGCACGAGCAGGCGGACCGCCACCCCGCGCTCGGCCGCGTCGCACAGCGCCTCGATGAAGGCGGGGCGCGGGGCGAAGTACGCGGCGGTGAGGTCCAGGCGCTCGCGCGCGCAGGCCAGCGCCAGGAAGTACAGCGCCTCGGCGTTCGTGTCGCCGACCTCGGCGACGGAGCGGACGACCTGCATCGGGCAGCCGCCCTCGAGCGGCTCGAGCTCGGGCAGGAAGTCCGGCCCGACCAGGACCTCGCCGGTCGCCTCGAGCCAGTTCTCGGCGAACGCGCCCTGCAGGCCGCGGACGACCGGGCCGTGGACGCGCACGTGGGTGTCGCGCCAGTGGTCGGGGTCCTGCGCGTCGCCCGTCCACTCCTCGGCGATCCCGACCCCGCCGATCATCCCCACGCGCCCGTCGGCGACGAGGACCTTGCGGTGGGTGCGGTTGTTGACCCGTCGCACCGCGTAGGGCTTGACGGGTCGGAAGCGCGCGACGTGCACCCCCGCCTCGCGCATCTCCTTCAGCAGCCCGCGGTCCATCGGGATCGTCCCGACCGCGTCGAGCAGGACGTTCACCCGCACGCCCTCGCGCGCCCGCCGGCACAGCGCGTGCGCGATGTCGTGGGCGATGTCGCCCTTCCAGTAGACGTAGGTCAGGAGGTTGATGGTGTTCTGCGCCTGCTCGATCGTCTCGAGGAAGCAGGGGAAGATCCGGTCGCCGTTGATGAGCAGCTCGGCCTTGTTGCCGACGGAGATCGGCGCCGCGGTGAGCGACTCGCACGCGTGCAGGAACGCCTCGGAGCCGACGTCGAGCCCGTCGCCGGCCAGCCGGTAGCCGTGGCCCTGCTCGCGGCGGTGGCGCAGCGAGTCGCTGGCGTACCAGGCGGTGCCGAAGGCGGCGAGGCCGACCGGCCAGCTCCACCGCGCCGGGACCCGCGGGACCTCGACCTTCACCGCCCCACCACCACGCGCACCAGCTCGTCGTCGACGCCGAAGCGCGAGACCGTCCCGCACGGGCAGACCTCGCCGTCGACGTTGTAGGTCTCCGGGCCCTCGACGACGACCTCGCGGCCGCGGGCGTGGACGACGTCGTCCTGCGCGTGCAGCCGCCCGAGCTTCATCCCCACCGCCCGCCGCGCCAGCCCCAGCCGCGACCCGCCCGGGACGACGAGCACGTCCAGCTCGCGGTCGTCGGGGTCCGTGCCGCCCGTGGCCGAGCCGCCGCCGAAGTGGCCGGTCGCGGCGACCACCACCTGCCACGCCTCGTCGTCGTGCACCTCGACGCCGTCCACCACCACCCGCGCGTGCTCGGGCCCGTGCAGGACACCGGCCTTCGCCGCGCCCACGCCGTAGGCCAGCGCGCCCAGGCGCGGCTTGAGGGGCTTGGCCTCCCGCGCCGCGACGACCGACAGCCCGGCCGACGCGACGTTGAGGAAGGGCCTGCCGTCCATGCGCGCCAGCTCGTACGGGCGGACGTCGGCGTCCGCGTCGACGGCGAGCGCCGCGGCCTCCTCCACGTCCCCGGGCAGTCCCGCGGCACGCGCGAAGTCGTTGGCCGTCCCGGTGGGGACGACGCCGAGCGCCAGGCCGTGGCGCGCCGCGAGCTCCGCGGCGGGACCGAGGGACCCGTCGCCGCCGGCCACCACGAGGCGTTCCGCGTCGCCCACCTCGCACGACGCGTCGAGCTCGCGCACGTCGCACACCCGCAGCTGCGCGCCGTGGCGCTCGAGCACCTCGCGCACCGAGGACGCCGACCCGCTCCCCGACCGCTCGTTCGTCGCCAGCAGGACGCGCACCACGGCGATCCTCCCCAGGGAGGCCGTCCGCCAAGCGAGGACCGCCCGGACATCCGTCCGCGCCGCGCGCCGCGTAGCCTCCCGCGCCGTGGCGCGTCTCCCCCTCGCCCCCGAGCCCGCCGCGCGGCGCTCCCTGCGCGCGCGGTTCGCCGCCGGCCCCGTCGGCCGGCGCGTCGTGGCGTTCGACCTCGTCGGCTTCCGGCTCCTGCGCGTCACCCCGCGTGCCGAGCCGGCGGTGCGTCGCTTCAGCGCCTGCGGCGAGCACGCCGCGTGCTGGATCGCCGTGGGGGCGGTCGGCGCCGCCGTGGACCGGCCGCGGCGCGAGCGCTGGCTCAAGGCGCTGGCCATCGTCGCCCTCGCCTACGCGATCAACGTCGTGCTCAAGTCGGTCGTCCGGCGCAAGCGCCCCGTGATCGACGGGCTGCCGGCGCTCATCGCCACCCCCACGAAGCTGTCGTTCCCCAGCTCGCACGCCGCGTCGTCGTTCGCCGCGGCGCGGGCCTACTCGGCCCTCGTCCCCGGCGCGCCGCTGTACGCGACCGCCGCGGCGATGGCCACCAGCCGGGTGATGCTCGGCGTCCACTACCCCTCTGACGTCCTCTGCGGCGCCGCCCTCGGCGCCGGGATCGGGAGCCTCGCGCGATGAAGGTCGGCATCGTCGGCATGCCCAACGCCGGCAAGTCCTCGCTGTTCAACGCGCTGACGAAGGCCGGCGCCGAGGCGGCGAACTACCCGTTCACGACGATCGAGCCCAACGTCGCCGTCGTGCCCGTGGAGGACGAGCGGATGACGAAGGTCGCCGACACCGTCCGCGCCTCGGGGATCGTCTGGGACACCATCGACTTCCACGACATCGCCGGGCTCGTCCGCGGCGCCCACGAGGGTGAGGGCCTGGGCAACCAGTTCCTGGCGAACATCCGCGAGACCGACGCCGTCGTCCACGTCGTGCGGGCCCACAACGACCCGAACGTCATCCACTCCGAGGGCCGCGTCGATCCCGTCGGCGACATCGAGATCATCGAGACCGAGCTGGTCTTCGCCGACCTCGAGCAGGTCGAGCGCCGGCTCGAGCGCGTCGTGCGCTCCGCCCGCGGCGGCGACAAGGCGGCGGTCGCCGAGCAGGCCTGGCTCACCGAGGTCCAGGCCGCGCTGCAGGAGGGCAAGGCCGCCCGCATCGTGCCGATGCCCGACGACGTCGAGGCCCACCAGACCGTCCAGCTGCTCACCGCCAAGCCGGTGCTCTTCGTCGCCAACGTCGACGAGGGCGACGACGAGGTCCCCGCCGCGATCGCCGAGCACGCGGAGGCCGAGGGGGCCGTCGCGGTGGCGATCTCGAGCCGCCTGGAGGCCGAGCTGTCCGAGCTCGACGACGAGGAGGCCGCGACGATGCGCGCCGAGCTGGGGGTCAGCGAGTCCGGCCTCCAGCGCGTGGTCCGCGGCGCGTTCGACCTCCTGCGCCTCATCGCGTTCTTCACCGCCGGCGAGGGCAAGCCGGCGCAGTGCTGGCACCTGCGCAACGGCCTCACCGCGTGGCACGCGGCGGGCGAGATCCACAGCGACATCCAGAAGGGCTTCGTCCGGGCCGAGGTCGTCGGCTGGGAGGCGCTCGTCGAGGCCGGCGGCTACGCCGGCGCCCGCGACCGGGGGACGCTGCGCCTCGAGGGCCGCGACTACGTGATGCAGGACGGCGACGTCCTCACGGTGAAGTTCACCCCGTAGGCGACGGCGGGTAGAGCCCCGTCCATGCTGACCTACCTGCTGCTGCTGGCGCTCACGGGCCTGATCGTCGGCGGCCTCGCGCGCCTCGCGCTGCCCGGCCCCGACCCGATGGGGGTGCTGGCGACGATCGGCCTCGGCCTCGCCGGCTCGTTCATCGCCGGCCTCATCGTCTACGCGATCGCCGGCGACGACGGCCGCGGCCCCGGGATCCTGCTCAGCGTCCTGTGCGCGACCGGGCTGATGTACCTCGTGCGCCGCAGCCGCGGCCAGGGCCTGGAGTCGACCCGGCGCCGGCCGGGCCACATGGCGCGCTAGCTAGGCGACCGAGCGGACCGGCTCGCGGTCCTCCTCGGCCGCCTGGCGGCCGCGGAGGTCCGTCGGCGGCGGCGGCGCTCCGGCGCCGCCGCGCGAGTCGCGCATCAGGCCCCGGAACGCCCACACCGGGATCCCGAGCAGGACGATCAGGCCGCCGACGAGCGCCAGCCACGGCAGCGCGTCGCCGAGACCGCCGCGGCCCTCGGGCACGCGGGTGCCGGTCGCCTCGGCGACCTCGGTGGAGCCGCGCCACAGCGCCGTGCGCTGCGCGTCGGCCGCCAGGACGTCCCAGGCCGGCTTGCGCTGGCCCTCGTAGGTGATGAGGCCCTTGTTGTGGATGCCGTCGCGGGGGATGCCGGTGCGCTTGGCGCCGCCATCCCAGTCGGGCTTGACGGCGAACTCCCGCAGTGTCCAGTAGATCGCCCCGCCGATGCGCGGCGTGCGCTCGACGACGTCGAGCACGCGGCGCACGTAGTCGGTCTGGAAGGCGTAGGTCTCCTTGACCGACGCGGGCCCGTCGAAGGTGGACTCCGCACCGAACTCGGTGACGATGAGCGCCGCCCCGGGGTACTTGCGCTGCGTCGCGCGCAGGAACGGCCCGAGGTCCTCGATGTTCGCGGTCGAGCGGTCCTTCTTGCCGGGGTACCAGCCGAAGTACGAGTTGATCCCGAGCAGCGGGAACTTCGCGTAGGTCTCCTGGCGGTCGTAGCCGGGGTAGCTGAGGAGGTCGACGGACGCGGGCAGCGTCGGGTCGAGGTCGCGGGTGAGCGTCCGCGCGTCGAGCAGGAAGCGGCGCGTGCCCGGCACCTGGTCGGGGATCACCGACAGCTCGTTGCCCACCGAGTGGGTGATCACCGACGGGTGGCTGCGCGCGCCGAGGACCGTGCCGCGGACGGTGTCCAGCGCGGTGCGGCGCTGGGCGGCGGTCTCCAGGAGGCGGTCGCGGTGGTAGATCGGCGCCTGGGACCAGACGAGGATGCCCTCCTCGTCGAAGCGCTCGAGCAGGCGCTCGTCGAGCAGGTAGTGCGCGCGGGTGACGTTCGCGTTGAGCGCCTTGAGCTCGCGGACGATCCACTCGACGTCGGCGTCGGTCAGGGCCGCGCCGTGGCCGGGCGCGTCCTCCTGGATCGACGCGCCGCGCAGCTCGACGGGGCGGCCGTTGAGGCGCAGCAGGCCGTCCTTGACCTCGACGGTGCGCAGGCCGACCTTCTTGCGCTCCTCCTGCACGAGCGTGTCGCCGTCGCGGACGCGCAGCACCGCGCTGTAGAGGTTGGGCGAGCCGGGCTGCCAGAGCTGGGCGTCGCCGTCGACCGGGACGTCGAAGCGCACGCGCGTGCGCTCGCCCGGCGACAGCGGGCGGGTCTCGACGGCCTTGCCGGAGACCGTGCCGTCGGGCGCGCGCAGCTGGACGCCGACCTGCGGCCGGGCCGTCCCGGGACCGACGCCCGTGAGCTCGGCGTCGACGAGCACCCGCCACCGGCAGCCCGCCTCGCCGCAGACGCGGCGCGGCATGAGGCCGGGGCGGTCGGCGACGACGGTCCCGCGCGGGACGAGCTGCACGGGCTTGCTGATCCCGCCCCAGTTCCACCAGCCCTCGCGGGGCTCCTTGGCCTTGCGGTTGTCGACGCGCACGACGAGCGTGTGCTCGCCCGTCCCGAGCTCGCCGGCCGGGAGGTCGAACGGGACATAGGGGTCGCGGTGCTCGCCGAGGCGGCGGCCGTCGAGCCAGACCTCGGCCGTCCGGCGGACCTGGCCGAAGCGCAGCGCCCAGCGCTGGGCGGCCGGCGCGTCGGGCGCCCGGAAGCGGACGCGGTACCAGCCGACCGTGCCCCAGAAGCGCCCTTCGTCCGGGCGCGGGTCGAAGAGGTGGGGCACCTCGACGGGCTGCCAGCCCTCGCCGGTCGTCCCGCTCTGCAGGCCGTCGGCGCGGCCCTGGTCCTGCGGGTCGGGCAGGTACTGCCAGGCGCCCTCGAGGGGGCTGGGCGTCGCCCGCGGCTCCTGGGCGGAGGCGTGCGCCGTCAGCGCGCAGGTGAGCGCGACCACGAGCACGAGCATCCGGCCGAGGGCACGGGTCACCGCCTCCATTGTGGCGAACCCGTCCCCGGTGGGGGGCCGCCCCACCGCGGCGCGGACCCCGGAGCGTCTCACCGCAAACCGGTCAACCTCGATGCCAAGCGGGCCATGCCGTGCTCCTCGGCCATCGCAGCGGCGCGCTGCGCGTCGAGCGGCGCGTCGGCCGGGCGCTCCACGTCCACCGGCTGGAGCGTCGCCATGCGGCGGAAGGCGAGCAGCTCGTCGCGCTGGGTCTCCAGCGTCCCGCGCACGCGGGGCTTGAGCGAGATGGGCAGCTCGAGCAGGGCGTCGAGGGACCCGTGCTCGCTGAGCAGGTCGCGCGCGGTCTTCTCGCCGATGCCCTTGGCGCCCGGGATCCCGTCGCTGGGATCGCCGCGCAGGGCGATGAAGTCCGGCACCTGGGAGGGCTCGATGCCGTAGCGCGCGCGGACGCCGGCGACGTCGATGGGCTGCGGGCCCTCCTTGCCGCCGGGCCACAGGACCCGTACGGACGCCGAGACGCACTGGAACATGTCCCGGTCGCCCGTGAAGAGCATCGCGGTGCCGCCGGCCTCGGTCTCCACCCGGGCGTAGGCGCCGAGGAGGTCGTCGGCCTCGAGCTCGTCGTGGCGGTGCACGAGGAAGCCGAAGGCCTCGAAGAACTCGCGCGCCATGCGCCACTGGTGCTCGAGGTCGTCGGGCATCGGCGGTCGGTCGGCGTGGTAGCCCTCGAACAGCTCGACGCGGTAGTGGGCGGCCTCCTCCCCGAAGCACAGGACCGTCGCCCGCGGGCCGAAGCGCTCGTGCGCCTGGAGCAGGAGGTTGGCGCAGCCCAGCAGGGCGTTGCGCGGACGGCCGTCGGGGCCCTTGATCGAGTCGGGCAGCGCGAAGAACGCGCGGTAGAGCAGGGACGGCGCGTCGACGGCGAGCAGCGGTCCGGCGGCGGGGGCCATGGTGGTCGCGCACCCTACGCTGGCCCGTAGAGGTCCGGATGCCCAAGGTCCCCCGCTCCCGCATCGCCCGCACCGCGAAGTTCGGCTCCATGGTCGCCGGCCAGGGCGTGCGCCGGCTCACCGCCCGCAGCGACGAGCGCCGCGGCGAGTGGGCGATGGGCGCCGCCGAGGAGCTCGTCGCGACCCTCGGGCAGATGAAGGGCGCGGCCATGAAGCTCGGCCAGGTCCTCTCGACGGTCGACTTCGACCTCGTCCCCGAGGAGCACCGCGAGGAGTTCAAGGCCAAGCTCGCGGCGCTGCGCGACCAGTCCCCGCAGGTCGCCTTCAAGGACATGCGGCGGGTCGTCGAGCAGGACACGGGCGAGCCGCTGCACCGCACGTTCGCCGAGTTCGACGAGCAGGCGATCGCCGCCGCGTCGATCGGCCAGGTCTACCGCGCCCGCACGCACGACGGCCGCGACGTCGCGGTCAAGGTCCAGTACCCGGGCGTCGCCGAGGCGGTCGAGACCGACCTGCGCAACGCCGGGATGCTGATCCCGCTCGTGCGGCGCATGGCGCCCGGCCTCGACGCCAGGGCGCTGCTCGCCGAGCTGCGCGACCGCATCGGCGAGGAGCTCGACTACGAGCTCGAGGCCCAGCACCAGCGCGCCGTCGCCCGTGCCTTCCGCGGCCACCCGTTCGTCGTCATCCCGCAGGTCGACACGTCGCTGTCCAGCCGCCGCATGCTCGTCAGCGAGTACGTCCCGGGCACCGGCTTCGAGGCCGTCAAGGCGCGGCCCGAGGCCGAGCGCGACCGCTTCGCCGAGATCTGCTTCCGCTTCTTCTACGGCCTGCTCGAGCGCGAGCGCCTCGTCGCCGGCGACCCGCACCCCGGCAACTACCTGCTCGCCGACGACGGCCGCGTCTGCTTCCTGGACTTCGGCCTCATGCGCAAGATGGACCAGGCCTACCTCGACGCCGAGCGCGCCCTCGCCCGCGCCGTCGTCGCCGGCGACGCCGCCGAGGTCCACCGCGGCCTGGCCGAGCTCGGCTACCTCCCGGACCCCGACGCCTTCGTCCCCGAGGACGTCCTCGGCCAGCTCCAGGCCGCGGGCGAGTGGTACTTCACGCCCGGCTTCCGCCGCCTGGACCCCGAGTTCGTCCGCCAGACGATGGAGACGAGCTCCTCCCCGCGCTCGGCCTACTTCGACCAGATGCGCCGCCAGACCATCCCGCCCCAGGCCCTGCTGCTGCGCCGCATGGAGGGGCTGCTCTTCGGCGTCCTGGGCGAGCTGCGCGCCGGCGGCGACTGGGGCACCCTCGCCCTCGAGTACATCGCGGGCGCGCCGCCGAGCACCGAGCTCGGGCGCGAGGAGGCGGCGTGGCTGGGGGAGCCGGTCGCGGCGCCGTAGGGACGGCGGGTGAGGCGTTGCGCCCATGCGCCGCTGGTCGCGCACTGTGGCCCGCCGGTCGGAGGGCCGTCTCGGGGTCCGGCGCGCGCCCCGCGTCGACCACCCTGCAGTCGAGGTCCTCACAGAGCCTCAACTTGGCGGTGGGGTGGGACCACACTCCGCAACGCGCGACCGCGTTGTCACCCCGTATCGTCCTCGAGGCGCGCCTCGATCCTGGTCAACGCCGCGCGAAGCTCGGCTGTGTCGGTCCGAAGCTGCCGAAGCTCGGCGCGCAGTTCCTGGTCGGCTGCGCGCTCCGTGGTCTCCAGCGCCTCGACGTCGCGGGAGAGGAAGCGCTCCGCCACTGCACCGGTGAGGACCGCGACGAGACCGATGCCGACGAGCATCACCACGACGGAGACCGCCTTGCCCACCGTCGTCTCGGGCGCGATGTCGCCGTAGCCGACCGTCGTCGCCGTAGTGATGGCGAAGTAGATGCCGTCCCCGACAGGCACGTCCTCCGCCGCCGCGTACGCCTCGCCGCCTCCGAGGATCGCGAGGACGGCGACGATGGACGCGTAGCGCAGCCCGGTGACGCTGAAGACCTGCTTGGCCAGGGGCGCCACGCGCACGAGGCGCAGGAGCCGAAGGGCGCGTAGCGCGCGGATGGCCGGCAGCAGCGCCGTGAAGGCCGGGACCGTGAGGACGACGATCGCCACCTCGAGCGGATGAGACCGCAGCCAGGCCCGGCGGTCCGGCACGACCGCCAGCATCGCGATGGCCTCCGCGGCGAACGCCGTCCAGATGATCCAGTCCGTGACCTCGGCTGTGGTGGCGAGCCAGCCACGCGTCTCGCTCTCCTCGATCGCCACCACGGGGATGACGAGCAGGGCGAGGACCATCAGCGGTGTCGCGAAGGCGCGCTCGACGCTCCGGCTGCGCTCATCCACCGCACCGGAGTTCCGCGGCGGTGGGCGGTCCCCTCCTCCGTGCCGACCCGCGAGGCAGGGTCCCCTGCCGCGAGGCGAGCGGGACTCCAGCCCGGATAGCGTCCACCCCCATGCGCACCTTCAGCGGGATCGACGACCTCAAGGCCAACGTCGGCGAGGAGATCGGCGTCAGCGACTGGCTCGAGGTCACGCAGGACGTGATCAACGCGTTCGCCGACGCGACGGGCGACCACCAGTGGATCCACGTCGACCCCGAGAAGGCGGCGAGCACGCCGTTCGGCGGGACGATCGCCCACGGCCTCTACACGCTGAGCATCGGGCCGAAGCTCTCGTACGACATGTACACGGTCGACGGCGTGGCGTTCGCGTTGAACTACGGCTACGACAAGGTGCGCTTCCCGTCGCCGCTGCCCGTCGGGTCCAAGCTGCGCATGCGGGTGACGGTGTCGAGCGTGGACGACGTCGCCGGCGGCGCGCAGGTGAAGTTCACGCAGACGTTCGAGCGCGAGGGCGGCGACAAGCCGGTCTGCGTCGCCGAGCAGCTCGTGCGCTTCTTCGCCGGCTGACCGCGGCTAGTCCTGCGGCGCGTCGGCGACCCGGCGCAGACGCAGGCAGACGAGCGTCCCGCGGCCCGGGGCGCTCTCGAGGCGCAGCGACCCGCCCGCCGTGGTGGCCACGTGGCGGGCGGTCGTGAGGCCCAGGCCCGTGCCCTCGCCGGCGGGGCGGGTGGTGAAGAACGGCTCGGTCGCGCGGGCGGAGACCTCGGGCGGCATGCCCACCCCCGTGTCGCGGACGCGCAGCTCGACCCAGTCGCCCTCGCGGGCCAGCTGGACGTCGAGCTCGCCGCCGTCGGGCATCGCGTGGCGGGCGTTGACCACGAGGTTGAGGACGACCTGCTCCAGGCCGGTGCGATCGACCCGGACCGGGCCGTCGCCCTCGGCGCGCACGGTCATGCGGACGTCCGGCCCGGCGAGGCGGCGCATGAGCGGCTCGAGCTCGCGCAGGAGCTCGCCGACGTCGACGTCGGTGGGGCGCGGAACCGTGCGCTGGCTGAGCGCGACGAGGCGCTGGGTGAGCTGGCGGGCGCGGGCGGCGGCGAGGGCGATGTCGTCGATCGCCTCGAGCCCGGGCCCCTCGTCGGGCAGGTCGAGGCGCGTGAGCTGCGCCGCGGTCTCGATGATCGTCAGGAGGTTGCCGAAGTCGTGGGCCAGCGGACCGGCCAGCCGTCCCGCGGCCTCCAGGCGCGTGGCGTGCAGGGCCTCCTCGTGCATCCGCCGGCGTTCGGTGACGTCGCGCAGGATGAAGATGACGTTGCGGACGGTCCCGTCGCCGTCGCGCAGCGGGCTCATGACGAGCTCGGCCCAGAACGGCGTGCCGTCCCGGCGGGCGTGCAGGAGCTCGACGCGCTCGGGCCGGCCGTCCTTGACCGCCTGCTGCAGCGCGCGCAGCTCCTCGCCGTCGGCGTCGCGGTGCAGGAGGAAGTGCGGGTCGCGGCCGATCGCCTCCTCCGCCGACCACCCGGTGAGCCGCGCGAAGGTCCCGTTGACCTCGACGATGCGCAGCTCCGCGCGCGGGCCCGTCGGCGGGCCGGTCATCACCACGACGTCCTCGGTGACCTGGAGCGCCGCTGCGACCGCCGCCACGCGGGAGCGGTGGTCCTCGGCCTCGGTGACGTCGCGCAGGGTCGCGCAGCGCAGCGGCCGGTCGCCCACCTGCACCGGGCCGCTCGTGATCTCGACCCACATGGTCGAGCCGTCGGCCCTGACCTGGCGCCAGCGGCTGGCCCGCCGGCCGTCGTCCATGCCCTGCTGGATGAAGTCCTCGACGGCCTGCGCGTCCTCGGCCGGGTGCAGCAGCCTGAGGTCGGACTCCAGCAGCCGCTCGACGTCGTAGCCGTACTGGGCCGCCGCCGGCCCGTTGGCCGCCAGGATGCGCAGGTCCGCCGGGTCGTAGACCAGGGCGGGGACGGGCAGCAGGGCGACGGAGGTCGTGACGGCGCAGAGGTCGGGCAGGACCACCGCCGTCATCAGGTGATGAGACCTCGCCGCAGCGCGATCGCGACGGCCTGGACGCGGTTGCCGGCCTCGAGCTTGGCCATCGCCGACTCCACGTACGAGCGCACCGTGGTCGGGCTGAGGAAGAGCGCCTCGGCGGCCTTGGCGGTCGTCATGCCCTCGGCGAGCAGGCGCAGCACCTCGAGCTCGCGCCCGGACAGCCCGCCGCTCTGGCGCTGGTCCTGGCGCTTGAGGACGTCCGCCGCGATCGACCCGTCGACGTACTCGCTGCCCGCCGACACGAGGCGGATCGCGTGCACGAGGTTCTGCGGCGGACCGGCCTTGACGACGTAGCCGCGCACGCCCGCCTCGCGGGCCTGGCTGACGAGCTCCGCGTCGCCGTGGGCGGAGTAGACGACGCACGCCGGCGGGTGCTCCAGCCGCTGCAGGTCGGCCGCGACCTCGATGCCTGATCGGTCAGGGAGCTGCACGTCGAGGACGACGACCTGCGGGCGGCGGCGCTCGGCCAGCGGGACGAGCTGCGAGGCCATGCCCGCCTGCCCCACGACCTCGATGTCGTCCTCGGCCTGCAGCACCGCGGCGACCCCTCGGCGGAGGGCCTCGTGGTCGTCGGCGAGGAGGCAGGTGATGGCCATTTGCTTGGTGAGCCTAGACCCGTTGGACACCCTGTCACCCCCTCGGAAACGAGGGGGCGGCGTCGGCCGTTCGGCGGAAGGGAACCGCCGCTCGCCGACGTAGGCGCACCGCTCAGAGAACTAGTCGATCGACAAGTGCGACGAGCTGGCGCACTTCGAAGGGCTTGGCCAGGAAGCGCTCCTGGCCCGCCGCGCGACCCTCGTGCTCGAGTCCCTGACCATCCACGTAGCCCGACATGAACGCGACCTCCAGACCGGGCCGGCGGCGGGCCAGCTCGCCGGCCAGCTCGGTCCCGGACTCGTCGCCCAGGACGACGTCGGTGAGCACGAGCCGCAGACCCGGGACCGCCTCCGCGACGGCCAGCGCGCCCTCGGCCGTCGTCGCCGTGCGCACGTCGTAGCCCTGGTCGGCGAGGACCCGCTCGACGAGGCGGACGATGGCCGGCTCGTCGTCGACCACCAGCACCGGACTGGCCGCCCGGTCGCGTCGCGCCCCCGGCGGGCCGAGCGCCGCAGGCCGCTCCGGCGCCGCGCAGCACGCCAGGGGCAGGACGACCGTGGCGCTGGTCCCGACGCCCTCGACGGAGTCCAGCAGGAGCGCGCCGCCCGCCGCGAGGACGATCGCGTGCGCGGTGGCCAGGCCGAGGCCGAGGTGCGGCCCCGCGTCCTTCGTCGTCACGAACGGGTCGAACGCCCGCTCGAGCAGGACGTCGGGGATGCCCCGGCCGTCGTCGCTCACGCGGATCAGCCCGAAGTCCTTGCCCTCGCCGTCGCGCACGCCGCGGGAGACCTCGACCGAGAGGTTGCCCCCGCCCACGGGCAGCGCCTCCACCGCGTTGCCGACCACCTCGCGCAGCGCGCGCAGGAGCTGGTCGGGGTCGCCGTGGACGAGCACCGGGTCCGGCGGGGTGGTGAAGACCGACAGGACGCGGGCCGGGACGTCGGCGACCGCGGCGGCCGCCAGGTCGCGCAGGTCGAGCTCGTCGAGCTGGACGTGCCCGCGACGGCTGAGGGACTCGAGCCGGCGCGTGAGGTCGCGGGTGCGTCCCACGCTGGCGATGATCTGCTCGGCGTCGTGACGGACGCCTGCCTGCCCGGCGTCGGCGGCGATGAGCTCCGCCGACCCGGCGATGACCGTCAGGTGCGTGTTGACCTCGTGGGCCACGCCGCCCGCGAGCCGCGCGAGCGCCTCGGTGCGCTGGAGGTCGGCCAGGCGGCTGTGCAGGCCCGCCAGCTGGTGCTCGGCGTCGCGCACGTCGGTGACGTCGACAGCCACCGTCCCGTAGCCGTCGGCCACCGGGAAGCGCGTCACCGCGTACGTGCGCATCTTGCCGTCGCTGCGGCGGTGGACCTCCTCGGCCGTCGACGTCTGCCCGTGCTGGACCATCGCGCGGCGGCGCTCGGCGACCGCCGGCGTCCGCGAGTGGGGCAGCAGCTCGTCGACGTGATGGCCCAGCGCCTCGGCCAGCGGGCGGCCCAGCGCCTCCGCGAACGCGGCGTTGGCCATGACGAGGTGGCCGTCGCGGTCGTAGAGGCTCATGAGGCCCGGCATGTGCTCGACGAAGGCCTGCACCTGGGCGCGGCCCTCGGCGGCGACGCGCAGCGCCAGGCGCAGCTCGACGTGCTCGCGCACGTGCCGGGCCAGCCGGGCGAGGTCCTCGAGCGCGCCGGGGACGAACGTGCGGCGCACGCGGTCCAGGACGCACAGGCTCCCGAGGCGCTCGCCGGCCGCGCCGAGGACGGGGACCGCGGCGACGGCGCGCAGGCCGGCGGCGACCTCGCGCAGGCCCGGCTCGTGCGCGGTGTCGGTGAGCGCCAGCGGCGCGTCGTGCACCTCGAGCGCCGCGCAGACCGCCAGGGCGGCGGCGCGCTCGTCGCGGTCGCGCTCGTCGCCGAGCACGCCCTCCACGTGCCAGCCGTGTGGAACGCCCGCGACGGCCACCAGCGCGATCGGGGCGTCGGCCAGCCGCGCGGCGAGCGTCGCGAGGTCGTCCAGCGCCGGCTCCGGGCTGCCCGCCGGGGCGAGCACGGCCGGCGATGCTGACGCGGCGTCAGGTGCCCGTGGTGCTCTGGCGTCCCGCCCCTTTGGCGGGTCGCCGACGTGCGTTCGCCCCATGACTCCAGTGTCGCCGTGGCCTGCAGGTTGATTCCCCTCTTTTCTGCGGAGCGTGCGCGGCACTCTGCGGTGCCCTGGCCCGTCCGCCCGCAGCCCACCGGGGAGCGGTTCCTGCACTTGGAGGGGGAAGCGGGGGCGCCGGTCCGCCGAAAGTAGGGCATGGCCATCTCCGAGGCGATCTCCGTGCGTCGTGCCACGGGCTGGGACGAGCCCGCCTTCGAGGACCTCCATCGCCGCCACGGGGCGGCCGTCCAGCGCCTCTGCCTGGCGCTGCTGCGCGACCCCGAGGAGGCCGCCGACGCGGCGCAGGAGACCTGGCTGCGCGCCCTCCAGCGGCTGCAGGCCGGCGGTGAGGTGCTCGCGATGCGCCCGTGGCTGCTCCAGGTCGCCCGCAACGCCTGCGCGGACCGGGCCGGCGCGCTCGGCGCCCGGCCCGTCGCCCTCGAGGACCCCGACCTCCTCGAGGCCACCGCGCTCGACCCCGAGGCGGCCCTCGTCGCCCGTGCCGACCTGCGCGACCTCGTCGCCGACCTGCGCACCCTCAGCGAGGCGCAGCGCACCGCCTTCGTCCTGCGCGAGCTGACCGGGCTGGAGTACGGCGCCGTCGCGCGCCGCCTCGACGTCCGCCTCGAGCAGGCCCAGTGGCTCGTGGCCGATGCCCGCAAGGCGCTGACCGAGCGCCGCGCCGGACGCGCCATGCCCTGCGGCGAGGTCCGTCGCCAGCTCGGCGCCCTGCGCCGGCGCGACCGCCGCGTGCGCGCGCACCTCGACGCGTGCACGCCCTGCCTGGGCTTCGACCGCAGCCGCCGCGCCCGCGCGCTGCACACCCGCTGCGTCACCCCGGTCCTCGGCCTCCTCGGGTGGGCGCGCGAGCTCGGCTCGCGCGGCGTGGCCGCCGCGTCGACGTCCCCGGACGTCCTCGCCGCCGGGTCGTCGGCCCGTCCCGTCGCCGCCGCCGTCGCCGCCCTCGCCCTCGCGGGCGGCGGCATGGCCGCCACGACCGACCGCGACGCGCCGCGCGACAGCACCCGCACCGCGCAGGTCGCGGAGGTGGCGCCCGCGCGCGCGGCGGCCGCGCCGACCATCCGCCTGCGCGCCACGGGCGCCGACGGCCCGCGGCGCCGTGCCCGCGCGACCGCCGCGGCGCGCCGTGCCGACGCTCGTGACGGCGACACGCCGCGCACCCGCGCGGTCGGCCGCGCGACGCCCACGCCGCCCGCCGACGACCGCCCGACGCGCCTGCCGCTCGACGGCCAGACGACCGCGGCCGTCGTGCCGGAGGTCCAGCCGCCGACGCCGCCCGCGGCCGAGACCCCCGCGTCCACGCCCGCCGGCGACACGCTGCGCACCGTGTCGAGCACGGTCGACACGGTCGTCCGGGGCACCCTCGGCGAGGCCGTCGTGCCGGTCGTCGCGCAGGTCGAGGCCCGCGTCGGCGAGGTCGTGGGCGGCGTGCGCCAGCTGCTCGACGCCCTCGACCGGCCCCAGGGCACCAGGTAGTCGGCGGGTGCGCCGGCCTGCTTGAGCAGGTCGGCTCGATCGTCCAAGCGGTCCCGGATCCGGGCCGGTGAGCGGTCTTGGAGGGCATGTCCCCTCGCAAGCCCTCCGCCCTCCTCACCGCCGTGCTCGCCTGCCTCGCGGGCACCCTCGTCTCCGCGCCGTCGGCCGCCGCCGACGGCCCCAAGGCCACGACCGCCGTCCCCGCCGCGACCGCGGTCCACGCCGAGTCGCAGGCCCGCGCGGACCTCGCGGCCGCGTCGCGCCTGGCCCGCCGCGCGCCCGCCCAGGCCAGCCGTCTGGTCCGTCGCGCCGAGCGCCGCCTGCGCCAGGCCCACAGCGCGGCCGTCACGCGCGCCGCGTCCGCGCCGCTCGCCGTCCAGGCCGACGCCGCGGTCGCCCTCTCCGCCGCCGCCGTCACGCAGGCCGAGGAGGCCGCGAGCCTCGCCGTCCGCGGCACGGGCGCCGTGCGTCGCAGCGCCACGGCCGCCCTGCGCGTCGCGCTCGCCGCCCAGACCGACGCGCTCGTCGCCGTCGCCGCCCGCGCCGAGCGCGAGGCCGACACCGTCGACGCGGCCGTCGTGCAGGCGGTCACGGTCCTGGCCGGCGACCAGGTGAGCGTCCTGCTCAGCGTCGAGGACGCCCTCGCCGCCCGCGTCGACCACCGCACCGCCGCGGTCCTGCGCGCCGCTCGCGATCGCGCCGGCGACCGCCGCGCCGCCGCGCGGCGCGCCGTCGACGGCCTGCGCCTCGCCGCGCCCGCCGCGCTGCACGACGCCGTGCAGGCGCTGGCCGACGGCGTGCGCGTCGGCAGCGACCGCCTCGAGGACCTGCGCTCCGACTCGCTGGACGTCCCGTTCGCGGTCGACGCCCGGATCGGTCGCGACGGCCGTGCGGCCCGGGAGGGCCGCCGGTAGCGCCACCCGGCACGGCGGCGGCGGGCCTTCCCCCCCCCGGGGCCCGCCGCCGCGCCGCCGTCTGCCC